>MNUQ01000114.1:51881-74429 GCA_001871085.1 Desulfovibrionaceae bacterium CG1_02_65_16
ACCGGCAGTCGAGCCGGCAGTTGTCCCGGCCGATAATGCTGTCCCGCCCGCCCCGGTCAGGCCCGTCATTGCGCCGCCAGTCATGCACCCCGCCTCGGAAGCGGCCAAGGAGCCGGCCAAGGAGCCGCCCAAGGAGACGCCAACCAACAAGGGCGCTCTTATGAGGGATTCCGGCAACAGCCTGCGCGTTGCCGCAGACAAGCTGGACACCCTGGTCGACCTTGTGGGCGAGCTGGTCATTGTGCAGGCGCAAATCTCGCAGGTCGTCTCCGAGCGGGGCGATCCGCTGCTGACCACGCTTGCCGAACAGCTGGAGCGCTTGAGCGCCGACCTGCGTGACAGCACGCTGGGCATCCGCATGCTGCCCATCGGTTCGACCTTCAGCAAGTTTCGCCGGCTGGTGCGCGATCTTTCCTCCGAGCTCGGCAAGGACATTGAGCTGGTGACGCGCGGTGAGGAAACCGAGCTGGACAAGACCGTGCTGGAGCGTTTGGGCGATCCGCTGGTGCACCTGCTGCGCAACAGCATCGATCACGGCATCGACATGCCCGAGGAGCGCAAGGCGGCTGGAAAACGCCCCCAGGGGCTCATTTTGCTTGAGGCCGAGCATTCAGGCTCCGAGGTGCTCATCCGCATCACCGATGATGGCAAGGGCATGGACCCAGCCGTCATCCGCGCCAAAGCGGTGGAGAAGGGGCTCATCAGCGCCGACGCTGAGCTCTCCGACAAAGAGGCGCTCAAGCTTATCTTTCTGCCGGGCTTTTCCACGGCGGCCAAAGTCACCAGCATTTCCGGCCGGGGTGTGGGCATGGATGTGGTCCACCGCGCCATCGACTCCCTGCGCGGAGCCATCGAAATCCATAGCGAGCTGGGACACGGCACCACCATCACCATCCGCCTGCCGCTCACCCTGGCCATCATCGAGGGCCTGCAGGTGCAGGTGGGCGACGGCTTCTTCGTCATTCCGCTTTCGCTTGTGGAGGAGTGCGTGGAGCTGCACCAGCAGGACGTGGATCCCAGCGGCCGCAAGCGCATCATCAACCTGCGCGGCGAGCTGGTGCCCTACATCCGCCTGCGCAGCTGGTTCGAGGTTGAAGGCCGGCCCCAGGAAATCGAGCAGATCGTCATCACTGGCATTGAGGGACGGCGCATCGGCATTGTCGTCGACCATGTCATTGGCGAGCATCAAACCGTCATCAAGTCCCTTGGACGCGTGTACCGCGACGTGGAGGGAATCTCCGGCGCCACCATCAGGGGCGACGGAAGTCTGGCGCTCATCCTTGACGTGCCCAGACTCGTACGCTCCGTCGTCGCCGATAACTCTCTCTGATTCGGGAGAAGCCCCACCATGCCCGCAGAACGTCCCGCCCGCACCAGAATTCAGGCCCCGACAGAATGCCCGAGTCTGACGCGCATGGACGGCAGGATTTTTGAGCGGTTCAGCGAATTCATCAAGTCCGAGCTGGGCATCAAGATGCCCGCGTCCAAGAAGACGTTGCTGGAGGCGCGGCTGCAAAAGCGCCTGCGCGAGCTTGGCATGGCCACGCACGAGGAATACTGCGAGTATCTCTTCAGCCCGCGCGGCATGGACGAGGAGTTGGTGAACCTGGTGGACGTGGTGACCACCAACACCACGGATTTTTTTCGCGAGCCCAAGCACTTTGAGCTGCTTTCCACCATAGTGCTGCCTGCGCTGGCCTCCAGGGGCGCGGGCGGGCGCGGCGTGCATGTGTGGAGCGCCGGCTGTTCGTCGGGCGAGGAGCCCTACACGCTGGCCATGGTGCTCAGCGAATATGCGCGGCTTAACGGTGGCCTGAAATTCAACATCCTCGCCACGGACATCAGCACACAGGTGCTGCGCCTTGCCGTTCGCGCCATCTACCCGGAATCAAAGATCGGGCCCATTCCGCCGGAGTATAAAAAGCGCTACCTGCTGCGCAGCAAGGACCGCACGCGCAGGCTGGTGCGCATCGGGCCAGAGGCCCGCGGGCATGTGCGCTTCCGCCGGCTCAACTTCATGGAGGAGTTCTCCTTCGACGGTCAGCTCGACATCATCTTCTGCCGCAACGTGGTCATTTATTTCGACCGGCGGACGCAGGAGGTGCTCTTCTCGCGCTTTTGCCGCAAGCTGGCCGTGGGCGGATATTTGTTCATCGGCCATTCTGAAAGTCTCGCCGGCATGGATTTGCCCCTTGAGGCCGTTGCTCCCACGGTGTACAAACGTATATAGCTGACTGGTAATCAGAGGAGCGCTCACGTGGGCAAGCCCATTAGAGTTCTTGTTGTCGATGATTCCGCCCTTGTGCGGCAAACCCTCGTCGACATATTGAATTCCGCGCCGGACATCACGGTCATGGCCGCCGTGGGCGATCCGCTTGTCGCGGCCGAGAAAATGCGTGAGCAGATTCCGGATGTTATCACGCTCGACATAGAAATGCCGCGCATGGACGGGTTGACGTTTTTGCGCAAGCTCATGGCCCAGCATCCCATCCCTGTCGTCATTTGCTCGTCGCTGGCGCTTGATGGCGACGAGACCACCTTCCGCGCGTTTGAGTATGGCGCCGTGGAGATCATCACCAAGCCCAAGCTCGGCACCAAGCAGTTCCTGGAGGAATCCCGCATCCGCATTGTCGACGCCGTGCGCGCGGCGGCGCAGGCCAAGGTGCGCGCGGTCAGCTCCGCCTCGCCCATCAAGGTCGCGCCCAAGCTCGATGCCGATGTGATGCTGGCCAAGGGCCAGCCGGGCAACTTCAACCTGCGCACCACCGAAAAGGTTGTGCTGGTGGGAGCCTCCACCGGCGGCACCGAGGCGCTGCTCACCTTTCTCTCCGCTCTGCCCATGGACTGCCCGGCCATAGCCGTGGTGCAGCACATGCCCGAACATTTCACCGCCGCCTTCGCCAAGCGGCTGGACGGCGTGTGCCGCATCAACGTGAAGGAGGCCCAGGACAACGACACGCTGCTGCGCGGACAGGCGCTCATCGCGCCGGGTAGCCGGCACATGCTGCTCAAGCGCAGCGGCACGCGCTATTACGTGGAGGTGAAGGACGGTCCGCTCGTCTCGCGCCACCGGCCCAGCGTGGATGTGTTGTTTCGCTCTGGCGCGCGTTACGCCGGCAAGAACGCCGTTGGCGTCATCATGACCGGCATGGGCGACGACGGCGCCAAGGGCATGCGCGAGATGTTCGACGCCGGGTCCTACACCATCGCCCAGGACGAAGCCTCATGCGTGGTGTTCGGCATGCCGCAGGAGGCCATCAAGCATGGCGGCGTGCATAAGGTCATGCCGCTCACGGCAATCGCCGCCGAGATTGTGCGCGCTTGCAAGGATTAGCCGGGAATTTTCCAGACGCGGGCGGCCAGAAAGAAATTGATCGGGGCTACGTATTCGCCCCGGTTTTGGAGCCTTGTGCGCCGGGGATGACCTCGGAGCCGAGGGGATTCGCGCACCCGCCATCGCTTTGCTCCTCCATGCGCCACGTGCCGGTGAGGGCGTTGACGCATAGCCCGCGGGCCACCAACCCCAGAAAATCCCGCCGGGGCACCTCGCGCGCGCCGAAGCGCAGCATGTGCGCCGTGGTCTGCTGGCAATCGATGAGCTGGCAGCCGCGCGCGGCCAGCCAGGGCGCCAGCGTGGCGAAGAGCGCCTTGCTCGCGTCGGGCTCGGCGTGGAACATGGACTCGCCGAAAAACACCGCTCCCAACGCCACTCCGTACAATCCGCCCACAAGCCTGCCATCGCGCCAAGCCTCGGCGCTGTGGGCCAGTCCCATGGCGTGCAGCGTCTCGTAAGCATGGATCATGTCCGGCACGAGCCATGTGCCGTCCTGATCCGGTCGGGCGGTTTGCGCGCAGGCGCGGATGACCTCTCCAAAAGCCTCGTCGAGGCTGAAGCGGAACCGCCTGGCGTTGAGCACGCGGCGCAGGCTGTGCGGCACATGCAGCTCGGCGGGGAAAAGCGTCAAACGCGGATCCGGCGACCACCACAGAATGGGCGAGCCGGCCGCGTACCAGGGGAAGATGCCGTGGGCGTAGGCCGAGACGAGCCGGCGCGGCGAAAGGTCGCCGCCGATGGCCAGCAGGCCGTCGGGATCGGCCTCGGCCGCGTCGGGGAACACCGGCTCGTCGAACAGGCGGTAAATGGTCACTGCGCCAGCGCCGGCTCCTCGTGCCGGGCGGCCGCCTCCAGCGGGGTGTAGCGGAAGACGAACTCGCCGCTGCACGCGCCGCTGCTGCTGCCGCCGGCCTTGGCCGGGGCCTCCGCGTCGGTTCCGGGCGCCACGTCCACAAGCACCTCGCCGCCCTTTTGCAGGCTGCCATAAAGCAGCTCGGGGGCTATGGCGTCCTTTATCTCCACCTGAACCACGCGGGCCATGGGCCGCGCGCCGTAGGCCGGGTCGTAGCCCAGCACGGCCAGCCGGTACTGCGCGGCCTCGGTGAGACGGATGTTCACGCGGCGCTCTTTGAGCTGGTCGGCAAGCTCGCTGATGTGCTTGGTCACCACGCGCAGCATGATCTCGCGGTTGAGCGCGCCAAAGGGCACAATGGCGTCCAGCCGGTTGCGGAATTCGGGGCTGAACAAACGCTCAATGGCCTTGATGGAGCCGCTCTTGCGGTCGGAGGTCTCGTTGCGGGTGAAGCCGAGGGCCCCCTTGGCCAGCTCCTGCGCGCCGGCGTTGGAGGTCATCAGCAGCACCGCGTGGCGGAAGTCGGCCTTGCGGCCGGTGTTGTCGGTGAGGGTTGCGTAGTCCATCACCTGGAGCAGGATGTTGAACACGTCTGGATGCGCCTTCTCAATCTCGTCAAAAAGCACCACGCAATGTGGGTTCTTGCGTACGGCCTCGGTGAGCAGGCCGCCCTGGTCGAAGCCCACGTAGCCCGGGGGCGAGCCGATGAGCCGCGCCACGGCGTGCTTTTCCATGTATTCGCTCATGTCGTAGCGCAGGAACTGCACGCTCATGACATTCGCCAGCTGCTTGGAAAGCTCGGTCTTGCCCACGCCGGTGGGGCCGGTGAGCAGAAACGCGCCCAGGGGGCGGCCCGGCTGCTTCATGCCGGCCCTGGCGCGGCGGATGGCCTTGCAGAGAATGCCCACGGCCTCGTCCTGGCCGAACACGGTCTTTCTGATCTCCACCTCAAGGTCGCGCAGGCGGTCCTTGTCCGTGCCGGTGAGACGGCGGGCGGGGATGCGCGCCATTCTCGCCACCACGCGCTCCACGTCCTGCACGCCTATGCGCGCGTTCTTGCGCGGCCGTGTGGAGAGCTTGAACTGCGCGCCGGCCTCATCGAGCACGTCGATGGCCTTGTCGGGCAGAAAGCGCTCGGTGATGTACCGGGCGGAGAGCTCGGCCGCGCTGCGCAACGCCGGCGGCGTGTAGGTGACGCCGTGGAACTCCTCGTAGTAGGGCTTGAGCCCCTTGAGAATGTCCACGGTTTCGTCCACGCTGGGCTCCATCAGGTCGATGCGCTGGAAGCGGCGGGAGAGGGCGCGGTCCTTCTCGAAATTGTTTCGATATTCTTCAAAGGTTGTCGAGCCGATGCAGCGCACCTCGCCAGCGGCCAAAAACGGCTTCAGGATGTTCGAGGCGTCCATGCTGCCGCCGGAAACCGCGCCCGCGCCCACGATGGTGTGGATCTCGTCCACAAAGAGAATGGCGCCTGGAATGCGCTTCAGTTCGGCCAGCACGCCCTTGAGCCGCGCCTCGAAGTCGCCGCGGTACTTTGTGCCGGCCAAAAGCGCCCCCATGTCCAGGGCGAAGACCTGGGCCTCGGCGAATTGCTGGGGCACCTTGCCCTGGGCGATGAGCAGGGCGAGGCCCTCGGCCAGGGCTGTCTTGCCCACTCCGGGGTCGCCCACGAGGATGGGGTTGTTCTTGCGGCGGCGGGCCAGCACCTGGATGGTGCGCTCCAGCTCCGCCGCGCGGCCGATGATGGGATCAATCTCGCCCGCGCGGGCCTTGGCGGTCAAATCGCGGGTGAACTCCTCCAGAGGATTCTTGCGCTGCGGCCCCTCCGTGCGTTGGCTGCGGCGCTCGGGCGCCTCGTCTTCACCCATCTCGCCCATGCCGCCGCCCACGCCGTCCATGCCGTCAGGATCGCGCAGGCCGTGGGAGATGTACTCCAGCACGTCCAGCCGGGAAACGCCGTGGCTGGAGAGGAAATGCACGGCGAAGGAATCCTCCTCCTCGAACATGGCGGCGATGACATCGCCCACCTCCACCAACCCCTTGCCGGACGACTCCTTTTGCCACACGGCCCGCTGCATGACGCGCCGCACGCTCAGGGTCTGGATCACTTCGGTGTCGGTGCCGGGCGGAAGCTGGTCCATGTGGTCGCGGAAGAAGTTTTCCAGCTGCTGGCGCAGGTGGTCCACATCCGCGCCGCACGCGTCGAGGATGTCGCTGCCGACAGGCTCGCGGGTCATGGCGTAGAGCAGGTGCTCTAGGGTCAGATATTCATGGCGGCGGTTGCGCACCTCGTGGAACGCGCTGGCCAGTACGCTCTCAAGTCCCTTGCTTAACATGCGCTAGACCTCCTCCAGGCTGGCGCGCAGGGGAAAACCCGCGGCCTTGGCCATGCTATGGACCGTCTCCACCTTGGTCTCCGCAACCTCCGCCGTGTACACGCCGCATACGCCGAACCCCTGCTGGTGCACGGCGAGCATGATGCGCATGGCCTCGGTCTCCGGCTTGCGGAACACGCGCTCCAGCACGTGCACCACAAAGTCCATGGTGGTGTAATCGTCGTTGTGCAGCAGCACCTTGAAGCGCCGGGGTTCCCTCGTCTCATCGGAGAGGTCCAGCTCCGGCTCCTGGCGCGTGTCTGTCCGTCCGCTCATGCGATGGTACTCCAAATGCGTTTCGCTTTGCACATGTCAATGAAGGTAGGCATTGCCCCGCGCTTGTCGAGGGGGGGGGTCACCCATCGGCGCGCGGCGCCAGCGCCTTGCGCACAAGCGCCTGGTCCTCGTCGGCGAAGACGAAGGATTCGTCCGGCGGCAGGTTCGCGCGTTCCCGGTGTTGCCGGTTGAGTTCGTGGTATGTGGCCCTGGAGGCCTTGTTCGGCGGCAGACGCAGGGCCTGCGCGCAGACCGCTATGCCGGCCTCGTCGCCCTCAATCTCCGCATAGGAGCCGAAGGGCAGGGTGTCCAGGCAGACTTCACAGCCGTCCAGCTCCCACTTCTCGCGTATTTTCTCGTACCGCAGGGCGGGCGCGTAGCCAAGGCCGGAGAGAATCTCGCGCAATGCGGAAGCGCTGGCCACCTCCGTTTCGGATTCCTCGTAGATTTTTGCCGTGGCGGAGGTCTGCGTCGCCGCGCGTTTGAGGGTGAGCACGCAGCGGTCGTTCTTCTCGCGCAGGCGCAGGAGCGTGCCCGACGCCTTGAGCCGGCGGCCCGGGTCGTCATACACCACGTTGGCCTCGAAACCGCGGTCCAGAAAGCGCGCGCCAAGCTCGCGCAGACGGCCGCGCAAAACATCATGGTCCACGCCCAGGTATTTGATCTCGATTTCCAGTGGCATATTTCCGCTTTTCTCCCGTGGGTCGGGCTGCTAGAGTTCGTGCGCGCCGCTTGGGCGCCTGCGGGATTTCGCCAGTGTATCGTGCTTGCTTGGGTCTGCTGTGCCGGAATGCCTCCGTGGTGTTGGACGGGCGGCGTCTTTACGTCAAGATCCTGGTCCGGGCGCGGCTGGCCAAGCATTGGCGGCAGCGGCGCGCCTACCCCGCGTTGGCCTCGGTCTCCACAATAGGCGGATGCTGGCTTAGGTCGTAAAAACCGCGCAGGGCGAAGCCGAGATTGAAGTGCGGAATGCGCTCGAAATGGATGAAGCCGATGCTCTTGCCCTCGCTCAAGTCCGAAAGCGCCATAAGCCCAATGGGCACGGGGAAGGGCATGGGACCGGAGCTGATGGCCGTGAGCCGGTTGGCGTAGTGCTCCTTGAGGTATTCGACCACGCTGTCGCGTTCTTCCTCGGTCAGGGCCTCAAGGATAACATGCCTGCTTCCGGCGGCCTCCGGGGCCTCGCTCATGTTCGGGGCGGCAAGCAGCTTGTCCCAGTCCACGGCCTCCTCCTCTTCCGCGTCCCAGCTGTGGCGGAAGAGATGCACCTCGACGTCGCGGCGGCCCTTAAAGCTTTTGATGGTCATGGAGAGCACGAACGCGCGGTCAATGGGCAACGGGGACATGGGGGCGATGATTTCAATTTCCACGGGAAACCTCCGGCTGGGTTCTTTCGGTTGAATGTAGTGATTTTGGCGCTGCCGCACAAGGGGCAATGCCCCGCGAGGACAGGATATCATGTCGAAGCCTTTTGAACTTGTCAGCGAATTTACGCCCAAGGGCGACCAGCCGGCGGCCATTGCCGAGCTTGTGGCCAACATTGAGGCCGGCGTGCGCGACCAGGTGCTGCTTGGCGTCACCGGCTCGGGCAAAACCTTCACTGTGGCCAACGTGGTGGCGCGGCTGAATCGCCCGGCGTTGGTGTTGGCCCCCAACAAAACGCTGGCCGCCCAGCTCTTCAACGAGTTCAAGGGTCTGTTCCCCAACAATGCCGTGGAGTATTTCGTCAGCTATTACGACTATTACCAGCCGGAAGCCTATCTGCCCCACACGGATACATATATTGAGAAGGATTCCAGCATCAACGACGACATCGACAAGCTGCGCCACGCGGCCACCCATGCGCTGCTCACCCGGCGCGACGTGCTCATCGTGGCCTCGGTGTCCTGCATCTACGGCCTGGGCTCGCCCGAATACTACGCCAAGATGATCATTCCCGTTGAGACCGGGCAGCAGCTTTCCCTGGAGGCGCTCATCGCCCGGTTGGTGGAGGTCCACTACGAGCGCAACGACATGGACTTCCACCGCGGCACCTTCCGCGTGCGCGGCGACGCCCTGGAGTTGATTCCCGCCTACAGCCGCGAGAAAGCCCTGCGCGTGAGCTTCTTCGGCGACGAGATCGAGAGCATTCAGGAGACGGACCCGCTCACCGGGCAGGTGCTGGCCGTGCTGCGCAAAACGGTCATTTACCCTGGTAGTCACTACGTCTCCGACCAGGACAATCTCAAGCGCGCCACCGACGCCATCCGCGACGAGCTGCAACTGCGCCTGGCGGAGTTCAAGGCGCAAGGCAAGCTTGTGGAGGCGCAAAGGCTGGAGCAGCGCACCGCCTTTGACCTGGAGACCATTGAGGAGCTGGGCTACTGCAACGGCATAGAGAACTACTCGCGCCACCTGGACGGCCGCATGCCCGGCGAGCCGCCGGCGACGCTCATCGACTATTTCCCTGACGACTTCCTGTTCTTTCTTGATGAAAGCCACATCACCGTTCCTCAGGTGGGCGGCATGTCCAACGGCGACTTTTCGCGCAAGAGCACGCTGGTGGACTTCGGCTTCCGCCTGCCCAGCGCGCTGGACAACAGGCCGCTCAACTTCGAGGAGTTCAAAGGCCGCCTGGGCCAGGCCGTATACATATCGGCTACGCCGGGCCCCTGGGAGCTGGAGCGCGCGCAGGGGCTGGTGGTGGAGCAGGTCATCCGCCCCACGGGGCTGCTGGACCCGGAGGTGGACATACGCCCGGTGAAAGGGCAGGTGGACGATCTGCTGGGGCAGTGCAAGGCCCGCGTGGTCAAGGGCGAGCGCGTGCTCGTCACCACGCTCACCAAGCGCATGGCCGAGGATCTGACCGACTATCTGAACCAGATGGGCGTGAACACGCGCTACCTGCATTCCGACGTGGAGACGCTGGAGCGCATGGCCATCATCCAGGCCTTGCGCATGGGCGAGTTCGACGTGCTGGTGGGCATCAACCTCCTGCGCGAGGGACTGGACATCCCCGAAGTCTCGCTGGTGGCCATTCTCGACGCGGACAAGGAGGGCTTTCTGCGCAGCGCGCGGTCGCTTATTCAGACCTTTGGGCGCGCGGCGCGCAACTCGGCGGGACGCGTTCTGCTGTATGCCGACTCCGTGACGCCAAGCATGAAGGCGGCTCTTGACGAGACGGCCCGCAGACGCGAGAAGCAGCAGCAGTACAACCTGGAGAATGGCGTTACGCCGCAGACGATCATCAAAGGCCTGGACAACCTGCTGGGCGCGCTGGCGGCCCACACTGCGCCGGATGAGCCGCCCACCCCGGACGAACTGCTGCGGGAGCTGGATCCCAAGCGGCTGAAAAAAGAGATAGGGCATCTTGAACGAGAAATGCGCGAGGCGGCCAAGGAACTGGAGTTTGAGCGTGCGGCGGCCCTGCGCGACCGCGCGGCCGGCTTGCGTGAACGGCTCTTGCAGTTGGGGGAATAGATGGCTGGGCTGCTGAACACCACCCGAATCCGGGCCTTGCGGGACAAGTGGGGACCGCTGTTCCAGTTTGTGCTGGGCCTGTGCAACATGTGCGTGGTGTTCGCCGCCGGCCTCTGCGTCTTCATCTACGTGGAAGGCTGGAACTTCGTCGAAAGCTTCTACATGATGGTCATCACCCTCTCCACCGTTGGCTTTGGCGAAATCCATCCCCTGTCCGACCGAGGCCGGCTGCTCACGGCGCTCATCATCATCTGCGGCGTTGGCAACTTCGCCTACATCGTCAGCTCCTTTTCGCGGATGCTGGTGGACGGGCACCTGAACAAGCTTTTGTGGAGGCGCAAAGTGCAAAAGCGCATAGACAAGCTCGACCAGCACTACATCGTCTGCGGCTACGGGCGCATTGGCTGCGTTGTGGTGCAGGAGATTCTCAAGTCCAGTCCCGACGTGGTGGTTATTGAGAACAATGAGAAGCTCGTTGAACAACTCAAGCGCGACGGCATCATGCATCTCGCCGGCGACGCCACCGACGACGCGCTCCTTGTGTCCGCCGGCATCAAGCGCGCGCGCTCCATCGTCACCGCCCTCACCGACGAGGCCGCCAACGTCTATGTCACGCTCACCGCGCGCCAGCTGAACCCCGCCATCTTCATCGTGGCCCGGGCCGGCAACGCCTCGCACATCACGCGGCTGGAGTTCGCCGGGGCCAACAAGGTGGTTCTGCCGCATCTCATCGGCGGGGTGCGCATGGCCAACAGCGTGCTGCGCCCCACGGTGACGGACTTCGTCGAGCTGGCGCTGCGCGGCAACATCGACCTGCAACTGGAGGAGATGGCCATCGGGCGCGCTTCGTCCCTGGCGGGCAAGAACCTCGTTGAGTCCAGAATCCGTCAGGACTTCGACCTCATCGTCGTGGCCATCAAGCGCGAGGACGGCTCGCTGGTCTTTAATCCCGGGCCCAAAGTGCTCATCCTCGGCGGCGACACGCTCATCACCGTGGGCCGCCCGGCCGACCTGGCCCGCATGACGGAGAGTTTGTGAGCCAAGCCTCCCTTTCCGCCCAACCCGCCGCGCGCGTCCGCGAACTGCGCGAGCTTCTGGAATACCATAATCACCGGTATTATGTGCTCGACGACCCGGAAATCACGGACGCCGAGTATGATACGCTTTTCCGCGAGTTGTCCGCCCTTGAGGCCGAGTATCCGGAGTTGGTCGACCCCAATTCGCCCACCCGGCGAGTGGGCGGCGAGGTGGCCGAGGGCTTTGCCGCGCACCGGCACGCCTTGGCGCTCTTGAGTCTCGACAACGCCATGACCCTCGACGAATGGCGCGAGTTCGCCGACGTTAAGCTGGTCAACGCCTTTTGCGACGCCCTGGCCGATGTTCTGGTGAGGGATGTCGAG
Source organism: Desulfovibrionaceae bacterium CG1_02_65_16 (assembly GCA_001871085.1). GTDB lineage: Bacteria > Desulfobacterota > Desulfovibrionia > Desulfovibrionales > Desulfovibrionaceae > Humidesulfovibrio. Next base: position 63,579 of record MNUQ01000114.1, read on the forward strand.
ACTGCTCGGGGACGCACTCTCGATGCCGACGGCCGCAAGGACGCCGCATCGCGGCTGCGCGTCGCCGTGCGCGAAACGCTGCTCCTTGGCCGGGGGTGGGAAGGGTTGCGCGAGCGCTGCCAGGGTGTGCTGCGCGAGATTGGCGGTCCGACGAAGGAAACTCTGCCGCAGCCCGTTGCTGAAGTCGCGCCCTCCGCGTTTGTCCCTTCGACGGCCAAGATCGAGCCCCGGGCGGCTGGAAATCCTGCCGGCAAGGTCCCTGGGCCGCTTGGGGCGTTTCTGACCTCCAACGAATCTTCATCGATCGTCCGCGATTCCATTGCGGATGGACCCGGGCGGGAGGAGCAGGCCGCTTCGCCGGCTTCATCCGCCGCGTTTGTCGCCTCGGTCGCGTCGACAGTGACGGAGGACGTTTCCGAACTCTCGTTTCCCGAGTTGGACCGCCTTGCCGTCGCCATTGGCGATGACGTCGTGGCGGCCCTGCGCACCTTTTGGACCGAACCCAAGATGGACGGTCTGGCTGGCGAACTGACCTTTGCCGGCGGCGCCTTTTTTGTCGGGTCCACGCGTGGCGACGGCGAGACCGGCGAGGACGTGACCGCCAACATGCGCATGGTGCGCAATGTGCCGGGGAATTTGTTGAAGACTTCCGGAGCCGTGCCCCGGCTGATTGACGTGCGCGGCGAGGTGGTCATGCGCAGCAAGGATTTTGCGGCGCTGAACGAGGCCCAGGAGCGCGCCGGGCAGAAGCCTTTTGCCAACCCGCGCAACGCCGCTGCGGGCAGCATCCGCCAATTGGATCCCAATGTCGTGGCGGGCAGGCCGCTGCGCTTTATGGCCTACGGCGTGGGCCGGACGGAATGGGAGGGCCGCGGGCCCGGTTGGCGTACGCAGGCGCAGGTGATGGCCGGCGTTGCCGCCTTGGGTCTGGCCACAGCGCCCGGGGCCAGGCTGTGCGCATCCCCGGACGAGGTGGCGGCATTTTATACCGACCTGCAAAAGCGGCGCGGGACCTTGCCATTTGAGATAGACGGCGTGGTGGCCAAGGTGAACAACCTGGCTTTGCAAAGCCTGCTCGGCCAAACGGCCCGCGCCCCGCGTTGGGCCATCGCTCTCAAGTTTCCGCCGGAGCAGGTGCGCACCACACTGCTCGCCATCAACATCCAGGTGGGCAGAACCGGCGTGCTTACTCCCGTGGCCGAGCTGGCCCCGGTGCGTGTGGCCGGGGTCACGGTGTCCAGTGCCACGCTGCACAACGCCAGCCATATTGCCGAGCTGGACGCGCGCGCGGGCGACACCGTGCTCATTCAGCGCGCTGGCGATGTGATTCCGCAGGTGGCCGGCGTCCTGCGCGACGCGGCCCATGAAGCACGGCGGCCTTATGCGTTTCCTGCGGTCTGCCCCAAGTGCGGCAGCACTGTCGTGGTTGAGGACAAGTTCACCTACTGCCCCAATCACGCCTGCCCGGCGCGCGTGGTGCTGGGCATCGCGCATTTTGTCTCCAAGGCCGGGCTTGGCATGGATGGCGTGGGCGGGAAGTGGATCGAACGTCTTGCACAGGCCGGGCTGCTCACCTCGCCGGCGGATCTTTTCGCCCTCACCACGGGCCAGTTGCAGAATTTTGAGCGCATGGGCGCCAAAAGCGCGGAGAACTTCGTGCGTTCGGTGGAGCAGGGCGGCAAGAACGCCACGCTGGCCAAGTTCATCAGCGCGCTGGGCATAGAGAACGTGGGCGAACAGACCGCCAAGGAGCTGGCGCGGCGCTTTGCGGATATGGACGAGCTGGCGGCGGCCGAGGATGCCGAGCTCCTCAAGCTCAACGACATTGGCCCCAAGGTGGCGGCCAGCATCCGCGCGTTCTTCGCCAACGAGGGCAACCGACGCATGCTGGAGCGTTTTAAGATGTTCGGCGTGTGGCCGCGCGCCGGGAACGTGTCCGACGCGTCCGGGTTGCCGTTTCACGGCAAGGGATTTTTCTTCACTGGCGCAATCCCCGGCATGAGCCGCGACAAGGCGAAGGAGCTGGTTGAGCGGCTTGGCGGCGTTGCGCTGGGCAGCGTTTCGGCCAAGGTCGACTACTTCGTCGCAGGCGAAAAACCCACAGCCCGCAAGGTCGGAAAAGCGCGGGAGCTTGGCCTCGCCATCTTGGATTCCCGCGAGTTTTTGGATATGCTGCATAAGCATGGCGGCGCAGCCTCATAGCGCGCGCCGCCCTCGCCACTTCGCCATACCTTACCGGAGGAACCGACATGTCTCCCGATCGCTTCACCGACATCATCGTTATGGGCGGCTGCGGCCGCATGGGCTCAACCCTTGTGCGGCTGGCTCAGCAGGACCCGGATCTCAACCTCAAGGCCGTTATTGAGCGCGCCGAGCGCCTGACCGAGCTGGAGAACCTGGACTGCATCGTCGCCTCCGATCTGGATGAGGTGCTGCCCCAGGCCCAGCGGGCAGTGGTGGTGGAGTTCACCTCCCCGGAAGCCACCCTTGAGCATGTGGGCATCTGCAAACGCCACGGCAACCCCATGGTCATCGGCACCACGGGGCTCAAGCCCGGGCAGATGGCCGTGCTTGAGGAGGCCGCCATGCGGATTCCGCTGTTCATCGCCCCGAACATGAGCGTGGGCGTGAACGTGCTGCTCAAGGTGCTGCCCATGCTGGTGCAGATGTTGGGACCGGACTATGACATGGAGATGATGGAGATTCACCACAACCGCAAGAAGGACGCCCCCAGCGGCACGGCCCTCAAGCTGGCGCAATGCATGGCCGAGGCGCGCGGCTGGGCGTACGACGATGTCAAGCGGCACGGACGCGACGGCATCATCGGCGAGCGGCCCAAGGAGGAGATCGGCGTCATGGCTTTGCGCGGCGGCGATGTGGTGGGCGACCACACGGCCTACTTCTTCGGCCCCGGCGAGCGCATTGAGGTGACGCACCGGGCGCACTCGCGCGAGACCTTTGCCCAGGGCGCGTTGCGGGCCGCCAAGTGGCTGGGCAAGATGGACCCGGGCAAGCTTTACGGCATGGCCGACATGTTTTAGCGCCGGCACGCGGACAAACAAAAAGCGCCGGTCCTCCTTTTGGTGGGCCGGCGTTTTGTTTTCACAATCGGAGCAAACGGCTGTTCAGGCGATGCGTTTGATATAGCCGCAGGGGTTGAAGGTCAGGTAGTATTTCTCGCAGTCCTTGTCGATTGCGAACCGCGTGTTTTCCGCCATGAACGCCTCTACCGCCTCCATGGGGCCGGGACCGCCTCAGGGTATGTTGTCCCGAATTGTGGCGAAGACCAAGTCCGCTTCCCGCAGCACAGCCGCAAGCCACGCGCCGAGATTCCCCTCGCCCTTGGCCGCGAACTCCAGACCCCGGCAGGCGTCGCGCAGGCGCTCCATGGCCATGGTCGCGGCGGCCCCTTTGAGGGAATGCGCAAGATACGCCACCTGCTTCAGGTCCCGCGTGTTCACGGCCGTGGCGAGGGCCTCCATGCGCGCCGGCTCGTCCTGCAGAAACACCTCAAAGAGGCGGCCCAGAAAGGCCGACTTTTCCGTTTGCATGCGCGTAAGCCACTCGGCGTTGATGGCCGGGCGGGCGTCAACGGAGGGGGAGGGCGCTGGCGGTGGTGTGGTTGTGCCTGTCATAATGAAAAAGGGGGGCTTTGCGCCCCCCCCTCAAAGTGTTTACATCTTGTAGAGCTTGTCGCCGGGAATCATGTTGATGCCGTGCTGCTGCAGGAGCTCAATGGCCTGGTCCGTGCGGTCGAAGCGGAAGATGATGACCGCGTGGGAGCCGCTTTGCTGCACGAAGGCGTACATGTACTCCACATTGATCTTGGCGTTGCGCAGCATTTCAAGGATGCTGTGCAGCCCGCCCGGATGGTCGGGCACCTCCACCGCGACGACGGTGGTGCGCCCCACGGTGAAGCCGCCGGCCTTGAGGTTGTCCTTGGCCTTGTCGAAATCGGAGACGATGAGGCGCAGGATGCCGAAGTCGGACGTATCAGCAAGCGACAGGGCGCGGATGTTCACGCCGGATTCGGAGAGGATGCGGGTGACCTCGGCCAGACGGCCGGCGCGGTTTTCAAGGAAGATGGAGAGTTGATCGGCCTTCATGGTTCTCCTCGCTTTGTTGTGGGCTCTGGCCCGATGGATTCTTCCGGGCGGGCGTTAGGCCTGGGGCTTGCGCATGTCGATGATGCGCTTGGCCTTGCCTTCGCTACGCTCAATGCCCTTGGGCTCCACCAGCTTCACCTTGGCGGTGACGCCCAGGAATTCCTTGATGTTTTTTTCTATCTTGGTTTCGAGGCGTTGTAAATTCTTGATCTGGTCCGAGAACACGGCCTCGTCGATTTCCACGCGTACCTCAAGAGTGTCCAGGGTGCCTTGCCGGTTCACGATGAGCTGGTAGTGCGGGGTCAGGCCATCGGTCTCCAGCAGAATGGTCTCAATCTGGCTGGGGAACACGTTGACGCCGCGGATGATGAGCATGTCGTCGCTGCGGCCGGTGACGCGCTCCATGCGCGCTGTGGTGCGGCCGCAACGGCAGGGCGCGGTGTTCAGCCGGCTCAGGTCGCGCGTGCGGTAGCGCAGCAGCGGAATGCCCTCTTTGGTCAGCGTGGTGAACACCAGCTCGCCCACCTCGCCGGCGGGCATGGGGTCGCCGGTCTCGGGATCGATGATTTCGGCCAGGAAGTGGTCCTCCTGAATGTGCAGGCCTTTTTTCACACGGGCGCATTCAATGGCCACGCCAGGCCCCATGATCTCGGACAAGCCATAGATGTCGATGGCGGTGATGCCCAGCTTATTTTCAATATCGTTGCGCATGGAGTCGGTCCACGGCTCGGCTCCGAAGATGCCGATGCGCAGGGGCAGCTCCTTGATGTCGATGCCCATTTCCTTGGCCGCGTCGTACAGATGCAGTGCGTAGGAGGGCGTGCAGGTGAGGACCGTGGCGCCGAAGTCGCGCAGGAGCATGGCCTGCCTGCGCGTGCCGCCGCCGGAGATGGGGATCACCGTTGCGCCCAGCTCCTCCACGCCGTTATGGATGCCCAGCCCGCCCGTGAACAGGCCGTAGCCGTAGGCGTTGTGGACGAAGTCGCCCGTGGTGGCGCCGGCGGCGGCCAGGGAGCGGGCGATCATGAGCCCCCAGTTCTTGATGTCGCGCTTGGTGTAGCCCACGACCGTGGCCTTGCCCGTGGTGCCGGAGGACGAGTGGATGCGCACGATGTTCTCGCGGCTGACGGCGAACATGCCGAAGGGGTAGTGGTTGCGCAGGTCCTGCTTCTCGGTGAAGGGCAGGAGCGCCACATCGGAAAGTTTCTGGATATGCTCGGGTTTTACGCCGCGCTCGTCGAGCTTTTTGCGGTAGAAGGGCACGTTTTCGTACACACGCGCCACAACGTTCTGCAGGCGCAGGAGCTGGAGCTTCTCCAATTCCTCGCGCGGCATGGTTTCATGTTCCACGTCGAAAATCATCAGCTGTCCTCCTTAAAGGAAACGCAGCGAATGCGCTGCAAAGCGGCGTCAAAAGCGGGCAACCACTTCAGGCTGGGTTCCAGCCCGTAATTCCAAGACTGATGCTCTGTGGAGGCAGAGCCCCGCAAGAGCCCGGCCCGCGCCTTGGAAATGCCGGTTGATGGCCGGCGAGGCAGGGCGGGGACGAAAGTTACAGCGAAAACACCATGAAGTTTTCTAGCCTGAATCGGCTGGTGCCGTCAAGAAAGCCACGGGGAACGATCAGTTTCTTCAGTCGTTGCTGTTGCTGCGGGGGAGGCTGGCGCGGTCCTTTGGCGGCGCGAGCCGCTGTTGTCCTTGCGTGCGGACGCGGCTTGATGCATTGCTTGCGCACCATGATGCAGGATTTTGTGTGTGCCGTGTTCGCTGTGGTCTACTTGGGCATGCTGCTTGGCCGGCTGCCCGGGCTGGCCGTGAACCGCGCCGGAGTGGCGCTGCTGGGGGCCGTGGCTCTGCTCGGCGGCGGCGCGCTCACCTCCCGCGCGGCCTGGAACGCCGTGGACATGCCGACCATGAGCCTGCTCTTCGGGCTGATGCTTGTGTCCGCGCAACTGCGGCTGGGCGGCTTCTACACGCTATGCGCAAGACGCATCGCCGCCGCCGCGCTTGGACCGCGCGCGCTGCTGCTGCTCGTCATGGCCGCCGGGGCCGGGCTTTCCGCGCTGCTCGTCAACGACATCGTCTGCCTCGCCATGACGCCCATTCTGGCCGAGGGCTGCCTGAAGCGCGGCCTGAACCCTATCCCTTTCCTCATCGGCCTGGCCTGTGCGGCCAACATCGGCTCGGCGGCAACGCTCATTGGCAACCCGCAGAACATGCTCATAGGGCAGGTGGGCGGCCTGCCATTCGGCGCGTTCGCGCTGGACTGCCTTCCGCCTGTCATTGTGGGGCTTGTCGCCGCGTGGGGTGTCATTGTGCTGCTCTCGCGCGGCGATTGGACGCTTGAGCGGCCCGCGCTGTCGGCGCCCGCCGTGCCCTTTCGCCCCTGGCCAAGTGTCAAGGGCTGCCTGCTGCTCGGGCTGGCGCTTATCGGCTTTCTGGCGTTGCCCACCCCGCGCGAGGTGGTGGCCCTGTGCGCGGGCGGATTTGTGCTGCTCAGCCGGCGCACGGAGTCGCGCGCCGTTTTTGCGCTTGTGGACTGGCAGCTGCTTCTGCTTTTCCTCGGGCTCTTTGTGGTCAACCACGCCGTCGCCCAGGCCGGCTTGCTCGACCGCATGTACGCCTTTGTGCGCGTTTCCGGCGTGGACTTGGCCTCGCCGGTGTGGCTCTTTGCGGTCACCGCGGCGCTGTCCAACGTCATTTCCAACGTGCCCGCCGTGATGCTGCTTCTGCCAGCCAGCCCAACGCCCCAGGCGCGTCTGCTGCTGGCGCTGGCAAGCACGCTGGCCGGCAACCTCTTTCTGCTTGGCAGCATCGCCAACCTCATCGTGGCGGAGCAGGCGGCGAATCTCGGCATCAATATAACTTGGCGCAGGCATTTGCGCTTCGGACTGCCCGTCACCCTTGTCACCTTCGCCATAGCCGGCGGCTGGCTGTGGCTGCGCTGGGAGCATTTGCTGGTGGCCGCGTAGCGTGTCGCCTTCCTGGCGATTGCGCTTGCGCTCCGATTTCAGTACAAGCCAGCCTAAACGCGCGCCGCGCCGGCGCACCCGACCCTGCCCAATCGAGGAGCCATGAAAAAGAACCCGCCCCTGCCCACCACCCCGGCCATTTCCACCGAGGCGAAAAGCCTCGCCCTCGCCACGCTGCTTGATGAGAAGCAGGGCGAAGACATCGTGCTGCTCGATGTCACCGGCATATGCCCCATTGCCGAGAACATCATCGTGGTCACCGGCCGGGGGCAGCGTCACGCGCAGTCACTGGCCGACGCCGCGCTCGCCCTGGCCAAGGAGCGCACGTTCGTCTCCTTTGGCGTTGAGGGCTACGAGGCGGGCACCTGGATTCTGGTGGACCTGAACGACGTGATCATCCACATTTTTCAGGATGAGATGCGCCGCTTTTACAACATTGAGGGCCTGTGGGCCGAGGGCCGGCGCGTGGACGCCCCGGCTGGCGTGAAGCGGGAAGAGTGATGCCCGGCGTCATCCCCACGCTGCTGCTCATCCTCGACGGTTTCGGCATCGCGCCCGCCGGGCCCGGCAATGCCGTGGCGCTCGCCACGACCCCGGTGCTCGACGGGCTTTTCGCCACCTATCCGCATACGAGTCTCGCCTGCTCCGGCCGCGCCGTCGGCCTGCCCGATGGCTTCATGGGCAACTCCGAGGTGGGGCATATGAACATCGGCGCTGGCCGCATTGTCTACCAGGACATGACGCGCATTGATATTTCCATTGAGGACGGGAGCTTCGCGCAAAATCCCGTGCTGCTAAACCTGTGCGCCAAGGCGCGCGCCGGCTCCGGGCGTCTGCACCTCATGGGGCTGCTGTCCGATGGCGGCGTGCACAGCCATCATAATCACATCCACGCCCTTGTGGCCCTTGCAAAAGAGCAGGGCGTGCGCGAGATTCTGATCCACGCCTTCATGGATGGCCGCGACACCCCGCCCACAAGCGGCCTGAGCTATGTGCAGGCGCTGGAGGCCAAGCTGGCGGAGCTTGGCGCAGGGCGCATCGCCACGGTCACTGGCCGCTACTATGCCATGGACCGCGACAAACACTACGAACGCAACGAACCGGCCTACCTCGCGCTGGCCTGCGGGCGGGGCGAGACTGTCGCCGGCGCGGCGCAGGGCGTCGCTTCCGCCTACGCCGCCGGCGAGACCGACGAGTTCATCAAGCCGCGCGTTGTGGTTGATGGAACTGGCGGGCCCATCGGCCGCGTCATGGACGGCGACGCGCTTTTCTTCTTCAATTTCCGCGCGGACAGAGCCCGGCAGATCAGTCGCGCATTCTTCGACAAAGACTTTAATGAATTCTTGCGGCCTTACTGGCCCAAGCTTTCCTGCTTTGCCACAATGACACGGTACGAGTCCTCTTTCCCCTTGCCCGCCGCCTTTCCCCCGCAATCGCTGGACGACTTTCTAGGCCGCGTGGCGAGCGAAAACGGACTCCGGCAGCTGCGCATCGCCGAAACGGAGAAATACGCTCATGTGACCTATTTTCTTAACTGCGGCGTGGAGGATGCGGTGCCCGGCGAGGAGCGCGTCTTGATTCCCTCGCCGCGCGAGGTGGCCACCTACGATCTTAAGCCCCGGATGAGCGCCCGCGAAGTCACCGAGGCGCTGCTCGCCCGACACGCGGACTTTGACCTCTGCGTCTGCAATCTGGCCAACCTCGACATGGTCGGGCATACGGGCATTATTCCCGCTGCCATTCAGGCCTGCGAAACTGTTGACGAATGCGTTGGCCGCCTTGTGCCCGCCTTTCTCAATGCCGGCGGGCAGGTTTTTCTTACCGCCGACCACGGCAACGCCGAGGAGATGCTCGACGCGAGCGGCGGCCCGCAGACCGCCCACAGCACCAACCCTGTGCCGCTTCTCCACATCAACGCAAGCGGCGGCCGCGCCCTTGCGCCCGGCAAGCTGGGCGACATCGCGCCCACCATCCTGGCCACATGGGGCCTTACGAAACCCGCCGCCATGAGCGGAACAAGCCTTTTCGCCTAAGCGAACAAGCAGGGGAGAGCTAATGTCCGGAACCAACAAGCCCATCACGCCCGTCAAGCCGGCCGGAATGGAGATTGTTTTTCTCTACCCGTGCCCCCACTGCGGGCGCGAGGTCACCCTCATCGCCCCCACGCGTCCGGCCATGGCCCAATGCGAGGCCTGCCGCAAAAGTTTCCCCATCGTTCCCGTGGACGACCGCGCCCTGCGCTACATGAAAATCATGCTCGCAGGCGGAAAGGCCGCCATCGACCCCGATTTCCTCTAGTCATCAGCAGTGTTCCGTTTTTTTCGCGCCCGCTTCACCCCATTGGAGCGGGCAACTTTTTTTGGTGTTATTTCAGCATATAGAAAAAGACTAGAGAATATCTATATGAACAAGACCAGGTAACCGTGCCGTTTCGAGGGGCCTGATCCCCTCAAGCCCCCCAGCCCCGAGCAATTCAACCGCAGCGCCCGCGACGCTGTTGAATCGCTCGGGGCTGGACAGTGGCGGAGCGCAGACACTCGCCTTGCCGCAGGCATATTTGCGGGGTCCGGGGAGCGCATGCTCCCCGGCGGGGTGCAGGGCGGTGCCCTTGATGTCCCGCCGGATTACTTGCGGCGCGCCAGAAAGAAGCGCTTGAGCAGGGTGGCGCAGTCCTCGGCGAGCGGGCCTTGCAGCACCCAGGGCCGGTGGTTGGCGAAGGGCAGATTGGCTCCGTCGAGGTTGGACACAAGCGCCCCGGCTTTGGGGTCCGGCGTGGCGAAGACGATGCCGGCCACTCGGGCGTGGATGAGCGCGCCCAGGCACATGAGGCAGGGCTCGAGGGTGACGAGGAGGATGGTGCCGGGCAAGCGGTGGTTGCCGAGCCTGCCCCCGGCTTCGCGGAGGCAGAGCACCTCCGCGTGAGCCGTGGGATCGTGCAGGGCGATGGTTTGATTGTGCGCGCGGGCCAGCAGGCGGCCTTCGGCGTCGATGAGCGCCGCGCCTATGGGCGGTTCCGATTCGGACGCGGCGGCGCAGGCTTCGTCAAAGGCCAACGCCATGAGGCTGCGCCAGGTCTGTTCGGATTCGTTCCCGGGTGGCGCTGGCGGCGGGCAGGGCGCGGGCCGCATGCCGCTCTAGAGGGCGTGCAGGTAGCGCACGCCGCCCTCAAGCAGCGTGAGCCCCAGCTCCGCGGTTTCGCCTCGGGCCCAGCCTGGGTGGTTGCACGAATGGTTGTAGGCCTCCGGGTGGGGCATAAGACCCAGAATGCGGCCGCTGGGGTCGGTGAGGCCGGCGATGGCGTTGGCCGCGCCGTTCGGGTTGAGCGGATACTCCATGGTGGGGTGCCCGGTGGCGGGGTCGATGTAGCGCAGGACAACGAGGTTGGCGTTCTCCAAGGCGTCCAGGGTGGATTGATCCAGGGGGACGATTTTGCCCTCGCCGTGGCGCACGGGCAGGTACAGGTGCTTTATGCCGCGCGTGAACACGCAGGGGCTCAGGGCGTTCACGCCAAGGTACACCCAGCGGTCCTCGAACCGAGCGGAATCGTTATTGGAAAGGGATATTTGCCGCTCGAAGTATTGGCCATCCAGCGCGGGCAGCAGACCCAGTTTGACCAGCAGCTGAAAGCCGTTGCAAATGCCGAGGATGATGCCGCCGGCGTCGAAAAACGCTTTCAATTGGTTGATGACAGGTTCGCCGCCGTTGGTTTTGGCGAAACGCCAGCGCAAGGCGGCCGCCTGGGCGGAACCGAGGTCGTCGCCATCGAGGAATCC
>MNUQ01000183.1 GCA_001871085.1 Desulfovibrionaceae bacterium CG1_02_65_16
CGCGCACTGCATGTGCGCGCTGGCCGCGGAGTAATTGAGACAGCCGGCGCCGCGGCTCCTGTCGATGGAGATGGCTCCAAGGCCGGGCAGCTCCACCTCGTTGCCGTTCTCCAGGGCCCGCATGGGCACCGAGAACACCACGTCGACGATCTGGCTCGCCAGCTCCTCATCCTTGATCACGTCGGGCAACGCGTCGATGAGCGCGTGCACGTAGGTGCTTCTGTCGATCATATTCTTCTCCTTCATATCCAGACATGTTCCGGCATATCCGGACATGTTCCGGCATATCCGGACATGTTCCGGAAAGGCGGCGCTGCGGACGGCCATTGCGTCAACGCCTGCGCCGGTTCAGTATTGTACTTCAGATCTTGAACATAATGTCCGCATGCATGGTGTCAATACAGAATCAAAAATCCCTTTCTTCACAAGCGGCGACATCGCATCAACAAAACGTTTCCCGAGGCATTTTCAGACATTCCATACGCATTCAAACGCCACTACCATGCAAGGCAACGCTCCTAAAGACTGCCGTCTGGCAAGCGTGCAAACCAAAAGCCCCCCGCGCCAGGACGGACGCGAGGGGCGGCGCGCGCAAAGAGCCTTCACGCGCGGGGCTGGACTCTGGGATTACTTGGACGCGGGCTTGCTGGCGCTGGAGGCGGCAGCGGATGTCGCGGCCTGCGGCTTGTCCGCCGGCTTGTCCTGCGGCTTGTCCTGCGGCTTGTCCGCCGGCTTGACGGCCGGCTTGACGGCCAGTTCGGCGGCCTTCTCCACAGGCTTGGCAGCGGAGGGAGCGGCGGCCTTCTTGTCCGCCGGCTTTTCGCCGGACTTGTCGCAGGACTTGGTGTCGCACAGCTTGTCGCCGCACTTGGCGGCCCTGGCGACATCAGCGGACTCGGCGGATATTTTGAGGCTGGCGGCCTCGTCCAAAGCGCTGGCCGTGCGCCAGGTCACCTCAAGGCTGAAGCGCGCCTTGTCCTTCTTTATGCGGGCCTCCACCTCCACCTCGGCGGTCTCGGCCGGAATGAGGGTCAGGCTCTCGCCGTCCTTCTCCACCACAATGACGCCGCTTTTGAAGCCCTCGGCCAGCTGCGTGAGATATTCGGCCACGGCGGCGCTCTCCATGAGCGTCTTCATCTCAATCTTGTCCTTGTCCATGTGAACCTCCATTACAATCGGTTGGTTGGGGGCATTCGTTACGCAAGGGAAAGGAGAATGGGCACAAGGAAGCGGTCGTCGATGTCCTCGCTCGGCCCATAGCCGATGAGCGGACAATCGATGACCTCCACACCCAGGTTGCGAATGCGCGGCAGGTCAAGCCCGCCGGGGTATCGCCCGTGGGCGGTGTCGACCAGAACAAAGTGCAGCACGTCGCATAGGGCGATGCCCGGGGCGTCGCCCATGAGCGTGCTCGCCAAACGCTCCACCTGCTCCGCCACGGTGAGGCCCAGGCACTCCGGGTCCTCCCCGGTGGAAGGCACGTAGATTTTGGGGCAGGTGGCCTGAGCCACGGCCTGGCCCACGCCGCGTGGCAGCAGATTGGCCAGCACGCTGGAGTGAAAACTGCCCATGGGGTAGCAAATGAGCTCCGCGCCCTGGATGAGCGTGCGCATCTTGTCGCGGATGGGCTGCTCGACCGGACGGCCGTTCTCATCGGAAAGGTACAGCCGCGTGATGGACGAGGCGAGCTTGGCCGTCTCCTTGCCGGTGAGCCGGTGCTGGCCCACCACGAGGGAGCCGTCGGCCAGCTCGGCGGCGAGTTGCAGATTCTTGTTCACCACCGGGCGCACCACGCCGCGCACCTGCACCAGGTTGGAGAACATGAAGATCACCGGGTCCAGGTGCCTGCGGTTGGCCAGATATCCGCCCGCCAGCACCAGGTTGCCAATGCTCGCGCCGGAGAGGTCGAAGTCCTCGGGCATGTTCTGCTGAAACATGGCCAGGTGGTTGCGCACAATCTTGCGCATGGGGTCGGGGATGCGCGCCACCAGCTCGTGCTTGCCGCGCACCATGAGGTCCAGCATGTGCCGCAGCGGCGCCTGGCCGTCGCCGGCATCATCGGGGGCCGCAAGCGGCAGGCGGTGGGCGAACAGCGCGAAGATTTCCGGGTTGCCGCGCAGGCTCTGGTCGGCCAGCGCCATGAGGCGGTTTCTGATGTCGCCCATGGCCGGCATGTTGAAGGCCCGGCGGATTTTGGCCGAACTGCCGCCGGAGTCAAACGGGGTTATGACGTGCACGGAATTGTGCGTGTAGTTGATCAGCCGGGCGCTGGCGCGCCTAAGCGCCGTGCCCCCGCTGAAAAAGAGCAGCCGGGGCCCCAGCTCCGGACATTTCTCCAGCCGGGCCAGCGCCATGTGATTGGGGATCTCCACCTCGCGGCGTATCCAGGTCTTGGCCACCAATTCGCGCCTCCCCGTCTAGCCGTGCACCAGATATTCGATGCAGAAATCCGCCGCACGGTCGAAGTCCACCCCGCCGCTCACCTCCACCATGTCGCAGCGGGAGAGGGCCGACGCATACTCGGCCGCCTCCGGGTCCAGCCACTGGCTGTCGCCGTTCTTCGGCAGGGAGAACAGCCCCGCCGCCTTCATGAACGCGGGCAGCAGGTCCGAACGGTCGCCCGCCTTCACAAATCGAATGCGCGTCTCCCCCGCGCCGCGTTGCCAGTTGAGCACCACCAGCCCGTGCATGGGCGCCTGGAGCACAAAGCGCCCCTCGCCGAAGCATTTGTCGAGAAACACGTCGTACTTGTGCTCCAACTGCCACAGGTCGTCGGCGTCCAAATCGAGGAAGCGCTGACGGTCGGCCAGGGGGACCACATCCGCCAGGTCGGGGTTGTTCAGCGCCGTACCGGGGTTGATGCGCGGCAGCTTGGGCACGCCGGACATGGTGAGGCCCTTGCCGGTCTCCGCCTCGGACACGAGCAGGCGGTCGTTGCTGACGAACAGCGCGCCCCGGCTCATGACGTGCATGGCCAACGTGCTTTTGCCCGCTCCGGAAAAGCCGCACAGGGCCAGCCCGCGCAGCCGCCCGCCGCCGGAATCGGCCATGAGGTGCGCCACGGCGGCCGCGTGGCCGAGCAGGCAGCCCTGGTGCAGTTTGAATTCGATGTAGCGGTTGTTGACAAAGTTGATGACCTGGTTGGCGTTTCTGATGCAGGGGCCCAGCGCCAGGTTGCGCCCGTGGCCAAAAAGAAACACCATGCCCGTAAGCGTCTTGCGCACCAGCCGTCCGCCGGGCACGTCGGCATACTCCTCCTTGACCTTGCTTTTGCCGGGGTCCGGGGCCTTGGTGGTCAGCTCCAGGGGAATGGCGGGCGCGGGCCCCTCCAGCGCGGTGACGACGACATCCACCGGGCCGGGCGCGGCCACAAAGCCGCCGAAGTAGGCGTCCAGCTCGGTGAGCAGCACCGTGGAGTTGGAGCGCACCTCAATGCGGCAGTCGCCAAGATCAAGGAACAGGGAGTGCGGGGCCGGGGCTTCCCCGCCCAGCATCTCGGCCAGGGTGCCCATGACGTATCCGTGTCGGCTCATGCGTTCCTCCTCATGCGTTAATCCTCATGCGTTAATCCTCATCGCGGCATAGTCCGCGTACAGTTTTGCGGCGTCGATGCCCCGCGCCTCCTGGATGCCCCGGAAGCCGCCAAAGGCGGACACCTCGAAGATGCGCGGGCCGTCGTCCGTCAGGGCCACGTCCACGCAGGTGAAGTCGAGGTGGAAAAGTTCCTGGGCGCGCCAGGCCAGATCGATGACCTCCTGCGGCGGGTCGAAGGGGGCGTAGCGCCCGCCCGAGGCCGTGGTGGTGTTCCACGCGCCGGGCTTGCGGCAGCGCGCGTAGGTGGTCAGATACTCGCCGCCAAGAAACACCACGCCCAGGTCGCGGTCGCCCAGGACGATGGTCTTTTGCAGATAAAACAGCCCATGCTCGCGCTGATAGGCTTGCAGCTCCGCGCACAGCTCCGGCCCGGGCCGCACCACGCGCATGCCGCGCGCCTTGGTGGAGAACAGCGGCTTCACAATGGCCTCGCCATAGGCCGCAACGGCCGCGCAGGCGGCGTCCAGGTCCTCCGTCACCGTGGTTGGCGGCATGGGCAGGCCGCCAAGGGCCAGCGTGGTGGTGCAGGACAAGCGGTCCAGCAGCCCCATCACCGCGCCCGGGCGCGAGAACATGGCCACGCCGCGCCCTTCAAGAAAGCGCAGCATCTCCAGGCGGTCCAGCAAGCCCGGCGCGTACTCTGGTCCCAGCTTCTTGAGCAGCAGCCCGCGGCATTTCGAGATGTCGCGCCCGTCAAACATGGCCCGGCCGGTTTCAAGATCCAGGCTCAGGCGCTCCAGCTCAATGAGCAGGGGCTCGCCGCCGCAGGCCTCGGCCACTCGCCGGGCCAGCAGCTCGGAGGACCAGCCGCCGCGCACGCCCACCACGCCGAGGGCCGGCACTTCTTCCATATGTTTCTGGGTCATTCCCACACCTTAGGCAAAGAGGACCTGGTCCGGCAGGCGGAATTCCCGCCAGGGCCGGCCGCAATGTTCGGCCACGCGCTCCAGAAGGTAGTGCGCCCGCTGGCACATGCCGCGGGAAAAAGCCGGGTTGAGTTCAAAACGCGTGGAGGTGAACAGCGACCGCGCCAGGGCAAGGGCCATGCGCGCCTCGAAGGTCTCGTCGCCCTTTTCCAGGGCGAAGCTCCGGGCGAAGGCGAGGCACTCCCGCATGGCCCAGAGGATGCGCTCGCGCAGATGCGCCTCAAAAACCGGCATGCGGTAGTTGGAGATGAGGAACACGCTCACGTCCTGCACGTAGTCGCCCAGGCAGGAGCGGTGCACGTCCAGATAGTGCAGACGCTGGGTCTGGTGATTGTAGACCAGGTTGTTCACGTTGAAATCGCCATGGATGAGCACCGAGAACGGCGCGCAGAGGTCGCGCTCCGCCGCCACGCAGATGTCCAGCAGCTCCCGCGTGGCGCGGGCGCGGGCGCCGCAGATCTCCTTTTCCGGCCGCATGAAGCCGGGATGGATTTGCAGCACGGCGTCCAGGCGTCGGTGCAGCTGGGCCATAAAGGCCGCTGGCACGGGCACGTCCGCGCAGGTGGTCTCCCAAATGTCCTGCACGGTCTGGGTCATGATGAACAGGGCGTTCTGCAGCACGTCCTCGGGCGAGGTGAGCAGCACCTCGTCCAGATTGCAGCCAGAGAGGTACTCCACCAGCAGCGAGGCCTTGTCGCCCTCCTCGTGGAAGCCGAACACCCCGGCCACAAGCCCCGGATAGGTTTTCGCCCACAGCTCTAGACCGGCCTTTTCGGCCAATATCTTGGAGCGCGCGCCCTCCTTGTAGATGCTCTGCCCAGGGGGTCTACGCCCGGCCCGGCGGGCAAGCCGCCGCCCTCCGGCGCGCCTTCGATCCCATTGCCGCCCGCATGGGCCCCATTGCCGCCCGCATGGGCCCCATTGCCGCCCGCATGGGCAACGTGGCCGATGCGGCAGCCGCTGCGCGTGCCCCAGATGGCCTTGAAGTCCACGCTGGTAAGCCCGCCGGCGAAACCCGTCTTAGTCAACGTCTGCTGCAGGGCCTCGAACTGCTCTATTTTGATGCGCTCGCCCAAAATGGAGAAAATGAGCGCCTCGCCCACGTTCAACAGCGCGTCGCCGATGCGCTCCAGATAGCGGAAGATGAACAGCACCGTGATGAGGTTCTGCACGTTTTTGCCCGTGCGCAGCTCGCCCATGATGCGGTCGAAGCCGACCTTGTACATGCGGTCAAGCGCGTATTCCGTGCGGCACACGGAGAGCGCTCCGGAGATGTCCGCCTGCTGGAACCCCGGCATTATGCGGCCGATGCAGGACTCGATCTCCGTGAACATTTCGCGGTAGGCGTAGCTGGACAAAAACGCATGGTCCGTCAGATAGTTGGTCTGTTGCACCACGTTGACGCAGAAATCGGCCACGCGCTCCAGGTTCACGCACATGACCTGTATGGCGCGCACGCGGTGGCCCACGGTCTTATCAAGCACGCGCCCGGTCTCATGCTCGTGGAAGTGGCCGTAGCACTTGTTCTCAATGACCGTTTTGAGGTTGTCGATGTAGTCGTCGCGGCCGACAATGTGGTCGTAGAGGCTGTGGCTGGGCGCGTCGAGAAAGTTCAGGGTGGCGCGCACCTGCCGCTCCACCTCGGCCACCATGAAGGTGAAGTTCTCCTCAAGCCCTTCGAAGGTGATCATTGCGCCGCGCCCTACGCTTCAACCTGCAAGGTGCGCTCGCCTGTGGCCAGAGGGCTGCGCGCGTCCTTCCACGAAATTTTGATGGTCATCTTGCTCTCGCCGTCCTTGCGCTTGGCCTTGACGGAGAAGCTGACCAACGGTCCGGGGGTCAGGGTGATCTCCTCGGCGTCGCTGCGCAGCACCACGCGGCCCTTGCCGAACCCTTCGGTGAGGGCGGCCAGGAAGGCCTGGATGCTCTTCTCGTCCTGCACGGAATCGAACTCGAACTTGCCGTCGTTGGCCATTGGGGCTCTCCTTGGGTGCCGCGCCCTAGGCGGAAAGGCGGGCGGTGTATTCGTTGATGACGCAGGCGCGGTCCATGCCGCTGGCCAACAGGCGCTTGCGGATGCCGATGTCCTCCCAGGCGGGCTGCACGCCGATTTCGCGCAGCACCTTGTCCGAGGTCTTGTCCGGGTTGCGCAGCTTTTCGCTCATGTGCGTGTCGTCGCCCATGAACACGAGCTGCCGGCGCTCGGTCCAGCCCTTGCGGTTCTTGCGCGCCAGGGTGTCGATGAGAAACTCCGTGTAGCGCTGGGATTGCGGGTTCCAGACCTCGCAGCCGTCCACGTCATAATCGGCCAGGAGTATGGGCCAGAACTGCTCCGGGTGGGGAATGACCACCCCCGCGCCAAAGCCCCGCGCCTCCTCGATGACCTCCGAGGCGCGGTAAAAATACTGCATGGGGAACTGCGCCTTGACGCGCAGTTTGACCGCCTGGGCGAAGGCCTGCACACGCGTTACCAGCCGTTCGCCATAGCGCGGGCGCTGCGCGTCGAGAAAGCCGCGCACCAGCTTGTTCTTAAGGGCGTCCTGGGGCAGCACGCCGGCGTGCTTGTCCAGCAGGGTCAAAAGCTTGCGCGCATGCAACCGGGCAAAGCGAATGGTTTCCTCAGCCGCGCCGGTATCCGCCGCCACCTGGGACAGGCGCTGCTCGTCGCGGCCGGAAAGCACCGCCAGAAACTCAAAAAGCTGGGTGGCGCGGTAGCGCGCGGTGTGGGCCAGCATGGCGGCCAGCACCCCGGCGCGCTCCAGGCGCTCGGCCCTGAAGTGGATGAGCAGCTGCACCTTCTGGTTGAAGCCGCTGGAGTAGCAGTCCACCTCCACCCCGGCGAATTCGCCATAGGTGGTTATCTGATTGTGCTGGGTGGGAATGACCAAGCTCTGCGCGCAGTCGGGGAAGGTGGCCTCAATGCGCTTTTTAATGAGCTCCATGGGCACGTATTCCGGGTGCCAGTGCAGGGCCAGCACGCGCTCCTGCCGGTGCAGCACCTCCGACGGCGCGGCGATGAAGGCCTCCTCCTCCGGGGTGAGCTGCGTTGCGGTGATGGCGAAGAACGCCCGCTCGTCCTCTTCCGTCGGGGCCTCAGTCGGAGCCTCGGCCAGCCCCCCAGCGACAACGCCGGCGGCGGCCTGCTCCCCGGAGGCGCAGGGGGCCCGTAGTCCCGCCGGAGCCTGTTTGTGCTGCTTCATCGTGGGCTTCTCCTCCGGCTATTTGGCCAACGCGTGGCAGGACTTCTTCACGGCGCCGAGTTCCTCCATGACAGCGGCCAGGGCCGCGCGGTCCTTGGTGTCGTAGGCGCTCTTGAAGCGGTTCAGGATTTCCATGTAGGGAGCGTAGTCAGAAGCCCCGCGGTCCGGGTGGGCGCACATGGCCAGCGAGTCCTTGAGAAAGGCGTCCACAATCTCCGCCGGAGGCAGGGTGAGGTTGCCCACGCTGTGCTGCAGAAACTTGAAGCTGGTCTTCATGCGCTTTTTGATGGCCTTGTAGGAGCCGCCGGCGGGGCCGAGATCGGCGTCACTCACGGCGGCGCCAGGCAGGGGGGTGACGCCCTTGGCCTTCAGCTTCATTTCCGCCATGCCGCCAATCTGCTTGATGGAGAGCTCCAGCTTGCTGCAGGTCTCAAGGTGCGGGGCGAAGGCTTTCAAGGCCTCCGGCTCAATGGCATGGCGGAACCCGCTGGCCAGGGCCTTCAACACTTTGGCGACCTCGTCGGCCTGGAGAATGATTTCAATCTTCATGGCATCGCTTCCCATGGGGCGCTCCTTGGTTCGTTTTGTTACCGCATCTTCCAAGTACCTGAAGACGCAGGCCAAAGTGTTACAAATATGTCACAGCACGGTGAAGGTCTGCCAAAGACGCGGCGCGTTAGGCCGCCCGGGGCGAAAGCATGCGCGCGGCCACATGCCGGGCGAGGAAGCGCCGGGCGTTCTCCTGCCCCATGAAGCGGGAGAGCGTGCGCTCGTCGGTCCGCACAAGGTCCACGCAGATGAGCCCGTCCAGACAGCCGCCGAAGTCCGGGTCCACGTTGAAGGCGGCGATGCGTCCGCCAAGCTTGAGGTACTGGCGCAGCAGCACGGGCACGCCCCGGCCCCGCTCCACCTCGGCCACCAGGTCGTTCAGGTCGCCGGGGTCGCGGAACACGGTATCTGGCACGCTCACGTCCAGCCGGAGCAGCTGGCGCTCGCGCGGGGGGCGGGTGGGTTTGACCAGCCGGGCCAAGCCGGCGTCGAAGCTGTGGCGGCGCAAAAACTGCATCATGATCTCCCGCGCCAGCAGCGAGTAGTCGCCGGAAATGCTGACGCAGCCGAAGAGCACGCGGTAGCGCGGATTGCGCGACACATATTCCGCAAGCCCCTTCCACATGAGCAAAAGCGGCTGGTAGGACTTCTGGTAGCGCGCGCGGATGAACGAGCGGCCCAGCTCCAGCGCCGGACCCAGCCGGTTCCAGAAAGTCGGCTTGATGCGGAACTGGCTGGACGTATACAGCCCGGCCGCGCCATGGGCGCGGATGACCTCGTCCGTGCCGGCGAAGCGGTAGGCCCCGGCAAGCTCCTGCTCCTGGGTGTTCCACAAAATGAGGTGCCTGTAGCGGGCGTCGTATTCGTCGGTGTCCAGCGGCTGGCCCGTGCCCTCGCCCACGCTGCGGAAGGTGCTCTCGCGCAGGCGCGCCACCTCGTGCAAAATGGCGGGAATCTCGCCCGCGGTGGCCTCAAAAACCATGAACGGCGCGCTGGTGACCAGAATCCGCTCCGGGTCCAGCGCGGCTATTTCGCGCAGACGCTGCTCCTGCGGCTTGGCCGGAGCCAGCGCCATTTTCGCCCGCCGGCCCCTCCGCGCGGCGGACGGCCCCGATTCGCGCCGTGTGGCGCGGCCCCTGCTGCGCAGAATGTGGCAGCGGAAACGCAGGTACGCGCTGGCCTCCTCGTCGCTGCCAATGGCCGCGAGCTTCTCCGGGGCGATTGCCGCGCCGATGGACAGACGCAGGCTGTGCCCGCACTGCTCCAGATTCTCGCGCGGGAGCAACAGCGTGCGCAAACGCGGATGCACCAGCCCCGCAGCCTGAAACAACGCGCCGTTACGCCCCTCGAAAAACACCGGCAGGGCAGGCGCGCCGGACTTGCGCACCAGCGCGGCCACGCCGCGTTGCCAGGGCGGGTCGGCCACCATGCGTTTTTTTAAGGCCAGGCTGGAAACCTCCCCGGCTGGAAAGGCCACAATGACCCCGCCCTTTTTGAGCCAGGAGAGCGCGGCGCGCAGGCCCGCCATGTTGCGGGTTTTGGCCCCCTGGCCGCCAAAGGCGTCAATCTCGATAAGCAGCGGGCGCATTTCCGGTATGGCCGAGAGCAGATGGTTGGCGAGAATCTTCACGTCCGGGCGGATGGCGAGCAGGAGCTTGGCCAGCACCAGCCCCTCCACCACGCCGAAGGGATGGTTGGACACCACCACCAGCGCGCCCGTGGACGGCACATTGCGCAGCTCCGCCTCGGCCACGTCCGCCCCAACGCGCAGCTCGGCCAGGGCGCGATCCAGGAACGCCGCGCCATTCGACGTGCCATTCGGCGCACCATTCGGCGCACCATTCGGCGCACCCGCGGCGGCGGGCGCAGCGCCGGGCAAATCGGCAAGCGCCTCCAAAGCCTCCTTGGACGCCCCGGGGAGCGCGGCCTGCGGCACGTGGGCGCGGGCATACATGATGTTCAGCGTCTCCAGGCGGAGCATTTTGGTGAGCGGCTTGCGCAGGGCGGAAAGCAGGACGTTTTTGAAGGCCGAATCGGCGACGGGGACAAGTTGAAAAGGCTGGTCGTTGCGAGGCCTGGGTTCAGGCATGAGCGGTCTCCCTGGCTGCGTGTTCGCGGGGCCGGACCGGCCGTCCGCGTTGAAGGGAGCCTATGCGTATTGCCCGCCGCCTTGGTGTCCGTGGTGTGACGACGCGGTGAAAATTACGGAGCCGCCATGCGCTCCAGTCCGTTTTTTTAGGAGCGCAGCAGCGCGATTTTCCATTTACTTTTTGCCGCCGACAGCGCAAGGCTTCCGGCCGCGCCGCAATTGTCTTGACCTCACCGGCGCGCCTTTTTAGAAGAGGTGGATTTATTCCGCCCGCACTCAACCACAAGGAGAACCCCATGGCCGTTCATGTGGCCCAGCATCCCCTCGTCAAGCACAAGCTCGGCCTTCTGCGCAAGCACGACATCACCACCAGCCTCTTCCGCGACGTGACGCAGGAGATCGCCCGCTTGCTCACCTACGAGGCCACCAAGGACCTTGAGACCGAGAAGAAGACCATCCGCGGCTGGGCCGGAGAGGTGGAGATTGAGCGCATAAAGGGCAAAAAGATCACAGTGGTGCCCATTTTGCGCGCGGGCCTGGGAATGATGGACGGCGTGCTGGACATGGTGCCCGGGGCCAAGGTGAGCGTTGTGGGCTTTTACCGCAACGAGGAAACCCTCAAGCCCGTAAAATATTACGTGAAGCTCGCCAAAGACATCAAGGCGCGCATGGCCCTCATCCTCGACCCCATGCTGGCCACCGGCGGCACGCTGGACGCCACCATCGAACTGCTGAAGCAGGCCGGCTGCACGCAGATCCGCGGCCTGTTCCTCGTGGCCGCGCCAGAGGGCATCAAGCGCATCACCGAAAAGTACCCGGATGTGGACATCTACTGCGCGGCGGTGGACGAGCGCCTGAATGAGAAGGGCTACATCCTGCCAGGCCTGGGCGACGCGGGCGACAAAATATTCGGCACCAAATAGAAACGGAGAGGG
>MNUQ01000077.1 GCA_001871085.1 Desulfovibrionaceae bacterium CG1_02_65_16
AGCCGCCTGCCGCCCCTGCTGGCCGCGCCGCCGGATCTGCCCGACCGCGACGAGGCGCTGGCCGTGGAGATGCGCCGTCTGGCGCTGGGGCCCACCGCCGCGCCGGCCCTGCTCCCCGCCGCGCGGACCGAGCCGGAGACCCTTGGCTTGGTGCTGGCCGACATGCTGCGCTCCGGCGGGGCGCAGGCTGCCGCTTCCCTGCGCCTGCTGCCGCTTTTGCCGCGTCTGGGCGTGCGGGCCTGCATGGACGACCTGCCGCCCAAGGCGCACGCGTTGGTGCTGGCCCGGATCTTCGGCTTCATGGCCGCGGCGGAGCCCGAGGGCCTCGCCCGCGCGGTCAAGGCCCTGGATGGCGGCCTGACTGGCAGTCTGGATACGGCCACGGCCCGGGACGTGGCGGCGTTTTTCGCCGCGCCCTCGCCCGTGCGCGCGGGCGGCGTCGCCGCCTCGCCCTTCAACCGCAATGCCTGGAAGCGCCCGCCGGCCCCCCCGGGCGGTTCGGGCAAAGACAGCGAGGCCAAGCAGGCAAAGGGCCGCGCCCAGTTGGCCGAAATCCTGCACAGCCCCATGCTTCAGCTCAAGGACCGGCTTTTCAACGACGCCACAGTGTCCGGCGGGGTCATCGAGGGCGCGCTCATTAGCGGCGGCGGGATGCTCCGCTGCCGCTTCTCCGGGGTGGCCTTCCGGCGGGTGCGCATCAGCGCCGCCACCATGGCCCTGTGTCTGTTCGAGGACTGCTCCTTCGAGGACTGCGTGTTCGCCGGAACCGACCTCTCGCACAGCCGCTTCGCTGGGTGCCGGCTCTCCGCCTGCGCCTTCGAGGCCGCCGACGCGAGCCGGACGATGTTCGCCGGCTGCGGGCTGACCGCCTGCGCCTTCGCCGACGCCAGCCTGGCCGGGGCGCTTCTTGAGGACACGCGCCTGGAGGAATGCGCCTTCCGCGCCTGCGCCCTGTCCGGACTCACGCTGCGCGGCTGCCGGCTCACGCGCATCACCCTGCTGCGCACGGACGCCTCCGGCGGATTGTGGGAGAACTGTCGCTGGCGCGAGGGCGAATGCCGCGCCGGCGCGCTGGACCACGCGCGGCTGCTGGACTGCGAGTGCCTGGATCTGACCATCGCCCGCACCACGCTGACCGGCCTGACGGCTTTCGGCGGGCACACAAACAGCCCGGACCTGTGGCAGGCCTGGCGCGCCACGCGCGCGCGTTTGCTGGAAGGCGTGCTGGCCAAGCCCGCGCCCCTGCCGGCCGGACTGGCCGCCGGAACTGGCGCGGCGCTGCTTGCCGCCTGCGTGGAGGCCCGCCTGCGCGTGGAGGAGGCCGAGGACACGCTTGCGGCCATGCGCGGCCAGAACCAGCGCCGGCGCGAGCTGGCCATGGAGCGCCTGGGCGAGGAGCAGGGGCTGTTTGTGCGGCTGCTGCCCACGCTGCTCGAAACCGACGTTTTCGAGCGCGCCCAACGCCTGGACGGAATTCCAGCCTGCGTCATCGCCGCCGGCGAATCCCCCGGCGCCACGGGACGGCCTGCCGCGCCCGCGCGCGAAACCCTGGCCCAGCTGGAGCGCCTGTTTCCGGGGCTGGAGCCGCCGCGCCAGCGCGCGCCCGCTGTGCGCATCGAGGCCGTGTACGCCATCGGCAGCCTGGGCTCCGTGGCGCAAAAGCCCTCCTCGGACGTGGACTGCTGGATTCTGCTGGCCCCTCCCATCCTGGAGCCCGGAGCGGCCGGAACAGCCCGCGCCCGCCTGGCCCGCAAGCTGGAGATGCTGGAGCGCTGGGCCACGGAGCGTTTCGGCTTGGAGGTCCACTTCTTCCTCATGGATCTGGACACGGTGCGGCGC
This sequence comes from Desulfovibrionaceae bacterium CG1_02_65_16, assembly GCA_001871085.1. Lineage (GTDB taxonomy): Bacteria > Desulfobacterota > Desulfovibrionia > Desulfovibrionales > Desulfovibrionaceae > Humidesulfovibrio. The sequence continues at coordinate 1,840 of MNUQ01000077.1, forward strand.
AACGATTTCGGCATCAGCGACCGCGAAAGCTCCGGTTCGGCGCAGGCGGCCCTATTAAAGGAGGAGTTCTACCGCACGGCCCTCAAGCTGGCCGGCCGCGATCTGCTCTGGTGGGCGGCCCCCCCGGCCGCCGGGCAGGCCGAGGCCGAGACGCTCGCCGCCGAGCTGGCCCGACTGGCCCCGCGCACGGCGGCGGAGCTGCTGGACCTGGGCCAACCGCTGCCCATTCCGGAGGAGGAATATTTCGGGGCCTGCCTGTGGCAGATGGTGAAGGCCCTGCACAGCCCGTACAAATCGGTGATGAAGCTGGGGCTGCTGGAGAAATACGCCGGCCAGGGCGAGGAGATGCGCCTGCTGTGCGACCGCATCAAGGAGGCGGTGATGCGCGGCCGCAGCCTGCTGTCCGATGTGGACCCGTATCTCTCGCTGTTCACGTCCATCCGCAAGCACTACCTGCTGCTGGACGACGCCACGAGTCTCGCGCTCATCGGCGAATGCCTGCGCCTGAAGGCCGACGTGGCCCCCCAGGACCTGCCCGAGGAGTTCGGCGCGGACGCGGCCCGGCACGCGCACATCGAGGACCAGCCGGCGCGGGCCGGCGCTTCCAGCCCCTTCGAGGCGGCCCTGCGCCTGGGCGGCATGGTCAGCCTGTTCATGGTGCAGGCTTACCGCCGCATCCAGGAGGACATCCGCGAGGGCCGCGCCGCGCGCATCACCCCGGAGGACATGACGCGCCTGGGCCGGCGCATCGCCGCCAACTTCTCGCAGCAGCAAGGCAAGGTTGGGCTGGTGCCGTTTCTGGTCGAGGACCTGGGCTTCAGCGAATTCTCCTTCGGCGCGGAGAAAACGCCCGGGAAACGCCCCATTTGGACGGTGAAGGGCCGGGACAAGGCCGCCGGCAAAACCCCGGTGGAGGCGCTGCCGCCCATCCGGCGGGATGTGGACGTGGCGCGCCTGCTGGCCTGGCTGCACTTCAACGGTTTGTACGGGCCGGGAGCCGTGTTGGCGGAAAAAACCCTCGCGCCCATCGCCCTGGCGGATTTGCAACTTTTGCTGGCGGACATGGCGGCCTTTTTCCCCCGGCGCGATACCCTGGAGCCGGACCTGGACGAATATCTGCGGCCCGAGCGGGTGACGCGCTGCTATCTCATTGTGAATTTGCCGACGCCGCCGGACAAGAACAAAATCCTCACGCTCTCCGCGCTGTACGCCACAAACTGGGGCGAAGTGTTTGTCCAGACAATAGACAACCCACCGCAGATGTTGGTGAAATGTCCATTAGCCTACCTGCGCGAGGTGCTGGACAAATCCCTGCCCGATGACTGCGCCATGCGCGTGTTTACCCCCAAACGCGCCGCCTGCCCCCGGCTCAAGGTGCTGTAAGCCGCAAACCGGGGCTTGTATTCCGCGCGAGCCAACGCTAGACAGAACGGCCCGCCGCGCAGCGGGCCAGGGCGGCGAGGCCGCCCGCCTCCACAGAACCACGCAACGCAGCAGAGGATTTGACGATGAAAACCGCCTACAGAAAGAAGCTGGACCGTGCCGCAACCCTGATCCGCGAAGTTTTTTCCGACATGGAGACCGACGAATCCGCCGATTTCGACGCCTTTGGCTCCCGCCTAGACGACCTGGCCGGAGAAATTGAAGACATTTTGCTTGAGGATGAAGACAAGGTGGAAGACGACGACAAGGACTACGAGGTCGAGTAGCCCTGTTCGAAGCGGCCCCGCCGCTATTTGTCGATGACCGCCGTGGCCAGCCAGTCCAGCACGAGGGCCACGGGGGCCGTGGGCTGCCCCAGCGCCTCCTGGGCCTGAACAAGCGCCAGGTCCAGGCGACGCAGGCCCACCGGTCCGCGCTTGGCGAGCCGGACGGCCACAGCGCCAGCCCCGCCCGTCTTGCCGGCCCGATCGGCCCGATCGGCCTGGGCCAGCGCCTCGGCCAGCGCGTGTTGCAGCCCCAGCACAATGCGCTGGGCCAAATCGCGGTCCGCGCCGCCCTTGGTCCCGGTGCGCTCAAACCAGCCCTGCCCCGTTTCCCAAAAATGCAGCAGCGCGCCGATCCACTCGGCCGCGTCGGGCTCTGTCGCCCTGGCGCGGGGCCAGGGCAGCGTGAGCACAAAGCTGCGCGAGACCAGCGTTTGCAGCAGACGCTCGCGCTGGGGAGCCAGCAGCACAAACACATTGCCCGGCCGGGGCTCCTCCAGGGTCTTCAGCAGCAGATTGGCCACCGAGGGGTGCAGCTCGTGCGCCAGGGTGAAGAGGGTGACCCGGCGGCCCTCGCCATGGGGCGGCTGGCCCCACACAGGCAGCAGGCGGCGCATGGCGTCCGTGCCGGAAACGCCCTCGCGCTTGGCCTCCTCAAAAAATTCCTTGTCCACCACGATGACGTCGCGGAAGACGCGCTCGGCGATTTGCCGGCAGGTCTCGCACACGCCGCAGGGACGGTCGCCCCGCGACTGGCAGTTGAGCAGGCTCGCCCAGGCGAAGGCCGCGGCCTCGCGGTCCGGGGCGCCGCCGCCCTCAATGACGAGGCTCTGCGGCGGATGGGCGGAAAGGGTGCGCACGCGCGCCAGCACCCGGACATCCACCGCGGGCAGCGGCGGACGTCCGGGTTCGGCCGGGCGGCCCGATTGGGGCTTGTGCGATGCGGCCGGGCCGGGCATGGAGTCTGCTCCGCCCCCGGGCCTAGCCGCGCGGGAAGGTCTGGGCCCTGTCCGGGCCGACGGAGACGATCCCCACCTTCACGCCGGAGAGCTCCTCCATGCGTTCCAGGTACTTGATGGCATTGGCCGGCAGCTTGGCCCAGGCGGTGACGCCGCTGATGTCCTCATTCCAGCCGGGCAGGGTTTCGAACACCGGGGTCACGTGGGCCATGGCGTTCTCCTCCTGCGGGGGATAGTCCACGCGCTGGCCCCGGTAGTCGTAGGCCACGCAGACCTTGATCTCCTTGAGGCCCGAGAGCACGTCCAGCTTGGTCACGGCGAGCTCGGTGGGGCCGTTGAGCCGGGCGCTCTCGCGCAGGACCACGGTGTCGAGCCAGCCGCAGCGGCGCTTGCGGCCCGTGGTGGCGCCGAACTCGCCGCCCTTGCTCTGCAGGAAGTCGCCGGTCGCGTCGAACAGCTCCGTGGGGAAGGGGCCGCCGCCCACGCGGGTGGTGTAGGCCTTCACAATGGCGATGATGCGGTCGAGCATGCGCGGCGAGCAGCCGGAGCCGGAAGCCGCGTTGCCGGAGACCGTGGTGCTGGAGGTGACGAACGGATAGGTGCCGTGGTCGATGTCCAGGTGGGTGCCCTGCGCGCCCTCAAACAGCACGCCGCCGCCATTTTTCACCGCATCCTGAATGGCGGTGGAGACGTCTCCCAGATAGGGGACCACGCGTTTGGCGATGGGCAGCATGTCCTGGTAGACCTGCTCGGGGTCGATGGGCTCGGCTCCGTAGAGGCTCTTGAAGAGGACGTTCTTCTCCTCCAGGGCGTGGGCTATTTTGGCGCGCAGAAGCTCCGGGTCGGCCAGGTCGGCCGCGCGGATGCCGCAGCGGTGGACCTTGTCCTCGTAGCAGGGGCCGATGCCCCGGCCGGTGGTGCCGATTTTTGTGCCGCCGGAGCGCGAGGTTTCTCTGGCGACGTCGAGCGCGCAATGGTAGGACATGATCACATGGGTCTTTTTGCTGATCATAAGACGCGCGGGGCTCACGTCGATGCCTTTTTCGGCCAGGGTGTCGATCTCGCGCAGGAACACGGCGGGGTCGAGCACCACGCCGTTGCCGATGAGGCAGGTCTTGCCCGGATGCAGAATGCCCGAGGGGATAAGGTGCAGCACGCATTTCTCGCCGCCCACCACAAGGGTGTGCCCGGCGTTGTTGCCGCCCTGGAAACGCACGATGGCCGCGCTTTCCTGGGCCAGCATATCCACGATTTTGCCTTTGCCCTCATCGCCCCACTGGGACCCGAAGACCACGATATTTGACATGAACGCTCCTTATGACTACTTGCCCGTCCTCAAGGACGTCGATTTTTCGGCAAGCCGCACAATTGCGTAAAAGAGGAATTTGCTCATGTCAACAACCCCCCCGGACAACATGGCGGCCGCGCGGCGAGGAAAAAGACGGGAACGTCTTGTCCTCGGCCTGCTCACCGCCGCCCTGGCCGGGCTCGTGGTGCATCACACCCTGACCCTGCCCATGCCCAGAAGCCTGGTGGTGGCGGCCCCGCGTCAAACGCGCGTCTCGGCCGACGCCTCCATGAGCCTGGAGAAGACGCTGCTGGAGCGCTTTGCGCGCGACCACGGCGTCAACCTGACTTTTGTGTTCACCGACACCCCGGAGGACGCCCTCGACCTGGTGGAGAAGGGCGGCGCCCAGATCGGCCTGGCCATGGGCGTTGCGCCGGAGGACATCACCGCCCGGGAGGTGAAGGCCGCGGACAAGGCCGCGCGCATCGCCTTCGGCCCCGAGTATGACCGCCAGCCAATTTATGCCGTGGACTGGAACGAGGGCTATGACCCGCCGGCACAAACCACCGGGGCTCTGGACGAGCTCCTGCGCATCGCCGCCTCGTTCTCCACCAGCCCAAGGCAGGCCCCGGCCCTGCCGCTGGACGCCCTGCACCTGCTTTTGCCCTTTGTGGCCCAGGTGCGCGACACGGCCCCCACGCGCCACGTGGCCTCGTACCGCTTTGTGTGGCGCACCGACGTGCCCCAGCTGAACCGGGCCATGCGCAAATTCTGGGACAAGGTGCAGGCCGACGGCAGCCTGCCCGCCCTGCGCGAGCGCACCCTGGGCTTTCTGCCCGAGTCGCCCGATCCGTTTGAAATGGAGCTGTTGCGCCGCACCCTGGCCGACGACGTGCCGCCGCTGCACAAAACCATCCTGCGCGCGGCGCGCAAATGGCACCTGGACCCCTCGCTGCTCATGGCCGTCATCCACCAGGAATCGCGCTTCAATCCAGAGGCGGTGAGCGTGACCGGCGTGCGCGGCCTGATGCAGATGACCGGCGACACGCTTGTCGAGCTTGGCGTGCAGAACCCGGACGACCCGCGCGAGGTGATCTTCGCGGGGGCGCGCTATCTGGACATGCTGCGCACGCAGTTTGTGGAGCTGGGCTACGGCCCGGAGGACGCCATGCTGCTGGCTCTGGCGTCGTTCAACGTGGGCCAGGGGCACGTGCAGGACGCCATAGACCTGACGCGCGCCGACGGGCAGGCCCTGCCCACATGGTTGAGCGTGCGCCAAACCCTGCCCCGGCTGGAGAACACCACCGTGGCCCAGCGGACGCGCTACGGCCTGTGCCGTGGCGGGGAGGCTGTCGATTTTGTGGATAAGGTGCGCTACTTCACCTACGCCATCCGCGGCCTAGTCCTGGCCGGGGCGCAGGGGGATGAGCTTTCCGGCCTTCGGCTTGCCCTGGCGGACTGACCCCTTGCGGTCGCGTTCCGCCTGACCGTGGGCCGGGTCCCGGGCCGAGTCCCGGGCGGAGTCCCGGGCCGAGTCCCGCTGAACGCCCGCCGCCGGTCCCTGGGGCGCGGTCAGATCCAGCATCTCCAGCTCCGGCGCGCCCGGGCGCGGCGCGCGCGAGGCCGACAGATTGTGGTTGAAGAGCTGGTTCTTCATACGCACGGCCTGGATGAGCCCGAAAATGAGCACGGACTCCTCCCAGCGCCGCGTGGGTTCGAACTGGCGCACCTCTTCGGCGTACTTCTCCCACAGGTCCATAAGCGAGGCCTCGTCAAAGGCCACGAGCTGCCGCGCCAATTTGACGAGCGCGTTCTCCATATACGATTCGGGCATGTGCTGAAGACCTCCGGGGCGCACTAACGGCGCGCCCTGGCAGTTAGCAGAAATCGGCGCGGCCGCCAATTCAAATTTGCCCGCCGGGGCGGGGTGTGCTAGGCCACTGCCAACGCGCCCACACAAATCGCAATCAAGGGGATCACGGCCATGAGCAACCTCAAAAAGATGTACTCCACCCTGCTGCACGACTCGTTTCCCGAGGATCTGCGCATCATCCTGGGCAGGCGGGAGCTGGTCTACAAGAAGCGCACCTGGAACATCGGCGGCGAGGTGCGCGGCCTGCGCTACGGCGAAAACCCCGACCAGCCCGCCGCGCTCTACGAACACGTTGGCGGCGAACTGGTCCTTGATGGCGTGGCCTTCCGCGGGCCGGGCCAGGGGCTGGTTTCCGCGCTGACGGAAGAGCACATGCTGCAGGCCGGCAAGCACCCCGGCAAAACGAATTTCACCGACGTGGACAACGCGCTGAACATTTTGCAGTACCTCACGGCGCGCCCGGCTGCGGTCATCCTCAAGCACAACAACCCCTGCGGCGCCGCCTGGACCGATGCCGGCGTCGCCGAGGCCGTGTCCCGCGCCTTCTGGGCCGACCGCATCGCCGCCTTCGGCGGGGCCATCGTGGTCAACCGCCCGCTCACCAAGGAAGCCGCCGAGCTCATCAACTCCTTCTACTTCGAGGTGGTGGCCGCGCCCGCCTTTGAGCCCGGCGCGGTGGATATTCTGAAGGGCCGCAAGAACCTGCGCATCCTCGAAATCCCCGGCATCGCCAAGCTCGCCGAGCTGGCCGCCGCGCCGTTTCTGGACATCAAGGCCCTGTTCGACGGCGGCCTGGTCATCCAGAAATCCTTCCAAAGCGCCATCCGCCAGGCCTCCGACTTTCTGCCCGCCACGGCGGAGAAGGACGGCGCCACCTACACCGCGCGCAAGCCCTCGCCCAAGGAAATGGAGGATCTCATTTTCGCCTGGTCCATCGAGGCCGGCGTGTCGTCCAATTCCGTCATCTTCGCGCGCGACGGCGTGACCACCGGCATCGGCACCGGCGAGCAGGACCGCGTGGGCTGCGTGGATCTGACCGCCACCAAGGCGCGCACCAAGTATGCGGATCTGCTCTCTTTCAAGGAGCAGAAGCAGTCCATCTTCGAGCTCATGCTCGCCGCCCGGTCCGATTCCGCCAAGGCCGAGGCGCTCGCCGACATCCGCAAGCGCGCCGAGGAGGCCAAGGGCGGCCTGCCCGGCTCGGTCGTCGTCTCCGACGGCTTCTTCCCCTTCCGCGACGGCGCGGACCTCTGCATGGCCCAGGGCGTCACGGCCATCGCCCAACCCGGCGGCTCCATGCGCGACCACGAAGTCATCCGCGCGGTGAACGAGGCCAGCCCGCAGGTGGCCATGGTCTTCACCGGCCAGCGCTCCTTCAAGCACTAGCCGGCAGCGCTACCCGAATGACAAAACCGCTCAAGCTTTCCGGATTCACCCGGCCGGGCACCATTGTGGAGTTTCTGCAGGACAACGAGGCGCATATCGCCTGGGTGCTGGAGGAGGCGCAGGACCGCCTGTGGCTGCTTACCCGCACCAAGCGCGAGGTGAAGCTGCCCGCCAGCCGCCTGCTGCCCTGGAGCGGGCCGGAATACACGCCCGGCGCCACGCGCGAGGAAATAGGCCACCGCCTCGATGAGCTGGACGCCCGCCGCCGCGAGATCATGGCCGGGGTGAACGCCCTGGAGCTGTGGGACATGGCCCAGGGCGAGCTGGAGCGCGCCCCGGCGGAATGGTTCGCCGACCTGTTGTGGGACGAGCCCGGAGTGGACGAGGTGGCCGCGCTGGGCCGCGCGCTCATCGGCGCCAAGGCGCACTTCAAGTTCCAGCCGCCGGATTTCGAAATCCACCCGGCCGACAAGGTGGAGGCCCGCCTTGTGCGCGAGCGCGAGGACAAGGACCGTGAGGCCGTGGCCTCGGCCGGGCACGCCGTGTTCGCCGCCCTGTGGGCGCGCATCAAAAGCGGCCAACCGCCCCTGTCCCCCCACGTTTTGCTGCGCGAGGCCGAGGGTCTGGACCCGGAGGTGGAGGCGCGCCTGCGCGCCATGCTGCTGGCCCAGGTGGCCGGGCAGACCACCGGCGGGCCGAACAGCGAGTTCGACGCCCTGACCAAGCTTTGGGAAACCCTCAAAAAGCCCCTGCCCGACGCCCCGCATCTGGCCCTGCAATTGGCCCAGGCCTGGGGCGTGCTGCCCCCGCACCACAACCACCTGCTCGACGAGGCCGGCTACGCCTGGGGCGACAGCTGGTCCGAGGCCTTCGCCGGGGACATAGCCGCCCAAAAGGAGCGCATAAGCGCCATGGCCGCCGAGGTCCAGGCCGCCGGCCAGGTTGACCCCGCGCCGTATCTCAGCATCGACTCCGCCTCCACCCGCGACATAGACGACGCCTTCCACGTGGCCGAAATGACCCTGCCCGACGGCCGGCCCGGCTTCTCCTGCACCGTGGCGCTCGCCCGGCCCTGCGCCATTTGGGACTTCGGCGGCGCCCTCGACCGCGAGGTGTTCTCCCGCGCCACCAGCCTGTACCTGCCCGAGGGCAGCGGCCACATGATGCCCGAGGCCCTCGGCACCGGCCTTTACAGCCTCACGGCCGACAGCCCCAAGCCCGCCCTGGCGGCCGAGTTCCTTCTCGACGAGCGCGGCGTCGTCGTGGAGGCGCGCCCGCGTCTGGCCTGGATCAAGATCGCCCGGAACATCACCTACCCCGAAGCCCAGGCGGCCCTCGACGCCGGCGACGCCGACCCGATCGGCGCCCAGCTTGCGCTGGCCCTGCGCATCGCCAAAGAACTCTTCGCCCGCCGGCTGGAGCGCGGCGCCGTGGTCATCGAAAAGCCCGAGCCTCTGGTCAGCCTCGAAGGCCCGCCGAACGACATCCGCGTCAGCATAGAAACGCGCCAGCCCAGCCCGGACCCGGAGATGCTCGTCAGTGAATTCATGATCCTGGCCAACAGCGCGCTGGCCGTGTGGGCGCGCGAGCGCGGCCTGCCGATGCTGTGCCGCACCCAGGACATCGCCCTGCCCAAGGAAGCCACCGGCGTCTTCAGCCACACGGTGGACATCTTCCGCGTGGTCAAGCTGCTGGCCCCGCCGGCCCTGGAATGCACGCCCCGGCGGCACGCGGCGCTGGCCTGCGAGGCTTACGCCACCATCACCTCGCCCATCCGCCGCTATGTGGACTTCCTCAACATGGCGCAGGTGGAGCGTTTTCTCGCCACCGGCCAGCCCCGGCTGAGCAAGGCGGAGCTTGAGGCCATTGTGCCGCACCTTTCCGCACGCATTCAGGAGGTGGGGCAGGTGCAGCGCTTCCGCCCGCGCTACTGGAAGCTGGTGTACCTGGCCCAGCACAAGCGCGAGCCCTTCCCCGCCGTGGTGGTCGACGACGCCGGCCCCTACCCCTCCCTCTCCATGCCGGACCTGCAAATCACCGTGCGCACGCCCCGCCATATTCTGGGCGACCGCGTGCAGCCGGGCATGCGCTTTCAGCTGTTCTTCGGCCGCATCGACCCGCTGGCCAATGAATTGAAGGTGATGGAGGCCAGAGAGGCGGAATA
>MNUQ01000174.1:0-10473 GCA_001871085.1 Desulfovibrionaceae bacterium CG1_02_65_16
CAGCACCGACGAGGATCGCCGCAAGGCCAGCACATCCCCCTCGAAGAAGAAGCCGAGCTTCGCGCCCGCTCCTGTGGTTTCGGAGGACGGCGACGCTCCCATGCGCCTCAAGTCCAACCGCCGCAAGAAGCATCGCGGCGGAGCCGAGCCCCGCGAGGAGATCAAGCCCGTCGGCAAGCGCAAGATCCGCATCGACGAACATATCCGCCTCTCCGATCTGGCGCACCAGATGGGCGTGAAGGCGCAGGCCATCATCAAGGTCCTGTTCGGCATGGGCATGATGGCCACCATCAACCAGGCGCTCGACATGGACACCGCCACCCTGCTGGCTGCGGAATTCGGCCACGAGGTGGAGAACGTCTCCTTCGACGAGCAGGAATTTCTCACCACCACCGAGCCTGACAAGGCCGAGGATTTGAAGCCGCGTCCGCCCGTGGTCACCATCATGGGCCACGTCGACCACGGCAAGACCTCGCTGCTCGACGCCATCCGCAAGACAAGCATCGCCTCGGGCGAGGCCGGCGGCATCACCCAGCACATCGGCGCGTACCACGTGGCCACCAGCAGGGGCGAGGTCGTGTTCCTCGACACCCCCGGCCACGAGGCCTTCACCGCCATGCGCGCCCGCGGCGCGCAGGTGACGGACATCGTCGTCCTGGTCGTTGCGGCCGATGACGGCGTCATGGACCAGACCCGCGAGGCAATCAACCACTCCAAGGCCGCAGGCGTGCCCATTGTGGTCGCCGTGAACAAGATCGACAAGGAAGGCGCCAACCCCGACCGCGTGAAGCGCGAGCTGGCCGAGTTCGACCTTGTGCCCGAGGAATGGGGCGGCACCACCATCTTCGCCAATGTGTCCGCCAAGCAGCGCATCGGCCTGGACGAACTGCTGGAGATGATCCTCCTGCAGGCCGAGGTGCTGGAGCTCAAGGCCAATCCGAACAAGCCCGCCAAGGGCCACATCGTTGAGGCCAAGCTCGACAAGGGCCGTGGTCCGCTGGGCACCGTGCTCATTCAGGACGGCACGCTCAAAAACGGCGACGCCTTTGTCTGCGGCACCGTGCACGGCAAAGTGCGCGCCATGTTCAACGACCAGGGCAAAAAGATCAAGCAGGCTGGCCCCGCCATTCCTGTGGAGATTCAGGGCTTTGACGTTGTGCCCGAGGCAGGCGACGAGTTCGTCGTCGTGGCCGACGACAAGGTGGCCCGCCGCATAGCCGAAAGCCGCGCCGCCAAGCAGCGCGAGAAGGACATGGTCGGCAAGAGCAAGCTCACCCTCGAAAGCTTCCTCTCCTCCCACCCGGAGGACGAGGCCAAGTCCCTCAATCTGGTGCTCAAGGCCGATGTGCAGGGCTCGCTGGAAGCCATCACGGAGGCGGTCAACAAGCTCTCAACCGATGAGGTCAAGATCCAGGTGGTGCATGGCGCCACAGGCGGACTCACCGAGAGCGACGTGCTGCTGGCCAACGCCTCGCAGGCCATCATCATCGGCTTCAACGTGCGCCCCACCGCCAAGGTGAAGGAGCTGGCCGACAGCGAGCACGTGGAGATCCGTTTCTACGACATCATCTACAAGCTGGTGGGCGAGATCAAGGACGCCATGAGCGGCATGCTCACCCCGGACATTCAGGAAGTCTACCTGGGCCAGGCGGAGGTGCGCAACATCTTCAGCGTGCCCAAGGTTGGCACGGTTGCCGGCTGCGGCGTTGTGGACGGCAAGCTGACCAGGCAGGCCAAGGTGCGCCTGCTGCGCGACGGCGTGGTCATCTACACGGGCGCGCTCAGCTCTCTCAAACGCTTCAAGGACGACGCCAAGGAAGTGCTGAAGGGCTACGAGTGCGGTGTTGGCCTGGAGAACTTCAACGACATCAAGATCAGCGACGTCATCGAGGCCTTTGAGACCAAGGAAGTGGCCCGCACCATCGACTAATACGGGACCGGCCGGGGGCGCGCGGGCGTCTCCGGCCCCCATTGTCAACGCCGGGGTGTGCGCTTAAATGATTATTGGCGTCTTGACGCTGGAGTTCCGCCTGCACGGCAACGACTCGCTCAAGGGCAAGCGGCAGGTGGCCCAGAGCCTCAAACAAAAGCTGCGCAACACCTTCAATGTTGCCGTGAGCGAGGTTGACGCCCAGGATGCGCACCAGAAGCTGGTGTTGGCGGTGGTGACGGTTTCCGGCGAAACCACCAAGGTGGAGAGCCGATTGTCCAAGGCCCTGGCGATGGTGGAAGCCATCTCCCCGGCGGAGCTTGTGCGCTGCGACACGGAAGTGTTTGGCGGCGATGGAGATTTTTAGATGAAATCGTCCGGTTCACGGCGGTCCATCCGCTTGGCCGACCAGATATTGCATGAGCTTGCGCTGATGCTGCTGGAGGAGGTTGCCGACCCCCGGCTTGAGCTGGTGAGTCTCTCCGGCTGCAAGCTCAATGCGGACATGAGCATCGCGCTCGTGTCCTTCACTGTCAGCGGCGACGAAAAGCGCCGCCAGGAAGTGCTCGACGGCCTGAACAAGGCCAAGGGCTTTTTGCGCTCTGGTCTCGGCCGGCGGCTCAAAATGCGCGCCCTGCCCGAACTGCGCTTCGCACACGATGATTTTCTTGAGGACATGGTCTATGCCAAGCCCGGTCAAGCAGATAGCTGACCTCATCCGCAGGACGGACCATTTCCTGGTGGCCTCGCACGCCAACCCGGACGGCGACGCCATCGGCTCCACCGTTGCGCTGGGGCACATTCTTGCCGCGCTCGGCAAGGACTTTTGCCTGTACAACATCAGCGGGCTGCCCAGCCAGTTTGACTGGCTCACCCTGCCCGCGCCCTTCCACGACTGCCTGTGCGGGGCCGAGGCCAACTGGATCTTCGTGCTTGACTGCGGATCCGAGCATCGCGTGGGGCCGGAGCTGCACCAGATCATGGCCTCCCGGCCCATGGCCAACGTGGACCATCATCTGGGCAATCCCAACTTCGGCCAGTTCAACTGGGTTGATGAAAGCTACCCCGCCGTGGCGGCCATGATGGCTGACCTGGCCGATGAACTCGGCGTGCCGCTCACAGGCCCCCTGGCCGAGGCCGTCTATCTGGGCATTGCGACGGACACCGGCTTCTTCACCTTCGACAACACCGACCCGCGCGTCATGGAGCTGGCCGCCCGGCTCATCCGGCTGGGCTTGAAGCCTGGAGCCGTGAACGCCAAAATCCGCAACCAGTGGACGGTGGACCGCTTCCGCCTTTGGGCGGTAAGCTTCGCCACACTGGAGATGTTTTACGGCGGGCGGGTGGCCGTGGCCCACGTGACGCGCGAGATGATGGCCAAGACCGGCACCAGCGCGGCCGACTGCGAAGAGATCGTCAACTTTCTGCGCCGGCTGCGCGGCACGCGCGCCGCGGTGATTCTGCGCGAAGAGCCAGACGGCGCGTTCAAGTTCAGCCTGCGCTCCACCGGAACGGACAACGTGCAGACCGTGGCCGCGCGTTTTGACGGCGGCGGACACAGAAACGCCGCGGGCGGCACCATCGCCGACAGCCTGGAGTCGGCCAAAAAACGGCTGATGCAGGCCCTTGGCGAAGCCCTGGGACTGGTGTAGGGGAATGGGCAGACGGCGCAAGAGGTCCGCCTCGCAGCTGGATGGAGTGCTGGTGTTGAACAAGCCCAGCGGCCCCACAAGCGCGGGCTGCCTCAACAGCATCAAGCATGGGCTTGGCCAGGGCAAAATAGGCCACGCCGGCACGCTGGACCCGCTGGCGGAAGGCGTATTGCTGGTGCTGTTGGGCCAGGCCACCAAAATCGCCGGCTACCTCACCAGCGGCGCCAAGGTTTACAGCGGCAAGATGCGGCTTGGCATCACCACCGACACCTTCGACCTGGAAGGGGCGGTGGTTGAGGAAAAGCCCATCGGCAATATTTCGCAAGAAGATGTACGGGCGGCGATCCTGGACTGGAAAGACCTCACGGAACAGGAAGTGCCCGCATACTCCGCGGCCAAGCACGAGGGAACCCCTCTTTACGAACTCGCCCGAAAAGGCGAGGCGGTGCCGGTCAAGGAGAAGCGTATCGAGGTGTATGAGGTCGAACCGCTGGAAATTGAGCTTCCCTATGCACGGTTCAGGGTGCGTTGCCTGGCAGGCACGTACATTCGATCCCTGGTCCACAGCTTGGGGATTCGGCTTGGGTGCGGAGCGGCCCTTGCACAGTTGACGCGGGAGGCGTGCGAGCCATACGGGCTCGACGCCGCGTTCAGTCTAGACGACGTTCTTAGCGCGCCGGAGCGCTTCGCCGAGCGGGTCATTCCGCTTGCGCGCGCGCTCCCGCATTGGCGCAGCATCACCCTTTCCCCCACTCTGGCCGCCCTGGTGAAAAACGGGGCCTGGCTGCCGGTGGGCGGACCAAGCGGCGAAAAACTCGCGGGGAATCCCGGCGAGCGCGTCATGCTGGTTGAGGAAAGCGGCGAGCCTGTGGCCCTTGCGGAAGCGGCCGACAAGAACGGCGACCAGCGCTGGACCATTCTGCGCGGCTTGTGGCAAGAGGCGGCCCCCGCCACCTGATCGGGAAGCTCCCGGCACAACTGTCCGGCACCCAACCACCCGGCCGGACAAGGAGGATATTGCTGTGGTTATGACGCCTGAAGGCAAGACCAAGGTTATTGAGGATTTCAAGCGCCACGACGGCGACACCGGCTCCCCGGAAGTCCAGGTGGCGCTCTTGACCGAGCGCATCACCTACCTCACCGAGCACTTCAAGGTGCACAAGAAGGACTTCCACTCCAAGACCGGCCTGTTGAAACTGGTCGGCCAGCGCCGCAAGCTCCTCAACTACCTTAAGAACAAGGACATCCAGCGCTATCGTGAACTCATCGAGCGCCTGGGTCTCCGCAAGTAGCACACGCATCCGCGCGGACGGGGGCAGCCCCTCCGTCCGCGCGGAACAAACCCGCGGGCGAATCGTCGCCTGCTTGATAACCGAGGTTCCGAACGTCCGGCTCCAGACCCCTTTAGTTGGCTGCGGCAAGCGTTCTTGCGGTCATCCGCAAGAGCCCTTACCCAAGCCGGCTAAACATCGGGCGGGGAGCGGCGTCGGAACGCGAAAACCCTTTGGAGGGCTTCATGCTCGTACCTTTTGAAACAACGCGCCTCACCGCCAAGGCGGGATCGCTGGAGATCACGCTTGAGCACGGCAAGATGGCCAAACAGGCCAGCGGCGCCGTGTGGCTGCAAGTCGGCGGCACCGTGGTGCATGTCACCGCCGTGAATCAGGCGCTTGAAGTCGACCGCGGCTTCTTCCCCCTCACCGTGAACTATCAGGAGATGAGCTACGCCTCCGGCCGCATCCCCGGCAGCTATTTCCGCCGCGAAATCGGCCGCCCCAGCGAGCGCGAGACTCTCGTCTCCCGCCTCATCGACCGGCCCATCCGCCCCATGTTCAAGAAGGGCTTCCGCGACGAGGTGCAGATCATCGCCACCGTGCTCTCGGCCGACAGCTACAACAATCCGGATGTGCTGGCCATCACCGCCGCCTCGACCGCGCTGCACATTTCGCACATGCCCTTTGAAGGCCCCATCGCCGGCGCGCGCGTGGGCTACATCGACGGCAAGTTCGTGCTGTTCCCCACCTACAAGCAATGCAACGGCGAAAGCAGCCTGAACCTCATCTTCGCCGCCACCCGCTCGGCCATCGTCATGGTCGAGGGCGGCGCCAACTTCGTGTCCGAGGATCTCGTGGCCGATGCGCTGGAGTGGGGCCACAAGCAGCTCACTCCGATCTTCGACCTGCAGGACGAACTGCGCGAGAAGGTCGGCAAGCCCAAGATCGAAGTCTCGGCGCCCAAGGCCGACGAAGCCATCGCCGCCTATGTCGAGGAGATCGCCACCCCGGGGCTCAAGGCCGCCTGCGCCATCACCGAGAAGCTGGACCGCCGCGACGCCAAGGAAGCCGCCAAGACCAAGGCGCTTGAGGCCGTGGCCGAAAAGTTCCCCGAGGTCGAGAACGCCGTGAAGCAGGCCTCCGGCGTGCTGTACGACCTGGACAAACACATCGTGCGCGACCGCGTGCGTCTTGAAGGCATCCGCCTGGACGGCCGCAACACCACCACGGTGCGCCCGCTGTCCATCATGACCGGCGTGCTGCCCATGACCCACGGCTCCGCCCTGTTCCGCCGCGGAGAAACCGCCGCCCTGTGCGTGGCCACCCTTGGCAGCAGCCGCGACGAGCAGCGCATTGAGACGCTGATCGGCGAGGACACCAAGCGCTTCATGCTGCACTACAACTTCCCCCCCTACTGCGTGGGCGAAGTGCGCATTCTGCGCGGGCCCAGCCGCCGCGACATCGGCCACGGCGCGCTCGCCGAGCGCTCCATCTCCCCGGTGCTGCCCAACCCGGACGACTTCCCCTTCACCCTGCGCGTGGTGTCCGAGGTCATGGACTCCAACGGATCCAGCTCCATGGCCACGGTCTGCGGATCGAGCCTGGCCCTCATGGACGCCGGCGTGCCCATCAAGGAGCCTGTGGCCGGCATTGCCATGGGTCTGATGAAAGAAGGTGACGAGTTCATCGTCCTCACCGACATCCTCGGCGACGAGGACGCCCTTGGCGACATGGACTTCAAGGTGGCCGGCAGCGCTTCCGGCATCACCGGCATCCAGATGGACATCAAGATCACCACCGGCATCCCCTACGATGTACTGCGCCGCGCCCTCGCCCAGAGCAAGGACGCCCGCCTGCACATTCTTGAGCACATGAACATGTGCCTGGCCGCGCCGCGGCCGCAGCTCTCCGAGCTGGCCCCGCAGATGGAGGTCGTGTTCATCAATCCCGAGAAGATCCGCAGCGTCATCGGACCCGGCGGCAAGAACATCAAGGCGATCACCGCCGAGACCCAGGCCGACATCGACATTGAGGATTCCGGCAAGGTGGCCATTTTCGCCCCCAACGCCGAGAGCCTGCAGAAGGCCAAGGCCATGGTGCAGTACTACGACCAGACCCCGGAGCCGGGCCGCAACTACCTTGGCACGGTCAAGAAGATCCTGGAGGTCGGCGCCCTGGTGGAGATTCTGCCCGGCGCCGAGGGCATGCTGCACGTTTCCCAGATGGACGTGGAGCGTGTGGAGCGCGTGGAGGATCTCCTCCAGCTCGGTCAGGAAGTGTGGGTGAAGGTCATTGAGCTGGAGCCGGGCGGACGCATCCGCCTGTCGCGCAAGGCGTGGCTCATGGAGCAGGCCGGCCAGGAAGTGAACCTGGACGACTTCCGCCGTCCGCCTTCCCGTGGCGATGGCCCCGGCCGTGGCGACCGCGACCGCGGACGTGACCGCGACCGTGGCGGCCGCAGCGGCGATCGCGGCCGGCGCTAGGCTTACAGATTGAAGTGATTCCGCCCCCCGGCGTTCGGCTTGTCCGGATGCCGGGGGGCGTTTTTCATGGCTGAGGTGTGCGAGGCAAAGGAACTGTCGGGCTAGGATTCCGAAGGAATGTCAGGCTCGCCAGGCTCGTCAATCCTGCCGGTTTCACCGCTCGCGCCGGTCGCGCCGGCATCGGCGGAGAAGGGGCGCACATCCCAGGGCAGACGCGCCTTGGCTTTCTGCAGGGCGAAGGCCTCCACCTCCTGGTGCCACAGGGCGAAGTCCTTGAGAAGCCGCTCGGCCAGCGGGGTCAGCTCGTAGCCTTTGCGGCCGCTGGCCTTGCCCAATAGCGGCTCGCCAAGCGCTTCCTCCGTGCTTTTGATGCGCCCCCAGGCCGCGCGGTAGCTCATGCCGAGCGCCTTCGCCGCCTGGTTCAGCGAGCCCAGGCGCTGCACCAGCTCAAGCAGCTGAATGCGCCCCAGGCCAAAGAGCATGCGCCCCTCTGCTTCCAACCACAAATGCACACGCAAGACGGGCGCGGAGGCCCGCCGTCCGTTATCGCTGGTCGTCTCGCCGCTCATGGGCACCTCCAGGGCGGCATTTATGTGCCGCTACTCTGCCCTTAAATATGGCAGAACATGCGTCCGGCGTAAAGAAATTCCGTGCACGCCCCTTGGCAGGGGCGAATTCGTGCCTACTTCCACAACTTGCGCCCCTCGCGCTCCCGCAGGACACCAATGCAGCCAGCCATCCCCACTCCATCCCAAAGCCGCGTCATCTGGAGCCTCTCCTGGCCCCAGGTGATCATGATGCTGTTCAACTTCCTCATCGGCTTCGTTGACGTGTGGGTTGCCGGACGCATTGATTACCGCGTGCAGGCCAGCCTCGGCATCATCACCCAGTCCCTTTTCCTGTTTCTCATCATCGCCACGGCCGTGGCGGGCGGCGCTGTCGCGGCCATCAGCCAGTCGCTTGGCGCGGGGCGGCGCAAACGCGCGGAGCGGTACATCGGCCTATGCCTGCTCATCGCCGCCGTATCCGGCCTGGTGTTTCTCTTCATCGGCCTGCCCCTGCGCGACCTGCTGGTGCGCGCGCTGCAGGTGTCGGATGACATCGTGCCGCTGACGCGCTACGTGCTGCAAATATTCCTCTACACCTTGCCGCCCTATTACATGATGATCATGCAGAACGCGGTGTTCCGCGCGCGACAGCAAGTCATGGTGCCGCTGTACACCATGATCCTGGTGACGCTGGTGAACACCCTGGGCGACATCGGCTTCGGCCTGGGCCTCTTTGGTCTGCCAAACCTCGGCGTGACCGGCGTTGTGTGGTCCACCTTCTCCTCCATCACGCTGGGCGCCATTTTCGGCCTCTATGTGCTCTGGCGAGACGGCACCCTGCGCCGGAAAATCTTTGCGCCGTACCGCTGGGTGCGTTGCGCCTTTCCCTATCTGTTCAAGGTGGCCATGCCCGCGGGATTCATGCAGATCGTCTGGCATTCCGGCTACCTGATTCTGTTCGCCATTACCGCCAGCCTGCCGGAAAACGGCGTTGTGGCCCTGGCCGGCATGGCCGCCGGCGCGCGCGTGGAGTCGCTGCTCTTTCTGCCCGCATTCGCCCTCAACCTCACGGCCAGCATCATGATCGGACACCTGCTTGGCGCGGGCAAATCCGAGGAGGCCCGCCGCACAGGCCTGCGCATTCTGGCCATCGGACTCATCAGCATCGGCGTGCTGGCCGTGGTCATCTGGCCGTTCCTGCACGACATCGCGGGCTTCATCGCCCCACGGCCGGAAGTACAGGCCGAGGCCGAAAACTACCTTGTGTACAACGTGCTGGCCATCCCCTTCACCCTCACCACCATGATTCTGGCCGGGGCGCTGGCAGGGGCCGGGGCCACTGTGTACAACCTCGTGGGCATGGGCATTGGCACCTGGGCGGTGCGCCTGCCCCTGGCCTACATTCTTGGGCACATTGTGCTGCGCACGGCCACGGGCGTGTGGATTTCCATGCTGGCCTCCCAGGCGTGCCAGGCGGCCATTCTCTTCTACATATTCACCAGATGCGACTGGCAACGCTTCGCCATGTCCAAAACACGGAACGGGACACATCAATGAGCACCTGCGACACTTTCGAACACATCTGCCTGAAGCAACAGGACGCCTACAAGGCCGCGCTGGCCGCCTGCCCGGAGGTCACCTCCGACTACGCCTTCGCCAACCTTTACGGCTGGGCCCCCCACTACGGCCTCAAGTGGCGCTTCGACAACGGGCTGGTATGGCTGCGGCAGACCAAGGGCAACGACATCTTCTGGGCGCCCGTGGGCGACTGGAGCAAGGTGGACTGGGCGCAACTTCCCTGCCTGGCCGGACCGGCGCGCTTCACCCGCGTGCCCGAGGCCCTGCTCACCATCTGGAAGCAGGCCTTCGGCGCGCGCCTTACCGCCACCGAGGCCCGCGACCACTTCGACTACGTGTACTCCGTGCAGGAGCTTGTGGAGCTCAAGGGCAACAAGTTCCACAAAAAAAAGAACCTGCTCAACCAGTTCGAACGCGGCAACATCTTCGAGTACACGCCCATGCAGGCCGACTGCGTGGAGGAGGTTCTCGACATGCAGGCCGAATGGCACGGCTGGCAGGAGCACCCTTCCGAAGCGTTGGCGGCCGAAAACGAGGCCATCAGCCGCGTGCTCAAGGTCTTTGACCGCCTGGGCAGCCTGCTCGGCGGCACCATCCGCATCGGCGGCAAGGTGGTGGCCTATACCGTGGGCGAATGCCTGAACAAAGACACCATGGTCATCCACTTTGAAAAGGGCGATACGCGCTACAAAGGCATCTATCAGGCCATCAACAGCCACTTCCTGGCCGCCCAGGAGGACCGCTTCACCTTTGTTAACCGCGAACAGGACCTCGGCGACGAGGGGCTGCGCAAAGCCAAAATGTCCTATAACCCGGCGCACTTCATGCAAAAGTACGATGTCGAGCTGGCCTAGCTCTGCGGCGGGGAAAGGCATGCCTCCGGCGTGCAGGGGGCACAAGGCCCCCTGCGCCCCCGATTGCCGCGAGGCGCCGGGGCTCCGTCTCCGCTCCTCGCAAAGAGCCCTCAATGCCCCCAGCCTTTCCCTCCGGGGATTCCAAAGGGCCTTG
>MNUQ01000174.1:10489-21643 GCA_001871085.1 Desulfovibrionaceae bacterium CG1_02_65_16
CCCCGCCATCTCGACGCCCGCCCGCTATGACCGCCGCCCCCCCACGCCCGCGCCTGCTTGTCCTCGGCCTGGACGGCCTGCCTTACTCGCTGGCCCGCAAGCTTGCGCCGAGCCTGCCCAACGTTTCGCGCCTGCTGCCGTTTGCCCGCCCCTTCGAGGCGGAGTTGCCGGAGCTTTCGCCCGTCAACTGGACCAGCTTTTTTACCGCGCGCGGCCCGGGCGAGCACGGCGTGCACGGCTTCACGGTGCTCGACCCCGCGACGTACGCCCTGCGCATCGCCAACTTCAACGATGTGCGTGTGCCGACAATCTTCGACCGCCTGGGCGGGGCGGGGCTGGTGTCCCGCGTGCTCAATCTGCCGAACATGTCGCCGGCGCGGCCAATGCGCGGCATGCTGGTGGCGGGCTTCGTGGCCGAAAGCCTGGCGCAGGCAGTGTATCCGCCGTTTCTGCTGGGGCCATTGCGCGCGGCGGGCTACCGCGTGGAGGGCGACACCACACGTGGCGCCGGCGACCCGGAATATCTGCTTGCGCAGCTGCGGGCATCGCTGGCCGGGCGGCGCGCTGCGCTGAACCTGCTATGGCCGGACCTGGCCTGGGATGCGTTTGTGTGCGTGCTGACCGAGACGGACCGGCTGTTCCATTTCTTCTTTCCCGCCGTGGCGGAAGAAACCCACGCGCTGCACGGGGCCTGCATGGCCTTGCTTGCCGAGTGGGACGCGCTTGTGGGCGAGGTGCTGGACAGGTACGACGCCCTGCCCGGACCAAAGGGGCTCATCGCCCTGGCCGACCACGGCTTCTGCGCGCTCGAAACCGAGGTGGACTTGAACCGCGTGCTCGCGGACGCCGGCTTTCTGCGCTTGTCGCGACCCGCGCGCGATGAGTGGGACGCGGGCTGCATCGGCGAGGGCACGCGCGCCTTCGCGCTCGATCCCGGGCGTATTGTGCTGCACCGGGCGGGCGTGTACGCGCGCGGCGGCGTCAGACAGGCGGACGAGCCAGGCCTGCTGGCCGACCTGCGCGCCCTGCTCACCAACTTGACACGGGAGGGAGAGCCGGTCATGCGGCGGGTGCTGGATGGCCGCTCGCTGTATGGCACTGAAAACGCACCCGATCTCATCTGCGTGCCGCAGCGCGGATTTGATCTCAAGGCGCGCTTTGACCGCAAGGCCGTATTCGGGCATTTTGGACGCTTCGGCATGCACACCCCGGACGACGCGTTCTTCGCCAGCACCGTGGGCGATGCCGAACGCGTGCGCGAGGCCGGGGTTCTTGCGCTGCGGTATTTTGGACTGGATACACCAGAGACACGAGGCGGACTGATCTTATGAGCGCGAGCGACGCATGGCCGGCATAGACTTTGAGCACGAACTGAACCCGGCCCAGTTGGAGGCCGTGCTGCACACGGGCGGGCCTGTGCTCGTCATCGCCGGCGCGGGCAGCGGCAAAACGCGCACCATCGTCTACCGGCTGGCGCACCTGGTGCAGGAATATGTCTCGCCGGAGAACATCCTGCTCCTCACCTTCACCCGCCGGGCCAGCCAGGAGATGCTGCACCGCGCCGGACAAGTGCTGGGCCGGCCGCTCACCGGGGCCAGCGGCGGCACCTTCCACTCCTTCGCCTACTCCGTGCTGCGCCGCAACGCGCTGGAGGCGGGCTACGCCAACGGCATCAGCCTCATGGACCGCTCCGACTCCGAGGAGCTGCTCGGCGAGTTGAAGAACCACCTGGACCTGGGCAAGGGCGACCGGGGCTACCCCAAGCGCGCCACGCTGGCCGACGTCATCACCAAAAGCCGCAACAAGGAGCTGTCCATCCAGGCCGTGCTCGATCGCGAGGCCTACCACCTGCTGTGCTATCAGGCGGACATTGAGCGCCTGGCCGAGGAATACGCCAAAACCAAGCGCTCCCAGGGCCTGCTGGACTACGACGACCTGCTTTTCGAGCTGGAGCGCCTGCTGTTGGAGCACCCGGACATCCGCGACAGCCTGCGCCGCCGCTATCCCTATGTGATGGTGGACGAATACCAGGACACCAACCTGGTGCAGGCCCGGCTGGTGCGCCTGCTGACCGGCGAGACGGGCAACGTCATGGCCGTTGGCGACGACGCCCAGTCCATCTACGCCTTCCGCGGCGCGGTGGTGGCCAACATCCTCGATTTTCCTCAGCATTTCAAAAACGCCAAGCTCATCCGCCTGGAGCAGAACTACCGCTCCACGCAGCCCATTCTGGACCTCACCAACATCATCCTCGCCGGAGCGCAGCAGAAGTTCGAAAAACACCTTTTCACCGACCGCTCCGGCGGCGCGCGGCCGCGCATCATCCAGACCCTGAGCGACCAGTCGCAGGCCACGCAGGTGGTGGGGCTCATTGCGGAAATGGCCTCGCGCCACCCGCTGCACGAAATCGCCGTGCTTTTCCGCGCCGGGTACCAGTCCTACCCGCTGGAGGTGGCGCTGACGCGCGTCGGCCTGCCCTACCGCAAGTACGGCGGGGTGCGCTTCCACGAGGCCGCCCACGTGAAGGATATTCTGGCGTACCTGCGCCTGGCGGCCAACCCGTCGGACATGCTGGCCTGGCAGCGGGTGCTGGGCTTTCTCAAGGGCGTGGGCGCCAAAACGGCGGGCAAAATCGCCACCGCGCTGCTTGGCGGCGACACCAAGGCCATAGAGAAACACCAGAAACGCTTCCCCGATTTGACCGGCCTGCTGACCGAGCTGGACGCCCTGCGCCGCCTGAACCAGGCCCCGGCCGCCGCGCTGGACCGCGCCATGAGCCACTACGCGCCCATTTTGGTGCAGCTGTATCCCGATGACTACCCCAAACGGCAGGCGGGGCTGGAGCAGTTGTCGCAGATTGTGGTGAACTACCAGACCATTGAGGACTTTCTGGCCGATCTGTGCCTGGACGGCAGCCCCGGCGAGGACGACCGCACGGACAACGCCGTGGTGCTCTCCACCGTGCATTCGGCCAAGGGGCTGGAATGGCGCGCCGTCATCCTCATCGACCTGGTGGAGGAGCGCTTCCCCAGCAAAAAGGCCATGCAGCGGCAAGAGGACATGGAGGAGGAACGCCGGCTGATGTATGTGGCCTGCACGCGCGCCAAGGACGAGCTGGCGCTCATCGTTCCCGGGTCGGTCTTCAACCGCTTCAACAACTGCCGCGAGCCGGCGGTGCCGAGCCCCTTTGTCAACGAGCTGCCCGACGCCGTCGCCGACCGCTATGTGGAGACATTCACCGGCGGACTGCGCCGCAAGGACGAACAGGTGCGCCCCGGAACCATGACGCGCGACGACGGCTACCTCGCCCCGGTGGTGTGCCCGGAGCCCGCGCCGCGCCCGGCGTATGGTCCGGGGCCAAGGCCGGTTTCCGCGGCCGAGGCCCCGCGCCCCCAGTATGACGCAGCGCCACCGCCAAAATCGGCCATGGACGCGGCGCACACCAAATTCGGCCTGTGCGAGCACAAAATCTTCGGCCAGGGCAAAATCATCGCCGAGATTCCGCCGGACAAATACCGCGTGAACTTCCCGGGCTTCGGCCTCAAGGTCATTGTGAAGGACTACGTGAAGCTGCTCGGATAAGGCCCCAGCCAGCCCCGATCGCCGGCGGCTTACACCTTGGCGGCCTTGGCCTTGGTGGCCTTGCCGGCCTTGGTCGGACCGTGGAGCGTGCACCAGATGAAGCCCTGCACATCAATGAAGTCGTGAGGGATGAGGCCCCCGCGCCGCTCCAGCGCATCGGCCACATACCGCACAAACGTCATCACCCGGGCGTAGCTGTGCCAATTGGGATGGGGGGTGTAGCCGAGGTCGAAGGCATAGGCCTTTGCGGCCTCCTGCACATAGGACGGCTTGACGAAGGGGTAGCGTTCCGGCTGGGCCAAAAACGGAAAATACGTCGCGGTGGTCCACTTGAGCGCGCCCAACTCCTCCAGAGCGGCGGTGAAGGCCTCAAACCGTACGGCGAAGGCCCCTTCCCCGTACAGCAATTCGAACAGCCGCGTGGCGAAAAGCCGTTGCTCCGAAGCGCCCCGCTTCAAGGCGTCATTCAAGGCCATTTTCTCATTGGGAAAGATGAGATTCGCCTTGCTGACAATCCGCTTGGCGCGGTCGCACACCCCGGCGTAGTCCTCCCGTCCAAGCAAATCGCTCAGCGCCTGCTTGGAGCACAGCTCCGCCATCTGCGTCGCGGCGGCCACCTTGTAGTCCCGCTCCTGCTCAAGGTATTTCGGATCGTCAAACCCCTGCCCATAGGCATCCTTGAACGCCTGCTCCATCTGGAGGAAGGAACGCGCGCCGTGCAGATCCGTCCGCGCATCCAGATGCGAAAACAACGGGTGGTCAACCAGCTCCGGAACCGCGACAAGAACGCCGCCCGGCATAAGACGCTCGCCGCCGAACTCAAAAAAGACCCGGCGTCTGTCCTGCTCGCCCATGGCCAGCACCTTGCCTGTTCCCCACTCCGCTACTTTGCTGTTCGTCACAAAAGTCCCAACTGAAAAGATCTGATCGTTCATGATGTCCTTGTAGGCCGCGGCGGCGGTCAGCAAAACTTTTTTCCTGTTTCGTAAGCGCCAGCCCGCAGACGCGGTGCGGACCTCCTAGCGGCTCAACACATGCGGTGCCGCGGCGACGCCCTGCGCCAGATTTCTGGGCAAACGCAATTAGCCGCGACATTTTACTTTTTATCTTACATTAACCCTAATGGCAAACGCCAAAAATCAAGCCGCCATGTGGGCAGTTTTACAGCCCTTTCCGGGCTTTGACCGTAAAATGATTATGAAGAATTGCGTGAAGCCGCGCCGGGCTTTGCCCGCCAATGCCTAGGCGCCGCCCAACCAGCCTTTGCGCCTGAAGTAAAACAGCATCCCCGCCACGGTGGAGGCCATGACGCCAAGCACCACGTAGTAGCCGTACTCGGTCTCCAGCTCCGGCATGTGCTTGAAGTTCATGCCGTACAGCGAGGCCAAAAAGCTCAAGGGGATAAAGATGGTCGAGATGATGGTGAGCACCTTCATGGTCTCGTTCAGCTTCAGGCTCACATTGGAGAGGTAGAGATCGAGCATGCCCGAGAGCATGTCGCGGAACGTCTCAATGGTGTCCATCACCTGTATGGTGTGGTCGTACAGGTCGCGCAGGTACACGATGGTCGCCTCGTCCACCAGCTCGTAGCCGCCCTTTTCCAGCCTTGCCAGCACCTCGCGCAGGGGCCAAACGAACTTGCGCAAAAACAGCGCCTCGCGCTTAAGGGCGTGGATGGTCTCCAGCTCCCCCGGCGTAGGCGCGGTGAGCAGCTTCTCCTCCATCTCCTCAATATCCTCGCCCATGCGCTCCAGCACGACGAAATAATTGTCCACCACGGCGTCGATGAGGGCGTACAACAGGTAATCCGGCCCGCTCTTGCACAGCCGGCCTCCGCCTGCCAGCAGCCGCTTGCGCAGCTCGCCAAACACGTCGCCGTGGGCCTTTTCCTGAAAGGTGATGAGCAGCCGGCGCTTGAGCACCAGGCTCACCTGCTCGTCCTCAATGGTTCGGCTCTGTTCGTCATACCGCAGCATTTTGAGCACAACGAACAGCGCATCGTCCAGGTCGTCCAGCTTGGGGCGCTGGCCAGTGTGGACGATGTCCTCCAGCACCAGCGGATGCAGGCCGAACACCCGTCCCAGCCGTGTCACGCAGTCGGAGTCGTGCAGGCCGTCCACATTGAGCCAGACAAAACCCGGCCCGCCAATGATTCCCGACGCATCGGCATAGGCGGCGCAGGCCTCGGGCGAGTCCGGCAGCTCGCGCCGCACGCCATCCGGCCCAACGATGATGGCCTCCAGCGCCACCGGGCGCGACTGGCTGCGGCCTACATACGTGACCGTGCCCGGCGGCATGCCGCGCTTGCGCACGCGGCGGTGCAGGGAATCGAACATGGCGGCGCCCATGGCGGCTTACGCTCCCGCCGGGTGCGGTGATGTGGGCGAGCCAGCGGGCAAGCCAGCGGGCAAGCCAGCGGGCAAGCCGTCATCCAGCTGCGAGGGGTCCAGGTGGGTCACGGCGTAGTCCTTATACACCCCGGCCGACTGAAACAGGCCGAAGACCTCCGGGTCCACGTGGCGGTCCTTGACCATGAAGCCCATGATCTTCATGGCCTGCGAAAGCTTCATGGGCTGCTTGTAGGGCCTGTCCTTGGCGGTGAGCGCCTCGAAAACGTCGGCCACGGCGAGGATGCGCGCCTGTAGCGAGAGCGCGTCGCCGCCGATGTGGTTGGGGTAGCCCGTGCCGTCGAGCTTTTCGTGGTGGGCGCCGGCGAACTCCGGAACGCGCGCCAGCCGCTTGGGGAAGGGCAAACGGGTCAGCATGTCGATGGTGACCACGGTGTGGTCCTCAATGATCTTGCGCTCGGCGTCGGTGAGGGTGCCCTTGCGGATGCAGAGATTGCTGAGCTCATCCCCGGTAAGCCAGGGGCGCTCCTCATCGCCGTCCTTGTAGGTGCGCGCGGCTATGCCCCGCACCCGCTCAATGCGCTCGTCGCTCATGAACTCGCCCGGCTTGTTGCACGAGACGACGAACGCGAGGTCGTCCTCCAGCTCCTGCCGGCGCTTCTCCATCTCCTCGGTGACGGCGAACATCTCCGCACGGCCGGCCCCGGCGCTGGCCAGCTCCAGCAGCTTCTCCAGCAGCTGCGCCTGGATGGTCTTGCCGATGAGCTTGAAGCGCGTGCGGATGACCTCCACACGGTCGAAGATGGCCTCCAGCTTGGTGCTCTTGTCCACCACATGCACGGGGGTGGTGATTTTGCCCACGTCGTGCATCCAGGCGGCCAATTTGAGCTCCTCCATCTCGTTCTCGTCGAAGCGCACGTCCTTGTAAGGCCCTTGCTTCTGGGCGTTGATGGTCTCGGCGATGCGCATGGTCAGGTCCACCACGCGGTCGATGTGGCCGCGCGTGTACGGGCTTTTAGCGTCAATGGCCGCGGCGATGCTCTGCATGAAGGAATACAGCAGGGCCTTGAGGCCGTTGATGAGCTGGGTGTTGGTGAGGGCCACGGCGGCCTGGCTGGCCAGCGAGCGCACCGACGCCAGCCCCACCGGGGAAAAGGCCCGCACCACGCCGGTTTGCTTGTCCTTGGCGTTCAAAAGCTGCAACACGCCGATGATCTCGTGCTCGTGGTTCACCATGGGAATGACGAGCATGGACTGCGAGCGGTATCCCGTGGAGGCGTCGTAGCGGCGGGTGCCGGTGAAGTCGAAACCCTCGGCGCAGTATACGTCCTCGATGTTGACCACCTCTCGCGTCAACGCCACATGGGAGGAGACGTTGGCGTGGTTTTCCGCGCCCTCCGCCGTATACAGGCGCACGGGCGGCAGGGTGATGGGATTGCCGCTGGCCCCGCCCAAACGCACGCCCATGGTGTCGTTCTGCATCACGGCCCATTCCAGGTTCTGCGCCTTGTCATCCACAATGTAGAGGGTGCCTGCGTCCGCGCCGGTTATGGACCGCGCCAGGCCGACGACCATCTCGAAAAGGTGGTCGCGGTTCTGCTCGCCGGAGAGCGCCAGTCCGATATCGGTCAGGTGGGACAGACGCTCGGTGAGCACCGCCACCTGCTCCCGCAAGGCCTCAACGGTCTGGCCGGCCATGAGTCCGGCTTCGCCGCCAGCCTCGCCGGCCCGCCCTTCCTCCGGCTTCATCCGGCATTTCCCGGCAACGTCATTGCGTTCTTCCGCCATGTCCAGCCCCCATGTTCGCGTGCGCGCGGCCCTGCCGGCCGCCTATTGTCCACATATAGCATACGCATGCGGCGGGAGGAAAGGGGGAACGACCACGGTTGCCCGCTGGCCGGGAATGGAGTACAAGGCCTCGGAACATTGCCGCGCCCCTCATCTATTCACCGGGAGTATTCGTGCCAGCATCCGCCCATCAGCAGCGCATCCTCTCCGCTGGCCTCGCCGCGGCGCTTGTGGCCCTGGCCCTTTGGCAGGGCGGAATCCTGGTGCTGCTGGTGCTGCTTGCCGTTTCCTTACTGGGCCAGTGGGAATTCACGGCCATGTTCCGCCCCGGCCCGGAGCACAAAACCCTGCGCGTCACCGGCGCGGCCCTTGGAGCGGTTCTGCTGCTCGCCCTCAGATTCTGCGGAGCGCAGAGCGCCCTTTGGATTCTGGCCGGCTGCTTCTGGTTTTTGGCCTTGCGCTTTCTTTTCCGCTACGGCGCCCACCAGGAGCGCGCGGACTTCACCGATGAGCTGATTCTCATGGCCGGCGTGGGCTACCTGCCGCTCATGCTGCAATTCGCGCTCACGCTCTCCACCAGCGAGATGATCCTTGTGCTGCTCTCCACCGCCGCCTCGGACACCGCGGCCTATTACGCCGGAACATACTTCGGCAAGGCGCACATCTGGCCGCAGGTGAGCCCCAAGAAGTCCTGGGCCGGCAGCATTGGCGGCATGGCGGGCTGCATGGCGGCGGTCACGGCGTTCGGCCTCCGCTTCGGCGACGCGCCGGTGCTGGCCTGGCTGCTGTTGGGCGCGGTTCTCAACATCGCCGCGCAACTGGGCGATTTCTTCGAATCCGCCCTCAAGCGTCGTCTTTCCATAAAGGACTCCGGCACGCTGCTGCCTGGGCATGGCGGCCTGCTGGACCGCATCGACAGCCTGCTGCTGGCCCTGCCCTGCTACGCCCTGTGCAAGCTGGCCTTCAGCTTCTTCAACTGACGCCGCGCCATGAAGTCCTACATCTCCATCTGGCCGCCCCTTGCGCCAAACGCGCCCTTCCCGCGCCGGCTGGCCGTGCTCGGCAGCACGGGCTCCATCGGCGTCAGCGCCCTGCGCGTGGTGGCGGAGCATCGCGAACTTTTCAATGTCACCGCCCTGGCGGGGGGACGCAACGCCCGCAGGCTGGCCGGACAGGCGACGCTGCTGCGCCCCGCGACCCTCGCCGTGCTCGACGACGCGGCCGCGCGCGAACTCAAAACGCTGCTGCCAGCGGGCTACGCGCCGGAAATCCTCGTGGGCCCCACGGCCTACACGGACATAGCGGCCAGTGCGGAAAACGACCTGCTGCTCTCGGCCATTGTGGGCGCGGCGGGCTTTCTGCCCACGCTGGCGGCGGCGCAAAAAGGCAAGCGCATCGCGCTGGCCAACAAAGAGAGCCTGGTCATCGGCGGGCGGCTCATCCGCCGTGCCTGCCGCGAATCGGGCGCCGTCATTTTGCCTGTGGACTCGGAGCACAACGCCCTGTTCCAGGCCCTGTGCGGCCACGCGGACACGTCCGAGGGCGCGGCGAGGGAACTCGCGCGGCTCATCCTCACGGCCTCGGGCGGGCCGTTCCGCGGACGCGACGCGGCGTTTCTGGCCGCGGTGACGCCGGAACAGGCGCTCAGCCATCCCACCTGGAGCATGGGCGCAAAAATCTCCATCGACTCCGCCAGCCTGATGAACAAGGGGCTGGAGATCATCGAGGCCTGCCACTTGTACGGCCTGCCCGTGTCGCGCGTCCGCGTGCTGGTGCATCCGCAAAGCATCGTGCACTCCCTGGCGGAATATGTGGACGGCTCGCAGCTGGCGCACCTGGGCGTGCCGGACATGCGCATCCCCATTGCGCACTGCCTGTGCTTTCCGCGCCGCGTTACGCTCGACATGCCGAAGCTGGACCTGGCGCAAGTGGGCAGCCTGACCTTCGAGGAGCCGGACGAGGAGCGCTTCCCCTGCCTGCGTCTGGCCAAAGAGGCCTTTGCGGCGAGTCCCAGCCATCCGGCCGCGCTGAACGCCGCCAATGAGGCCGCCGTGGCGCTTTTTCTGCAACATCGCATAAAATTTATGGATATTCCTCGGCTCATCGAAATGGCGCTTGCCCGCCACAAGGCTCTGCCGGAAGACGCCGGAGCCGACGATCTGCTGGCCGTGGACGCCGAAACCAGACGCGAGCTCATTACCGATATTGACTGTTCGGGAGCCGGACTTAGCTGAACCAGACGCACGCCCCGCAACATGGCGGGCGCGGCAAGGAGCTATTCGTGGGTGTCATCGCCGTTGTGCTGGTCCTTGGCGGACTGATTTTCTTCCATGAACTTGGACACTTCCTTGTGGCCAGGCTACTTGGCATCGGAGTCAAGGCCTTCGCCCTTGGCTTTGGACCTAAAATTTTCAGCTTCCGCTCGGGCATGACCGAATACCGCCTGTGCGCCGTGCCGCTGGGCGGCTATGTCATGCTCGCGGGCGAGTCGCCGGACGACGCCGAGCCCGGGCCCGAGGCCCTGAGCGAACCCGAGGCCCGGACAGCGGACGGCGAGCAGTTCCCCAAGGAGCTGTTGTTCAGCCTGCGGCCCGTGTGGCAGCGCATGTGCGTTGTGGCCGCCGGCCCGGTGTTCAACTTCATCCTGGCCTGGGCTATTTACTGGGCGCTGTTCGCCAGCCAGGGGCAAATGGGGCTCGCCCCCACCATTGGCCAAGTGCTGCCTGACAGCCCGGCCGCCAGCGCGGGCATTCTTGCGGGCGACAACATCCTCACCGCCAACGGCCACAGCCTCACGTTCTGGGAGGACCTGACCAAGGAGGTCCAGGGGTCGGAGGGACGGCCGCTCACGCTTGAAATCAAACGCGGCAAGGAGCACGTGACCATCAGCGTGACCCCGGAGCTGCGCCAGCGCAAAAACGTCTTCGGCGAAACGGTGCAGTCCCCCATGCTCGGCATCGTGGCCGCGCGGGAAATCGTCACCCTGGAGCTGGACGCCGCGCAAAGCCTCAAGCTTTCCGGCACGGAAACCTGGCGGGCCATCGTCAACATGGTCACCGCGCTCATCAAAATGATTGAACGCGTTATCCCGGCCGACTCCATCGGCGGGCCCATCCTCATCGTACAGCTCATCAACCGCGAGGCGCAGGAGGGCATGATCGGCGTGTTTGCGCTGGCCGCCGCGCTTTCGGCCAACCTGGGCTTCGTGAATCTGCTGCCCATCCCGGTGCTCGACGGCGGGCACCTGGCGCTTTTCACCCTGGAGGGCGTGACGCGCAGAAAGCTGAGCGTGCGCGCCCGCAACGCGGCCATGCGCCTGGGCCTCGCCATGCTGGCGGCGCTCATGATCTTCGCCACCTACAATGATCTGCGCCGACTCTTCAAGTAACGGCGGGCAGCCCGCCCAGCAGAACCTGCTGCTGGCCATCAACGGCGC
>MNUQ01000173.1 GCA_001871085.1 Desulfovibrionaceae bacterium CG1_02_65_16
GACCTGGGCCTGGGCGCGGAACACGTCGAGGTCGATGTCCGGCGCGGCCAGAATCACCGCGCCCAGCCGGTCGAGCACGCGCCCCTGCCCGGTGAGGCGCAGTTCGCGCAAGGCCTCCATGGTGAGCCAGCAGCCCATGCTGTGCGCCATCAGGGTGATGTCGCGGTGGCGCGGGTCGTTGGCCAGGGCGGTGATCAGGCGCACCAGGTGGTCGCGGGCGAAGGTCGCGGCGTCCTTGTCGGCCACGTAGCCGGAAAGGCTGCCGTCCGAGGGCCAGGCGAAGAGAATGGCCTCGCCGGTGGAGGGGTTGTCGGCCAAAAGCTGGGCCATGCGCAGCACGGATTCGGCGTAGTTGGTGTTGTAGCCGTGCACGAACACGACGACGCTGCCTGCGTCGTGCTTGTCGGCTTCGCCCTGGCCGGTCTCTTGCCCAGGCGATTTGGCTGGCGCGGGGTCGGGCAGGCTCGCTTGCACCGCCAGACTCTTCTGGTCGGGCGCCTCCTGATCGGGCAGGCCCGGAGCTCCCGGCATTGCGGAAAGGACCGGCTGCTCCGGCTGTGTGTGAACGGCCGTCCTGGCCGCGTCCGGGGAGGCCGTGGCGTTGTTCAGCGCCTCGCCTTCGCGCTCGGCGGTGAGGTAGTTGTCCGGCAGCGGAGTGTAGGAGAGTGTGGTAAAACTCCGCGTTGGGTCTCCCACGTGCGAGGGCGACCACTCGATGCCCGAGGTCTTGTGGTTGGGCGGAATGGAGATGACATAGTGCGCGAAGTGCAGGCAGTAGGACCGGTTGTTGGTGAAGTTCCCGGCGTTTTTGACGTCGGGCTCGCGGTCGGTGGCCACGGTCAGCTCCACTTGCCGTTGGGTGGAGACCGGCTGCGCCAAGGGGGCCAGCAGCTCCGGGCCGGGCCGCGCCGCGCAGCCGCCAAGCAGGCCGAACAGGACGAGCAGAAACGCTGGCAGAACAAAATGCTTCGACATTGTGTGTCCTTTGCGGCCGTAATCCTGGCGCGCCGCAGGAAAGAATGAACGCTGAATAGATGAAGAAGCTATCACTGTCGAGGACTGTGTTTTGTGCTTCAGAACAGGTTGACTAAATCATAATTAAAATTTAAATTATTCATAAAACAGGGTGCGCCCGGCCGGACGCTGCATTCGCGAGCAAAGCATTTTTGAGGCGTCAAAAATACCTTTGACCACGGGGGGCTTATGAGCGGACAGACTGAGGGTGTGAAAAAACGTTCCAGAGGCAAGGCCGCGGCGCGGCCTACAACGGCGCTGACGTTTAAGAGCGAGGAGGAACGGGAAAAAATCCTTGCGCGCATTGAGCAGGTGCGGCTGGCCCAGCGCGCAGAGGGCAGTTTCGACTGCTTCGGCACCGCCGCCCAGGGCTATTGCGACCAGGGCGGTTGCCTGTACCACGCGGAGTGCATGAGCGTGTCGGCTTTGGCCGCGCTGCCGTTTCCGTAGTTCTTTCGCTCACCGGGCAGTGCCAGCACAGCATTGACGTTGCCGCCCAGGCGACGTGCGCAAGGCAAGGGCGCGCGCCGCCGAAAACGCCCGGGGGGAGCCCTTCCTCCCCCTCGGGCAATGGGTGGTCTTCTTCCGGGCGGTTGCGGCCTTTCCCCTGCGCCGCCCGGCTTGGAGGGCCGGCAAGGAGGTTCGTTCCATGCTGAGGAAACTGCCGCACACATGGACGGACCGGGCGCTTTTTGCGCAGTCGTTGCGCCGCATGCTTCTCAAACGTCTGCTGGGGCTCACTCTGGTTGTGTGCGTCCTTACAGCCGTCGGGTTCTATGTAATGGAGCGCGCGCGCTTCACCGCCAGCCTGCGCGATGGCGTGCTGTACGCCTCGGAGCGCTTTGAGCGGCTGGCGGCGGCGGAGCTGAACGCCCCCGGACTGGGCGACCACGCGCAGCTCCAGCGTATTGTCGATACTTTCCAGATATTCAGCCAGCCAAGGCACTTGGGCGTCTCCGCGCGGATTTCGGTGATGGATGCTCAGGGCGTCGAGGCCGCGGTAAACCGCAACCCGGACTTTGACAACAGGGAGCTGGACCGCTGGCTTGCGGACCACCGCTACGCCCTGCCGGAGAGCCAGGCCGGCGACTCCGTGGAGCCCCGGTATGAGCTGGCGGTTATTGGCGCGCGCCCGTACCTGCACATGCTCATCCCCCTGAGGAATTCGCGCGGGGTGGCCGTCGCCTATGCCGAAAGCCTTTTCGCCGTGCGCGAGGCGGTCATCCGCGACGCCCAGCTGCGCATGTGGATCACGCTTTCCCTGGCGGTGTCGCTGGTGCTGGCGACCTCGGGGCTGCTCTATCCGGTGCTGCTGCGGCTGTTGCGGCGCATGTACGCCGCCTCTGTGGAGCTCATGGAGGCCAACCTGGAGACCTTAAGCGTGCTGGGGCGCGCCAGCGCCAAGCGCGATAGCGACACGGACGAACACAGCCACCGCGTGACGCTCTACGCCGTGCGCCTGGGCGAGGCCCTGCGCCTGGCTCCGGCGGTCATGCGCGCGCTCATCAAGGGCGCGTTTCTGCACGATGTGGGCAAAATCGGCGTGCGCGACGCCGTGCTGCGCAAGCCCGGCCCGCTGACACCGGAGGAGATGGCCGAGATGCGCCTGCATGTTTCGCACGGGCGCGACATTGTTTCCCACGCGCGCTGGCTGGCCGACGCGGCGGAGGTCATTGGCCGGCACCACGAGCGCTACGACGGCGGCGGCTACGACGGCGGGCTCAAAGGCGAGGCGATTCCGCTCACGGCGCGGGTCTTCGCCGTGGCCGACGTGTTTGACGCCCTGACCAGCGCGCGGCCCTACAAGCAGGCTTTGCCTGTGGCGCGCGCCCTGGAGATGATGGCGAGCGAGCGGGGATCGCACTTTGATCCGGCCGTGCTGGACACCTTCATCCCTCTTGCGCCGGAGCTTTTTGCCCAATGCGCCGGGCGCGGCGCGGATGAGATGGATGCCTGGCTGCGTGAGAACTGCGCCCGCTACTTCAGCACCGACGCGGAGCAGTGGCTGCAAACGCTTGATCTCGTCGCGCCAGGGTCCTAACGCGGGGGGCTCCATTCTTTTCTCGACGGGGGGGCGAAATTCTGGCAGGTTTCAAACAACATTATGCCATTTGGCTGTCCCTGCGCCGGTGCAGCCTGCCGTAAAGGATAGTTCATGCCCCGTCCGAAAAGCACTGATACCGAGGCCACCAGACAGGCCATCGCCACCGCAGCGGAAAATATGTTCCGCTCCGTTGGGTACAGCAAAACCACGCTTGCCGATGTGGCCGCGCGCCTGGGCATGAGCCCGGCCAACATCTACCGCTTCTTCCGCTCCAAGCAGGAGATCAACGGCTGCATCTGCGACCGCCTGATCATGGAGTATGAGAACACCTGGCCCGATTCCATCGATCCCGGCGCTCCGGCGGCCGAGAATCTGCCACGGTTGCTGCTGGCCTGCCACCGGCACATCCGCAGCAAAATTCTCTCCAACACCGGCGTATACGACATGTTCGTCGCCGCCGCCGAGCAGAACTGGCCGGTGATGCTGGAGCACATGAGCCGCATGGTGGTTTTTCTGGCCGGCATCGTCCAGGCCGGCGTGGACCGCGGCCAAGTCCTCCCTTGCGACACCAATCGCGTGGCCACGCTGCTCCTGCAGGCCATGAGCCCTTTTCTCGATCCCCGGCGCATTGCGCGCACCATTAAGGACAGCGTGTCCCTGGGCGTGGAAGAGCACATGGAGAGCGACCTTGAGGCCATTGTGTCGCTGCTGCTGCGCGGCCTTTCACCGCTGCTGCCGCCCCTGGCTATTTAGCCGCGCGCAACGGCCTGCGCGGCGCTCGTCTTCTCCGCTTGGCCTGATGTCCACCGGCTATTTGCGTCAGGCAGGCGGCGCTATTTTGTGGAAACACCACGGGGCGCCATGCGCGCGCAACAACAAAGGGGCCTTGCGGCCCCTTTGTTGTTGATGTGGCCGCATTTGGCGGCGGCGCCGCGCGGCTACAGGGCCACGAGTTCGTACTGGCGCGTGCCCAGGCCAAGCTGTTCGGCGTAGTCCAGCCCCATGGCCGGGGGCAGGTGCGGCCGCATGGCCAGGAATTTGTCGTCGCCGGCTTTGAGGCCCTTGGGCAGGTGGCTGGGCCACAGCGGCTCGGCCTTGTTGATGAGGTCGATGCTGGCCTGGTCGATGGCCACCGGGTCCAGCGAGGCGAGAACCCCCACGTCCGGGCAGATGCAGGCGTCCGAGAAGCCCATGCAGTCGCAGTCGGGCGTGACGTTGGTGACGAAGCTGACGTGCAGGCTCGGCTTGGGCCGCGAGAGCAGAATGGCCGCGGCATATTCGATCATGCGCTCCAGAAATTCGCCGACATTGGTCTGCCAGTCGATGGACAGCGCCTCGGTCTTGCAGGCCAGAAAGCAGGCCCCGCAGCCGATGCAGCGCGCGCGGTCGAAGAGCACGTGCTTTTTCGGCCCCTTGCCGTCACCGGCCGGAACGGGAGCCTCCGCCAGGGAAAGCGCGCCGGCCGCGCACATGCCTACGCAGGCCCCGCAGCCGATGCACTTGTCCACGTGGACCTGCGGGCCGGTGGTGACATGCTGCTGCATTTTGCCCTGCTTGCTGGCCCCGCCCATGCCGATGTTCTTGAGCGCGCCGCCAAATCCCGCCAGCTCATGCCCTTTGGCGTGGTTCACGGAGACGAGCAGGTCGGCGTCGGCGATGTCCGCCGCGACGAAGGCCTCGGCGAAGTGTTTGCCCTTGACCGGCAAAAGGCGTTGGCTCCCGCCGCGCAGGCCGTCGGCGATGATGACCGGCGCGCCGAGCAGCAGCGGGTCGTAGCCGTGGTGCGCGGCCTGCATGGCGTGGCTTACCGCCTCGCCGCGCTGGCCCACGTAAAGGGTGCTCGCGTCGGTGAGAAAGGGCCGCGCACCGGCCTTGGCCAGCGCCTCGACAATGGGCTTGAGCATGAGCGGCTGCACATGGCCGGTGACGCCACGCTCGCCGAAGTGGATCTTGATGGCGGTGAGTTCGCCGCCGCTCACGTTTTCGGCAAAGCCGGTGCGGGCGATGAGCCGACGCATGCGCTCGGGGTAGGGCGCTTTGAGGCTGGCGCGCAGGTTCCAGAAATACACGGGGCTTTTCATTGGCGGCCTCCTTGGGATTGGTCGTGGTCCATGCGAAATCGCCCGCTTTGGATTTCCCGGCCTTGCCGGACCGGCCCGGGCGAATCGGGGGCGCAAGCGCATTGGTAGCGCTTCCGCGCGCGGCTGGCCATGCCGAATGCTGCACAGAAATTGCCTTATCCTGCCATGTTGCGCCGTGTGTGGCCAGCCGCCAGGGCGCACAAGGCAGAATGCCAAGTCCCGGCCGCTCTGGCAATGTCGTTTTTTTTGCATGGCCGTCGTTCGCAGGGCTTTACAACGCGCTGCCCGTGTTTATCTCTCAAAGTAGGGACCGCCACGGAAGCACCGGCGGGGGGACCCCGGCACAGACCGCAACGGAGGGTGAACCAGAATAGACGCGGAGACTCTCACCACAGAATGGCGGATTGAGCCGCCCCTCGCCACGAAAGAGCAACGTGCGCCGCAAGAGTGATTCGCAGGCCCGGACAAAAGGGGGCCGGAATCCATCCGGGGGAACCGGAACGCGGCGCACAACCTTGTTCAGCATCATCCACCAACCCTCCCGATTTTATCCACAGCATTCTCCCGCCGCTGCATTACCCTGTGTAAAATTATCTTTGTCTCTCGCCGCCTCCTGTAGAAACTGTTGAAAATAGTCTTGACTGCGCGCAACGCGTGTCTATTTCTCGGTCACAACAGTTTATAAGGAGGTAGCGCTATGGTGCTGGACTTCAACACCCTTTATGCCTTCCCCGGCCGGTTCGAC
Source organism: Desulfovibrionaceae bacterium CG1_02_65_16 (assembly GCA_001871085.1). GTDB lineage: Bacteria > Desulfobacterota > Desulfovibrionia > Desulfovibrionales > Desulfovibrionaceae > Humidesulfovibrio. Next base: position 5,885 of record MNUQ01000173.1, read on the forward strand.
CGGCTGTTTGAGGAGTTCTTCAAGCCGCAGCTGGCCGATGGACGCCGGCTGGCCTACCCGCCCTTGAATGTCAGTGAGGATGACGCGTCCTATTACGTCCGCTCCGAGCTGCCCGGCCTGCCTTTGGAGGCCCTGGAGCTGACGCTGACCGACAAGAGCCTGATCCTCAAAGGCGAACGCCCAACGGAGCAGGGCAAGTACTTCCGTCAGGAGCGCCCGGCGGGGTTCTTCCAACGCGTGGTGGCGTTGAACGTGCCGGTGGACCGAGACGGGGTCAAGGCGACGCTGGCCGACGGCGTGCTCACCGTGGTTCTGCCCAAGTGCGAGGAGTGCAAGCCCCGCAAGATCAGCATCGACGTGGCCTAAGGCCGGCCGAAGGAGGGAAACGCCATGACCGAACGCAATACAGACCTGGAAGCCAGGACCGAGGCCAAGCCTCTGCCCCGCGTGAGCCCGGCCACGGACATTCTGGAGCGTGAAGACGGCTTCTACGTTTACATGGATATTCCCGGCGTGCGCCGGGAGGATTTGAAGATCGACATCAACGAGAACGAAATGGTCGTCACCGGCCGCGCCGGACAGGCCGCGTCGGAGAAGGAGACCTTTCTTGAGGTGCAGTTCGGCCCGGGCGAGTATATCCGGGCGGTCAGCCTCTCCGACTTGGTGGACCGCGAGCACATCAAGGCCTCGCTCAAGGACGGCGTGCTGACCATTCATCTGCCCCGGCTGGAAAAGGCCTCGCCCCGCCGCATCCCCGTCCAGTCCGCATAATCCCCGCGCGGGGACGCCCCCCTCTTTCCGCACCGGGGGGCGTCCCTGGCGCACCCTGCCCTGGCGCTAGGCCCCGCCGGAACCACTGGAGCGCTCCAGGGCCGCGGGCGCCACGGCCACAATGATGGAGAGCATGGACGGCGGCGGCGACAGAGCCGGCGGGGGCGCGGGCGGCCGCGTCGCCGGGAGCGCTCCATAGCTGGCGGGAGGCTCCGCCGCGCACGCCAGGGCCTGGCTCTTTGGCTGGCCGGGCTCTTCGGCCCTCTCGGTCAGGACAGCGGCCGAGACTCTGAATCCGCATTGATGCAGTTCTTGCGCCGTGGGCAGCCGCCCCAATGCATCTCTCAACAGCAGTAAACACCGCATGGACTTCCTCCCACATCTTGGCGCGCAAAACAGGCGCTCCAGATGCAACGTTTTCCGCATATCTAAATAACGCACGTGTTTATGTCCAGACAATTCCTGAAAAATATGATATAGAATGGCCTGTTTGATTTCTGGGGACGCTGTTCATAGCCTAAAAGATTTATCTATAGGCTAATTATGCAGTCATATTGTAGTACTCCTTGCATGTGCAGCCTATTTCCATGGTCCCCACGCGGCCGCAAAGCTGGTCACAACGTACGCTGTGCACCACGCCGGGCCAGGTGTGGACATCGGACGCCACAGGGCCTAAAGTGATCAGTATGCCGGCAGGTGAGCCGGCGCCCACGCCCCCAGGAGGTTCCCAGCTCGTGTCGAGAATGGCTCCCTTGCTCCGGCATTCATCCTTTCGCACCCCCATCGTTGCAGCTGTTCTGGCCTGTGCCTTGGCGCTGCCCGGCGCGGCCATGGCCAGCAAAACCACCCCGGCCCAGCCCTCCGTGCTGGAGCCGGATTCCGCTCGCCCCGCCAGCCCCCGGTTTAAGGCTCTGCTCGCCAAGGCCCAGGAGGGCGATGTCCACGCCCAGAACGAAGTCGGCGTGTGTCTGGCCACGGGCGACGGCGTGCAAAAGGCTCCGGCCGAGGCCGTGCGCTGGTGGACCCTCGCCGCGGAGAAAGGCCTGGCCGACGCCCAGTTCAACCTCGCCCTGGTCTATGACGACGGCCACGGCGTGGCGCGCAACGCCTCGCAAGCCGCCGTGTTTTACAAGAAGGCTGCGGACCAGGGCATAGTAGCCGCCATGTATAATCTTGCGGAGATGGAGAGTTCGGGCCACAGCGTGCCCATGAACTTGGCCGAGGCCGCGCGTTACTACGAGGCCGCCGCCAAGAAGGGACATGTGAAGGCCATGTACAACCTCGCCCTTGCGTATTCGCGCGGGCAGGGGGTTGAGCGCGACGAGACCAAGGCCGCGGCCTGGATGCAAAAGGCCGCCGAGGCCAACCATCCGCGCGCCCAGTATTTGCTGGCGCAAATGTACGCCCAGGGCATCGGCGTCAAAAAGGACGTGTCCCAGGCCGCCCACTGGCTGGCGCTGGCCGCCAAGAACGGTCACGCCCGGGCGCAGTATTCCCTCGCCCTGCACTGCCAGCAGGGCAAGGGCGTGCCGAAGGACGCCGCCTCCGCCGCCCGCTGGTACCGCGAGGCCGCCAAGCGCAACCACACCGGGGCCATGTGCAACCTGGCGCTGCTTTTGCTTGATGGCGGCAAGGGCGTGGCCAGGAATCCGGCCGAGGCCCAGCGCCTGCTCACCCGCGCGGCCGAGCTGGGCGACCCCAAGGCGCAGTACAACCTTGGCCTGCTGTTTTGGGAGGGGCGGGATTTGACCAAAAACGTTCCGGAGGCCTATTACTGGCTTACCGTGGCCGCGCGACACGGCATAGTGGAGGCCAAAAAGCCGCGAGAGCAGGCCGGCAAGACCCTTTCCAGCTCTGAACGCGAGGGGCTGGAGGCCCGCGCCGCCGCCTATCGGCCCGCTTCCACGGGCAAATAAGCCCGGGCGGGCATGGGCCGGGCGTCAATAACACTTACAGCCGGAGGCAAGCGCCATGCGCATCGAGCAGATCATGCGGCCGAATCCCACCCGGGTCGGACAGGACGAGCCCGTTTCCCGCCTCATCGAATGGTACGCAAATCCCGGCGGGCACTCGCGCTACACCTACGTTGTGGACGACGAGGGCAAGCTCCTCGGCGTGGTCACCATGATGGAGATTCTTGGGCTGTTCATTGAGAAGGATGTTGTGGACGGACAGGAGAAGGGCATCATCTCCGACACCGAGGCCCTGCGGCGCATAAGCTGCACGCTGGATGAAAAGAAAAATCTCCCGGTCGCGCGCATCATGCGTCAGGATCTGCCCACCGTGGCCCCCACGGGGCTTTTTCTCGACGCGCGGCTTTTGCTGCGCCAGCGCAGGATAACGGCCCTGCCCGTGGTCGATTCGCGCGGCATCCTCGTTGGTGAGATCACAAGGCGCATCATCGTCAAGCTGCTGCACACCATGCTGGGCGACCCCGAGCTGTTCACCCTCAAAAAGGACTGCAAGCGTCTGTTCGAGACCTCCAGCGAGTTTTTTGTGGGGTAGTAGAGCCCGGCGGCTTGTCCGGCGGCTTGTCCGGCGTCGTGGCCGGCGTCGTGGCCGGCGGCGAGCCCGCTGTTTGCGCGCCGGCTAGCCCTGGGAGGACAAGACCTTCAGAATCTCAATGCCCGCCGCCTGCCGCGCGGGATATGCCCCCGCGGCCAGCCCCAGCAGCACCGACCCGGCCATGACGCCGAGTGAAAAGCCCGGCAGCAGCACATAGGGAAAGCCCGCCAGCGCGCACACCAGCTCCACCAGCCCCAGACTGGCGCAAACGCCCAGCGTTCCGCCCAGGCCGGCCATGATGCCGGCCTCCAGCAAAAACTGCCGCATGATGCGCCCCCGGCTGCCGCCGACCGCCCGGCGAATGCCGATCTCCATGCGCCGCGCCTGCACCATGAGCACCATGATGGACAGGATGCCCATAGCCCCCACGGCGAAGGAGATGAACGAGGTGATGAGCCCGAGGGTCTGCACCAAATCCAGCGCCTCGCGCCGCAGCTGCATGGCGTCGGCGGGCGTCAGCAGGCTGAAGTCGTCCGCCTTGCCGCCGCCGGCCGCGGCGCCCTCCAAATGGTGCCGTCTGCGCAGCACCTGGGACGCCGCGTCGCGCGTTTGGCCAATGTCCACGCCTTCCGCCAGTTTGAGGTAGGCCCCGCTGATCCAGGTTTGGTTTGCCGCGCGGCGCAGAAAGGTTGAAAGCGGCAGAAACGTCTGCTCGTCCTGGTCCGTGCCGGTGAGGTCGCGGCCCTTGGCCTCCATCACTCCCACCACAGCGAAACGCGCGCGGAATACCTGCACCTCGCGCCCCAGCGCCGCCTCCGGCGTTCCGAACAGCCGCTCCGCGATCTTGCGGCCCAGCACCACCACACGGGCCATGTCCCGCACGTCGTCATCCTGGAGAAAACGTCCGTACTCCGCCTGAAAACTGCGCACCCGCTGGTACTGGGGCCAAGTGCCCACCAATTGCGTCGTCACAGTCACCCCGCCGGAGCGTATGGGCATGGCGCTTTGGAAAAACGGCGCCAGCGCCAGCACACCCGGCACGCCGTCGGCCAGGGCGCTGGCATCGCCCACGGTGAAGTTGCGCTGGATGTTCTGGTCGCGTGCGCCGCCATGGGAAAAGCGCACCTGCCCCGCCAGCGCGGCGAACAACCCCGGTCCCAGCTTCTCCGCCTCCACCTCCGCGTTTCTGTACATGGCCTGTGAAACGTGCTGCACGCCATTGAACGAAAGCGCGCCCAAAAAAACGCCCAGCATGGCCAGCACCGCGCGCAGCTTGTGGGCGGAAAGCGAGGCGCGGGCAATTTTGAGGTCGAGCAGCATGGTCAGCGTGTACCCCGCGCGGCCCGCCCGGGCAAGACCAAGGGCATGCCTGCCTCCAGCGCGCGGCGGCCCTCCAGAGGCGCTCCCTTTGGAATCTGGTCAAGCAAGGGGCGCTGCCCCTTGACCCCGGTCAAGAGAAGAAATGTAACACCCGGCCAAGCGGGCCAAATAACGCCAGCGGGGCGGGGAGTTGCACACTCCTCGCCCCGTGTTTCTCTCTCAATCTTCCACGCGTCCACCCGGTTGACTGGATCATCGACGCAGTAGCCGTACCAGTCGCTGTCGCCGCCCTTTGCGCCCTTGGGGGCCAGGGCGGTGAAGCGGCCGGAGGCCGCGTCAGAAAAACAGTGCCCCGGCCTAGAGGTGAGTCCGGGCCGGGGCAGATTACACGCGGACAGGACTCTCTATTTTCTCTTGCCCTGTCGAGATCGCAAAATGTATGCAACAATGGGTATGCTGACACCAAAAACAATGAGCGCCCAACCAAATTGTCTGGGATACATGACGGACACTCCCCAATAGCGTATCACGCCGCGATCGACGCCAGACCATCCGACGAAAGCAAAGATTGCGCCCGTTACAATATCCGACATTGTCACTCGCTTCATTACTCATTCCTCGTCAAGTCTTTGATGTAGTCGAGGCCCGCTGACACACCGCCCCCCCTCACGCCGCCCCAAGTCATGGGCGGCGGCCCCGGCACGAAAGCTCCGGACAGGAAGTCATAGGCCTTCTCGACCTTCTCCGGATTACGCGCCACGGTCGTGGCGATAATCG
>MNUQ01000147.1:0-19239 GCA_001871085.1 Desulfovibrionaceae bacterium CG1_02_65_16
CCAGCTACGGCAGCTCAGACGAAAGAGCCAGCGAGTTGCCTCGCTGGCTCCATGAATACAACTATTTTAGGAATCACAAGTCCTTACAGATGGAAACGCCCATGAGCCGTATCGGCCAGGGAGTGAACAACGTCTTGCAACTCCACACCTAGGCTGCACGAAATTCAGAAGTGGTTGCGGCATGAGAATGCCTCGACCACGGAGAGGTACCTGAAGAGCCTGGGGCTAGATTTGGACGGACTAAGGGAAGTGGCGATGCGAAATGGGGGCGGCAAGGTTGTGCCATTCCCGCAAATGCATAAAACGTCCGATGCGAGCAGCTACGGACGTTTCGGTCGGGATATCCAAAAGGATATCCAAAGGGCTAGTGAAAAGCAGTAGCGATGTAACTGCTTGAAAACGCTGGCGTCCCCAAGGGGATTTGAACCCCTGTTAACGGCGTGAAAGGCCGTCGTCCTGGACCAGGCTAGACGATGGGGACATGAGACGAAAGTGGCTGGGGGACGAGGAATCGAACCTCGATTGGCGGAGCCAGAACCCGCAGTATTGCCTTTATACGATCCCCCAGCACGTTGCGAGGAGCACCAATTACTGGCTTCCGGGTGTTCTTGTCAACCGGAAAGTGCTCCCCGCTCCGAAAAAACTAGAGCGCCCGGGCCAGACGGCGGGTGCGCTTCTTGAGCTTGTTGATCTTGCGGCGGATCTGCGTGCGGTCCTGCCGGGCCTCGACAGTGCCCTTGGCCGTGCGCATTTCGCGGATCTGCTTCTTGAGGGTGAAGATCTGGTCCTTGTAGGGGGACACGCCGCCGTCGGCATCGACGATGCCGAAGACGTCCTTCACGGCCTTGACCAGCTCTTCCTTCTGCATGCCGCTGGCGCCGACGATGGAGGGGATCTTCGCCACAATCATGGCGCGCAGCTCCTTGGCGGTCATCTTGTCCAGAGGCTTGGTCAGCCCCAGGCTCTCAAAGGTGATCTCGGTGGTTTCCTGGCTCATTTTCCTCTCCTTGACGCCCCGGCGGGGCGAGTATTCTCTTGCTGGGTCGCGCGTGGCGCGGACGCTTCCAAAAAATGCCGCACATAGGCCAAATAACAATGGCCCACCGCGCTTTCCGGGTCGAGCTTGCCGACCAGGGCACCGAGAGCGCCCGGTAATGCCGGTCGGCTCGGCGGGGCTGGCGCGGGCCGGGGCTCCGTGGAGTCCTGGCTGCTGTTTCGCCCCAAAGGAACTTTGCCGTCTAGCAGCTCGAAGCGCACTTTGTCAAAGACTAACTCGCCAAAAAATGCGTTCACACGCTCCAAAATTTCGGGAATGTAGTAGCTGAGCTGCTGCGCGGCCACGGGATCGGGCGCGTTGAGCAGCAGGGTGCCGTCCTTGTGGCCCAGCGGTTGCGCCATCTCGGCCACCTCCGGCCCCACGACGTTCTCCCACTCGCGCCACAGCCGCACCAGCCTGAGCCCGCCCTTTTTATCATAGCGCGCGAGGGTGCGCATGATGAGGTCCTCGGCCAGGCGCTTGTGGCGGGACTCCCGGCCCGGGTGCTGCATGCGGCGGCGGTACTTCATGTTCTGCCAGCCTGTTGCGCCGTGTGGCGCGCGCGTATCTTCATTTCCGCCTCGTATCCCTGATCGCCGCGCCGCGCAAGGCCGGCCTTGGCGGGGCCCCCAGGCGAATGTCCCTGGGCGAATGCCCGGGGGGGCTTCCCATAAGTTGGTTGCCGCCGGGGCGGGGTTCTGGTAACGGACCTTGTTTGCGTCCACTTTTGATATCCGGGAGGAATATTCATGGCCAAAAAGCCCGTCGCCAGCCCCGAAGAACTCCGTCAGGAGGCCCTTTCCACCGCGCTCACCACCATTGAGCGCAAGTTCGGCAAGGGGGCCATCATGCGCATGGACGCCGGCGCCATCGCCGCCATCCCGGTCATTCCCACCGGCTCCATCGGGCTTGATCTTGCCCTTGGCGTCGGCGGCATTCCCAAGGGCCGCGTCACCGAAATTTACGGGCCGGAGTCCTCCGGCAAAACCACGCTGACCCTGCATCTGGTGGCCGAGTGCCAGAAGCTCGGCGGCACCGCCGCCTTCATCGACGCCGAGCACGCCCTCGACATGGCCTACGCCCGCCGGCTGGGCGTCAAGACCGAGGACCTGCTCATCTCCCAGCCGGATTACGGCGAGCAGGCGCTTGAAATCGCCGATCTGCTGGTGCGCTCCAACGCGGTGGATCTGGTCGTCATCGACTCCGTGGCCGCGCTCATTCCGCAGGCCGAGCTTGAGGGGCAGATGGGCGAGACGCAGGTGGGTGGCCATGCCCGCCTTATGAGCCACGCCCTGCGCAAGCTCACCGGCACCATTCACAAGTCGCGCGCGGTGGTGGTGTTCATCAACCAAATCCGCATGAAAATCGGCATGACCGGCTACGGCAGCCCGGAGACCACCACCGGCGGCAACGCGCTCAAGTTCTACGCCTCCATCCGCATGGACATCCGCCGCATCCAGAGTCTCAAGGACAAGGAGGAAGCCTACGGCAACCGCACGCGCATCAAGGTTGTCAAAAACAAGGTGGCCCCGCCCTTCCGCGAGGCGCTTGTGGACATCCTTTACGGCACCGGCATGAGCCGCGAGGGCGAGCTTATCGACCTGGGCATTGAGAACAAGATCATCGAGCAGTCTGGCTCCTGGTTCGCTTTTGGGTCTGAGCGCCTGGGGCAGGGCAAGGAGAACGTGCGCGCGCTGCTGGTTGAAAACGCGGAGCTGCGCCAGAAGATAGAGGACAAGCTGCTGGAGCACCTGGGCGTCACCCCGCCCGCCTTCATACCCGCCGCGGGCGAGCCCGCCGAGGAAATTGACGACGACATGTAGCCAAGGCCGCGCGCCGGCCTCCATATCACGATTGCTGGAGAACAACCCCGAATGAACGCCGCAGAAATCCGCTCGCGCTTTTTGAAGTTTTACGCCAAGAACGGCCACACCGTGGTGGAGAGCTCCACCCTGGTTCCCAAGGACGACCCCAGCCTGCTGTTCACCAACGCGGGCATGGTGCAGTTCAAAAAGGTCTTTCTCGGCCAGGAGAAGCGCCCCTATTGCCGCGCCACCACCGCGCAGAAATGCCTGCGCGTGGGCGGCAAGCACAACGACCTGGAGAACGTGGGCCGCACCGCCCGCCACCACACCTTTTTCGAGATGCTGGGCAACTTCTCCTTCGGCGACTACTTCAAGGCCGATGCCATCAAGTTCGCATGGACCTTCATCACCGAGGAGCTGAAGCTCCCCAAGGACAAGCTGTACGTCTCCATATACAAGGACGACGACGAGGCTGGCGAGCTGTGGCAGAAGGTGGCTGGCGTGACGCCGGACCGCATCTTCCGCCTGGGCGAGAAGGACAACTTCTGGTCCATGGGCGACACCGGCCCCTGCGGCCCCTGCTCCGAAATTTACGTGGACCAGGGCGCGGACATGGCCTGCGGGCCCGATTGCGGCATCGGCAAGTGCGACTGCGACCGCTATCTTGAAATCTGGAACTTGGTGTTCATGCAATACGACCAGGCCGCCGACGGCACCCGCACCCCGCTGCCTCGCCCCAGCATCGACACCGGCATGGGCCTGGAGCGCATCGCCGCCGTTGTGCAGGGCAAGCGCTCCAACTTCGAAACCGACATCTTCCGCGCCCTTATCGACTACGTGGCCGACAAGGCCCGCGTGAAGTACCATCAGGACAAGGAGACCGACACCGCGCTGCAGGTCATCGCCGACCACAGCCGGTCCATCGCCTTCCTCATCACCGACCAGATCCTGCCCAGCAACGAGGGGCGCGGCTACGTGCTGCGCCGGCTCATCCGCCGGGCCTTCCGCTTCGGGCGGCTCATCGGCCTCATGGATCCCTTCCTGCACGAGATCGCCCGGCAGGTGGTTTCGCACATGCACGACGCCTACCCCGAGCTCTTGTCCAACCAGGAGTTCATGGCGCGCGTCATCCGCGAGGAGGAGGAGCGCTTCTCCCAGACGCTGGACAAGGGGCTGGTCATCCTTGAGGAGGAGCTGGCGCGGCTGAAGGCCGCCGGCGAAAACCGCATCGGCGGCGAGTTCGCCTTCAAGCTGTACGACACCTTCGGCTTCCCGCTCGACATCGTGAACGACGTGGCCGAGAAGCAGGGCGTCAGCGTGGACGAGCCCGGCTTCATGGCCTGCATGAAGGAGCAGAAGACCCGCGCCAAGAGCGCCTGGAAGGGCTCCGGCGAGAAAGACGTGGCGAGCATGTTCCAGGGCCTGCTGGAGTCCGGCGTCAAAACCAAATTCACCGGCAGCACGCAGCTTGGCGAGTCCCCGTTCGTGGGCGAGGGGCGCGTCCTGGCGCTGCTCAACGGCGAAGGCGAGGCGGTGGAGACCCTGGTGCAGGGCCAGGGCGGCTGGCTTGTCACCGCGGCCACGCCCTTCTACGGCGAGTCCGGCGGGCAGGAGGGCGACGTGGGCGAGGCCCACACGCCGACCGGCGACGCCGACGTGCTGGAGACCCTCAAGCCCGCCCCGCACCTCATCGTGCATAAGATCTTTGTCAACGAGGGCGACTTCGGCCTGGGGCAGACCGCGACCCTGACCGTCAACGCGCGGCTGCGCATGGCCAGCTCGCGTAACCACACGGCCACGCACCTGCTCCACGCCGCCTTGCGGCAGGGGCTGGGCGACCACGTGAAGCAGTCCGGCTCCCTTGTGGGCCCGGAGCGCCTGCGTTTCGACTTCACGCACATCGCGCCCATGACCCAGGAGGAGATAGCCCGGGTGGAGCAGATAGTGAACCGCGCCATTCTGGACGACATTCCGGTTGGGCGCGAGTTCGTGGGCCAGAAGGAGGCTGTGGCGCGCGGCGCCATGGCGCTGTTTGGCGAGAAATACGGCGAGACCGTGTGCCTCGTGGAGGTGCCGGGCGTGAGCATGGAGCTGTGCGGTGGCACGCACCTTACGCGCACGGGGCAGGCTGGCAGCTTCGCCATCCTCTCCGAAACGGGCGTTGCGGCGGGCATCCGCCGCATTGAGGCGGCGACCGGCTGGAACACCCTGAACCACTTGCAGGACCTGCGCCATGAAATGGCCGAGGTCCAGGCCGCGCTCAAGGTCCGGCCTGAGGAAGTGGCCGCGCGGGTCAAGGCCATGGCCGCCCAGGTCAAGAGCCTGCAGAAGGATGTGGAGCGCTTGCAGACCAAGCTGGCTTCCGGCGAGGGCGGCGCGCGCATGGCCGAGGTGGAGGACATCGGCGGCGTCAAGGTGCTCGCCGTCAAGGCCGAGGCCGCGAGCATCAAGAGCCTGCGCGAGCAGATGGACGCGCTCAAGAGCAAGCTGCCCTCGGGCGTGGCCATGCTGGCCGCCCCGACGGACGACGGCAAGGTCACGGTGCTCATCTACGTGAGCCGCGATCTGCACGGCAGGTTCACCGCGCCCGCGCTTATCAAGGACGTGGCCGCGCTTGTGGGCGGCAGCGGCGGCGGCCGGCCGGACCAGGCCCAGGCCGGCGGCAGCAACCCCGAAGGAATCGATGCGGCCATCGCCAAGCTCAAGGAGCTGGTGGCCAAGGCATAGCGGACGTTTGCGGGCATTGGCCCGGCGCAGCGCATAAAAAAAGAACGCGTTTTTTATTGACAGGTGTTATTAAAGCCAGTAAGAGCCCTGTTTCCAGTTTGGATGAAGGAGCAGCCCGCATGAATACGTACAGCCCGGTCCCCGCGGACCTGAAGCACGAATGGTTTGTGGTTGATGCCACGGACAAAGTGCTTGGCCGCCTGGCCACCGCCATTGCTCACCGCCTGCGCGGCAAGCACAAGCCCGGATTCGCCCCGCATATGGACGGCGGCGACTTCATCGTCGTGGTCAACGCCACGAAGATCAAAGTCACGGGCGACAAGATGAACAAGAAGATGTACTACAAGCATACCTTGTACCCCGGCGGCCTCAAGAGCCGCACCCTCAAGGAAATGCTTGAGAAGAACCCTGAGCTGGTGATCATCCAGGCTGTGCGCGGCATGTTGCCGAAGAACCGCCTGTCCCGTCAGATCATCAAAAAGCTCAAGGTGTTCACCGGTCCCGAACACACTCATGCCGCCCAGAAGCCTCAGGCTCTGGACCTGTAAGCGAGGAGCACGGACATGCTCGATTTCAACTACGGCACCGGCAAGCGCAAGAACGCCGTCGCCCGCACCCGTCTGTACCAGGGTTCCGGTCAGATCATCATCAATGACCGGCCCTATGAAGACTACTTTCCGCGCAAGACGCTGCAGATGATTGTGCAGCAGGCGCTGAAGCTGACCAAGAACGCCGACAAGTTCGACATCAAGGTCAACGTCGCCGGCGGCGGAGTTGCTGGTCAGGCCCAGGCCGTGCGCCATGGCATCGCCCGCGCCCTTCTGCTGGTCGACCCTGAGCTGCGCGGCACGCTGAAGCGCGCCGGGTTCCTCACCCGCGACGCCCGCAAGAAGGAACGCAAGAAGTACGGCCAGAAGGGCGCCCGCGCCCGGTTCCAGTACTCGAAGCGTTAAGCCGCCAAGGCTTCCCGCCTTCCCCTGCCCATTCGGGCCGGCGCCCCCCCTTGGGGTGCCGGCCCTTTTTCGCTTGGCGCGCGGTGCGCGCCGGCTTGGCTCGGCCAAATGGCTTGGCCGAATGGCTTGGGCGCATGTCCGCAGGGCGCATGTCCGCGGGACGCATGTCCGCGGGACGCATGTCCCGAATGGCCCGAATCTCACGTTCACTTCCTCCTTCTCCACCCATGCGAAAGCCCCGGTCGAGCGTTGTGCTCGGCCGGGGCTTCGTCATTTTAAGGCGTGGGGGAACTCGTCTCAGAGGCGGCCTGGGGGACAAGCCTCGGATAGATCCGTGCGTCGAAGAGGGGCGCCCATCTCTCCGCCGGTCGTTATCTTTCGCGGCGTCGGCCGGAGCCCCGGCTCGCCGGTTTGCCCTGTGGAATTCCCGCAGGTCCCGCCGGCCTGCCGCCCGTCCCGCTCTTGGGCGCGCCGGAGGCCTTGCCCGCTGGCTTGCCCGTCGGCTTGCCGGAGCCCCGGCCTCGGCCGGACCTGCGGCCGGGCTCGCGGCCACGACCGCCGTCGCCCCGTGCGCTTGGGCGTCTGCGCCCCTCGCCATTGGGCCGGCGCGCTTGGTCGGCGTCCCGGGCGTCGCGTCGCTCGTCGCTGTCGGCCAGAGGCGTGTCGTCGTCGCCCGCGCTTGCGGCGACCTCAAGGTCGATCTCCAGCCGGTCGAGAGAGACATCCGTCAGGCGCACGCGCATGGCCTGGCCCAGGCGGTAGACCTTGCCCGTGCGGCTGCCCACGAGCATTTCGCGTTCCTTGACGTAGCCGTAGTAGTCGTCCTGCATGTTGGCCAGGCGGATGAAGCCTTCGGCCAGCACCTCGGGCAACTCCACCCAGAAGCCGTACTCGGAGATGCCGGACACCACGCCGGCGAACACCTCGCCGATTTTTGGCTTAAGCACCATGCACACATAGCGCTTCTGACACTCGCGCTCGGCCTCCATGGCCACGCGCTCACGCGCGGAGAGGTGCTGTCCGATTTCGGCCAGGCGCTTGAAGCCCGGCACGGGCAGGTCCTTGTCGCCAAGGGCCACCTTGATGAGCCGGTGCACCACGAGGTCCGCGTAGCGGCGGATGGGCGAGGTGAAGTGCGCGTAAGACTCGCTGGCGAGCCCGTAATGGCCCTCGTTCTCTGGCTGGTAGCGCGCCTGCTTCATGCTGCGCAGCACCAGGCGATGCACCAGGAACTCGCGCGGGGTGCCGGCCACGGAGGCCAGTAGCCGGCCCAGGGCCTCGGGGGTGAAGTCGTCTTCGGTGAAGCGCGTGGGATTCTTGCGCTTGAAGGCTTTTTCGCCGTCGAGCCGGGCGAGCAGCGTGTAGAGGTTCTCCAGCTTTTCCTGGTCGGGTTCGGCGTGGACGCGGTACAGGCAGGGCAGGGCGTGGGCGGACAGGTATTCGCTCACCGCCTCGTTGGCGGCGATCATGAATTCCTCGATGAGCTGGTGGGCGAAGTGCCGCACCGTGGGCCGCACCGAGACCGGCTGCCCGGCGGGGTCGAAGACCACCTCGCCCTCGGGCATGTCGAAGTCCAGGCTGCCGCGCGCGATGCGCAGCGTGCGCATCTTGCGGGCCAGCTCCTCGGCGGTGTCGAGCATGTCGACCACGTCGGCCCCGGCCTCCTTGGCCAGCTCGTCGCGGGCGGCGGGCAGCTTGTCCACGCACACGTCGCGCGCGCTGGAGTACGTGAGCCGTGCGTGGCTCTGGATGACGGCGTTCATGACGCGGGCCTCGCCGCGCGTGCCGTCCGGGCCGATCTTCATGCGCACGGCCATGGAAAGGCGCGGCACGCGGGGGTTGAGGCTGCACAGGCCGTTGGAGAGCGCCTGGGGGAACATGGGCTCCACCGACGACGGGAAGTAGTAGGAGTTGCCGCGCTCATACGCCTCGCGGTCCAGCGCGGAGCCCAGCGGCACGTAGTGGGCCACGTCGGCGATGGCCACCCAGAGCTCGTAGCCTTGCCCCTTGCGGGCCACGAAGACCGCGTCGTCGAAGTCGCGCGCGGTGGCTCCGTCGATGGTGACGAAGGGCGTGGCGCGCAGATCCTCGCGGCCGCGCAGATCGGCCTCGGCCGGGGCGGCGGGCAGCTTCTCCGCTTCGGCCAGGGCGTCGGCCGGGAAGTCCGTGGGCACGCCGTGGTTGGCCTTGGTGAGCATTTCCTGCACTTGCGCCAGGGTTTCCGGTCCCAGGCGGGAGAGAATTTTGCCCTCCCACAAGGTGCTGTCCACCTGCTCGCCCGGGGTTGCCAGGGCTATATCGCCCTTTTGCAGGCCAAGGGCGGGGTCCACATCGCGCGCAAGCACGGCGAAGTCCAGGCGCGGATCGGTGGGGCGGCACAGCCAGGCGTTTTCGCCCACGTCGCGCCCGGCCGGGCGCATGATGCGCACGGAAAGCACCTGCCTGCCGCGCTCCAATATCTCGACCACGCGGCCCTCGGCGTTGCGGCTGCCGGTGCGGCCGCCGGCGGCGCGGGTTATGGCCACGCTCACGTGGTCGCCGTGCCAGGCCCCGGCGATGTCCTGTCCGAGGAACACGTCCTTCACGCCGGGTTCATCGGGGATGAGGAAGGCCGCGCCGGAGCGCTGGAGCTGCACCTTGCCCCTGACCAGCCGCACACGCTCGGCGAGGGCGTAGGCCCGGCCAAGGCGGATGAGTTTGCCTTGCGTCTCCAGGCCGTGGAGCATTTCGTCGACCATGCCGCGTTTGCGGCGGTGCAGGCCAAGAACGGGCAGCAGCTCGTCCGGGGAGAGGGGGCGCTTGGATTCCTTCAAAAGCCGCAGCAGGGCGGCGGGTTCGGCCACCGGCGGCGGCGAACTGGGATTGCGTTTCTTTTTCAATTTCACGTGATGCTCTTTGCGCGGATGACGCGCGGGTTGGAAGGAAATTCAGGATGTTGCCATGCGCGGCGCGGAACGCGGCCACGCGGAAAGACAGGGACGGCGCTCAGAGATGCTCCCGCGCGGCCAGGGGGCGGTAGTGGGCCGCGAGCGTGCCGAAGCGCGCCGTGAACCATTGGTCGAACGTCTGTGGTCCGGAGGCCTCCGCGCCGAACACGGCCGGCCCGAAGGCCAGCTCCGTGCGCAGGACCCAGAAGCCCTCCGCGCCGGGCAGTTTGGCCAGCTTCACCGCGTCCTTGGCGGTGACGACCACATGCGCGCCGGCGGCGGCCGCGTGGATGCGCAGCAAGTCCGGCGCGGCGAAGGCGTGGTGGTCGGCGAAGGGCAGCACGGCCTTGGCCGGCTTGCCCAGCAGGCGCTCGGCGGTCTCGGCCGCCTGGCCGGGATCGGCGATGCCGGAGGCCAGCACGTAGTCCTCGCCGCCAAGGTCCTGCGCACGGCGGATGCCGTCCACGCGCATGAGTCCGCGCGGCCGCAGGCTGAAGGTGAAGGCCGGGCGTTCGAAGCGCGCCAGCCGCAAGCGCATGGCCTGGGCCACGCCCTCGGAAAGCTCCACCGGGGTTTTGACGAGGAAGGCCGAGGCGCGCGAAAGGGCGCTTTGGTCCTCGCGCCAGGAGCCGGCCGGGCACACATGGTTCCAGCCGGCGTCAAGGTCGTGGGGCGTCAGCAGAACAAGGTTGATGTCGCGCGCGACGGGCAGATGCTGGAAGCCGTCGTCCAGCAGCACGAAGTCCGGGTCGAAGCGCTCGTAGGCCCAGGGGCCGGAGCGCTTGCGCCGGGGATCGACCACCACGCGGGCCAGCGGGTGCGAACGCGCCAGCAGCAGGGGCTCGTCGCCGCAGGAGGCCGGGTCGGCCATGCGGGTGACGAGCAGGGGCAGGCGCTCCGGCTTTGCCCCGTAGCCCCGGGTGAGCACCACGGCGTGTTCCTCGCGCTCGCCCGCCCATTTGAGAATGTGGCCGCACAGGGGGGTTTTGCCGCTGCCGCCCCAGCCGATGTTGCCCACGCTGACCACCGGACAGTTGGGCCGCCACACGGGCAGCCGGCCGGATTCAAAGGCGCGGCGGCGCAGGCGCATGGCCAGGGCGTACAGCGCGCCCAGGGGAGCCAGGGCGGGCTTCAATTGGCGTTGCAGGGCTTGTATGTCGGGCATGGGGAAGGCGCGGGACCGCGTTTTGTGCGCGGCCCCGCGTCGGGTGGGTCTAGTCGCGGCTGCTGCCGAACAGGCGCAGCAGCATGAGGAAGAGGTTCAGGAAGTCCAGATACAGGGTGAGCGCGCCCAGGATGGTGCCGCGGCGAATGGCCGTGGCGTCGCCCATGGGCATGACCTCGCCCATGTACTTGAGCTTCTGCGTGTCGTAGGCGGTGAGGCCCGTGAACACCAGCACGCCGATGACGGAGATGGCGAAGCTCATGGCCGAGCTCTGCATGAACATGTTCACCACCGAGGCGATGAGGATGCCGATGAGGCCCATGAACATGAAGCTGCCCATGCCGGTGAGGTCGCGCTTGGTGACCATGCCGTAGACGCTCATGGCGCCGAACATGCCGCCGGTGACGACAAAGGCCTGGAAGATGCTGGCGGTGCTGTACACGAAAAAGATGGACGACAGCGTGAGGCCGGTGAGCGCGCTGTAGCCCGCGAACATCATGCTCGCCACCGTTCCGGAGAGTTTCTGGATGGCGGCGGAGAGCCCGATGACCAGACCCAGCTGTACGACCACAAGGCCGATGACCAGCCCCGGGCTTTGCAGCAGCGTCAGGCCCAGGGGGCTTGCGGCGGTGAACCAGGCCACGGCCGCGGTGATGAAGAGCCCCAGGGACATCCAGCCGTATACGCCGCGCATGAAAGCGCTGATGGTCTCGGCGCGGCTGACGGTTTGGGCGCCCGAGTAGCTTGAAAACTGCGTCATGATTCAATCCTCCTTGGAAGCAATGCAGGCGGGGGCAAATGCGGAACTTCCGCGAATTCTGTTCAAGATAAGCGTTGGCAGGGCCTTTGGCAAGGCCCCCCCCGATGGGGCCTGCGCGCTGGCCGCTTACCGGCGCGGCCCTACGAGCGGCCGCTGTTTTTGAGCAGCGTCTTGAGCCCGTGGGGCTGGCAGCGCAGGTACTGGGGCGGGCACTCGACCTGGGCGCCCAGCAGCGCCGCAGCGTGCCAGGGCCAGCGCGGATCGAAGAGCATGGCCCGACCGAGGGCCACGGCGTCGGCCTGGCCGCCGGCCACGATGGCTTCCGCCTGACCGGCCTCGGTGATGAGGCCCACGGCGATGGTGGTCAGCTCTGTGGCCTTGCGGATGGCCTCGGCGAAGGGCGCCTGATAGCCGGGGCCGAGGGTGATCTGCTGATCCGGGGAGAGCCCGCCGGAGGAGACGTGGATGTACGCCGCGCCCAGGTTCTTGAGCCGGTGCGCCAGTTCGATGCTCTGCTCCACGTCCCAGCCGCCGTCCACCCAGTCTGTGGCGGAAATGCGCACGCCCAGCGCCAGCGGCGCGGGCAGCGCCTCGCGCATGGCGGCGAAGATTTCCAGCGTCAGACGCATGCGGCCTTGCAAATCGCCGCCGTATTCGTCCTCGCGTTTGTTGGACAGGGGGGAGAGAAACTCGTGCAGCAGGTAGCCGTGCGCCGCGTGCAGCTCCACGGCGTCGAAGCCCAGCCGCGCGGCGCGTTTGGCGGCGTCCACGAAGGATTCGCGCACGCGGGCGATGCCCTCGGCGTCCAGCGCCAGGGGCGCGGGGTCGCCGGGGGTATAGGGCAGGGCCGATGGGGCTTCGGGCGTCCAGCCGCCGGCATCGGCCGCGACGATCTGCCCGCCCTGCCAGGGCTGCGCGCAGGAGGCCTTGCGTCCGGCGTGGGCCAGCTGCACGGCCACGGGCATGGCCGAATGCTTGCGGATGGCCTGGAGCACATGGCCCAGCGCCGCCTCGCAGGCGTCGTCGTACAGGCCCAGATCCTGGGGGCTGATGCGTCCCTCGGGCGAAACCGCCGTGGCCTCGGTGATGAGCAGGCCAGCTCCCGAGAGGGCGAGCCCGCCAAGATGCATGAGGTGCCAGTCTTGCGCCTGGCCGTCCACCGCCGAATACTGGCACATGGGAGCGATGATGACGCGGTTTTGCAGGGTGAGCGGGCCAAGGGCCAGGGGGGAGAACAGCATGCTCATAGAAAACGGCTCCTGAATTTTATTGGGTGCATGACGAGAGAATAAGCGGTCCGGTCGGCGCTGGCAACCGGTGTCCCGGCGGCATCCGTCCCGGGGCCGCTATTGCGGGGCCTGCGCGTCGCGCCTGCGGGCGCACTCGGCGCGCACCTCCACCGCGGCGTCGCGCAGGGCGTTGTAGAAGGAATACAGGTGCAGCACGTCGTCCAGCTCATACCCGGAAAGAACCCGCGACCGGCGCAGCTCAAGGAGCTTGTCGCCGCAGGTCCGCATGGCCTCGGTGAGCCCTTCCAGCGCGGAGGCGGCGGGCTGTTCGTCCTCGCGCACGGCGTGGCCCAGGTCCACCAGGGAGAGCTGCAGCGCCGCGCCAAGCTTTGAGAGCTCGGCGTCCAGCAGCTTGTGGAAGCCCTCGGGGCTGGCGGTCTCCACGGCGTGGTCCATGGCCAGCAGGTGTTCGGCCAGGCGCGCCTGCAGGTCGAGCAGGGCGCGCTGCTCCTCGCGCTGTTCGGAGGAGCCGGGCTCGCGCCGCGCGGACTCCAGCAGCTGGCGGTTGCGCAGGGAGAGCCGCAGCACGGCGTCCTTGCGGTGGAAGATGCGCGGCCGGTCGTAGCGGCCTTTTTCGCGGGCGTCCGTAATGGCCGTGAGCAGGGCGGCCAGCTGCTCCAGCCCCTTGCCCAGGCCGAAGCGCAGCACGACGCGCGCGCGTGAGGGCCAGGCCAGCGAGACGCCCAGCGCCACCACAATGCCCAGGCTCACTTCAAGAAAGCGGCTGAGCGCGATGCTGAAGGCGGGGCCGTCGCCATCGGCGTGCAGGCAGATGACCACGGCCGAGGTGAGCCCGGCCAGCCGGAAGTTGCCGTTCTTCGCCGCCAAGAGCGCGCAGAAAAAGGTGGAGACGAGCATGGCCGAGGCCAGCGTGGGCAATCCCTGGCCGATCAACACATCCGCCAGATACGCGGAAGCCGCGCCCAGCAGCGCGCCGGCCGCCGTGCCCACAAGCCGTGCCCAGCCCGCCGCGATGGAGCTGCCGAAGTCCGTCTGCATGACGATGATGGTGGAGAACACCGCCCAGTACCCCTGCTCCAGGTGCAGCACACGGGTCAGAATGGCGGTAAGGGTCGCCGCCAGGGCCGTGCGCAAACCGTGGCGCAGCATGGAGGGCGGCAGAAATTTCAGCATTCGCATGGCAATGGGCACAAACACCTCTTGGTCGGGCGTGCAGGGAAGTCCGCCCCGGCGTCTGGCATATGTACACCCGGGGACGCCTTGTCAACAGAGCGGACCCGGACCAAGGGGGGGACCCGGGGATTGGGGGCGCGGTGCGGCGCGGCGGTTTGGAGCCGCCGCCAGGGGATTTTTGCCGGGGCCGGCGCAGCGGGATGAGACGGCGGCTCAGCCCGCCTGCCGCCACTTCTCCACGTCGGCCCAGAATTCCGGACAGGCGGCGACCTTGTACTTTTCACCCAGCTTGAGCACGCAGGTGGCCTCGGGCAGATGCAGGTCGAGCATCACTGGCACGGCGCCGGGGTGGCTGGCCAGCACGTTTTTAAGCGCGTCGAGGCGCGCCTCGGCGCAGTGCTCCTCCAGCGCGGGGATTCGCGCGGGCTCCCGGCACTGGGCGGCGCAGTCGGTGAGCAGCTTCACGGAGTCGGCGAGCATCTTGGATTCGCGCGGGCCCTCCTCCTCGCCGGGACGGGTGCGCACGTCCACCTTGCCCTCGAACACCAGCGGCTGGTCCTGGCCCAGCAGCTCGCGCGCCTCCAGATAAACATTGGAGAACAGCGTGCACTCGCCCGTGCCGGTCAGGTCCTCCAGCTGCAGGAAGGCCATTTTGTCGCCCTTCTTGTTGATGTACTCCCGCAGGCTTGTGACCAGCGCGGCCACGCGCACGATCATGCCGCCGGGCAGCTCCTTGAGCTCGGCCAGGGTGTTGAGGTTCATGCGTTTGAGCTCGTGCCGGTAGCGCAAAAGGGGATGGCTGGACAAAAAGAAGCCCAGCGCCTCCTTCTCCAGGCGCATTTTCTCCTCGTCGTGCCACTCGGGCACGTCCTCGTCCACAATGAGCGGGGCCGGGGCCTCGCCCTCGGCCTTTTTCCCTCCCAGCATGTCGAGCATGGAGATCATGCCCTGGGCCTTCTCCTTGGCTTTTTTCTGTCCCATGGACACGGCGCGTTCCAGCACGGCCATGAGCCCGGCGCGGGTCTTGCCAAGACAGTCCAGCCCGCCGGCCTTGATGAGGGCCTCCAGGGTGCGCTTGTTGATCTTGCGCAGGTTTACGCGCTCGCACAAATCATAAATGTCGCGGAAGGGGCCGCTCTCCTGGCGCTCGGCCACAATGGCGTCCACGGCGTCCTCGCCGACGCCCTTGATGCCCGCCAGGCCGAACACGACCTTGTTGTCGATGACGCAGAAGCGGGTTTCGCTCACGTTCACGTCGGGCGGGACCACGGGGATCTGCATTTCGCGGCAGGCGTTGATGTAGGTGAAGACCTTGTCCGTGTTCGTGAGTTCCGAGCTGATGAGCGCGGCCATGAACTCGTGTGGGAAGTGCGCCTTGAGGAAGGCCGTGTAGTAGCTGATGAGCGCGTACGCCGCGGAGTGGGACTTGTTGAAGCCGTACTCCGCGAACTTCTCCATGAGGTCGAAGATTTCCTGGGCGGTGGCCTCGGCGATGTTGTTCTCTCTCGCGCCGGCCATGAACTTTTGGCGCTCCTTGGCCATCTCCTCGGCTTTCTTCTTGCCCATGGCGCGCCGCAGCAGGTCCGCGCCGCCCAGCGTGTAGTTGGCGATGACCCGGGCGCAGCTCATGACCTGCTCCTGGTACACGATGACGCCGTATGTGGGTTTGAGGGTCTCCTCCAGGCTGGGGTGCGGGTAGGTGACCGGAATCTGCCCCTGCTTGCGCTTGATGAACTCGTCGACCATGCCGGAGCCCAGCGGCCCCGGGCGGTACAGGGCGAGCATGGCGATGATGTCCTCGAAGCAGCTGGGCTTGAGCATGCGCAGGTACTTGCGCATGCCCGAGCTTTCCACCTGGAAGATGCCGTCGGTGTCGCCGGCGCAGAAAATTTCGTAGGTGGCCGGGTCGGTGAGCTCCAGGTTGTCCAGATCGGGCGGGGTCTTGCCGCCCCGGCGGATGATGTCCAGCGCGTCCTCGATGACGGTCATGGTGCGCAGACCCAAAAAGTCGAACTTGATGAGGCCGACCTTCTCCACGAACTTGCCGTCGAACTGGGTGACGATTTCACCCTCCTTCCCCTTATATAAAGGAAGGTAGTCGAGCATGGGCTTTTCGGAGATGACGATGCCGGCGGCGTGGGTGGAGACGTGCCGCGCCAGCCCCTCCAGCCGCTGCGAGACATCGAGGAGCTTTTCTATTTGCGGGTTGCCAACGGCCATGGCTTGCAGCTCGGGCTCCTTTTCAAGCGCCTTGGCTATGGTCATCTTCATTTCTTCGGGAATGAGCTTGGCGATGCGGTCGGTTTCGGCGAAGGTCATGCCCAGCGCCCGGCCCACGTCGCGGATGGCGGCCTTGGCCTTCATGGTGCCGAAGGTGGTTATCTGCGCCACGTGGTTGCGTCCGTACTTGCGCGCCACGTAGGCCACCACCTCCAGGCGGCGGCGTTCGCAGAAGTCCACGTCGATATCCGGCATGCTGATGCGCTCGATGTTCAGAAAGCGTTCGAACAACAGGTCATACGGCAGGGGGTCGAGGTTGGTGATTTTGAGCGCCCAGGCCACCAGCGAGCCGGCGGCCGAGCCGCGCCCCGGGCCGACGGGGATGCGCTCGCGCTTGGCCCAGTTGATGAAGTCCTGCACGATGAGGAAATAGGCCGGAAAGCCCATCTCTTTGATGACGCCGATTTCGTATTCCAGCCGGTCCCAGTATTTTTGCTCGTCCACCTTGTAGGTGATGGACTCCAGGCGCTTTTTGAGGCCGTCATGGGCCATGCGTTCGAACTCCGCCTCAATGCTCATGCCCTCGGGCAGCTCGTACACCGGGAAGTAGTGATTGCCGAGATCCAGGGTGACATCGCACTGCTCGGCGATTTTGAGCGTGTTTTCTATGGCCTGCGGGCAGTAGTCGAAGGCCGCCTCCATCTCCTCCATGGTCTTGAAGAAGAGTTCGGTGGTGTCCATGCGCATGCGGTCCTTGTCGAGCACCGTGCGCTGCGTGCCGATGCACAGGAGGATGTCGTGGGCCTCGGCGTCGGATTGGGTGAGGTAGTGGCAGTCGTTGGTGGCCACCAGGGGCAGCTTGGTCTCCGCGGCCACCTGCAACAGCATCTGGTTGGCGCGGGTTTGGTCGGCTATGCCGTTTTCCTGCAACTCCAGATAGTAGCGGTCGGGGAATATCTCCGCGTATTCCTTGGCCATGGCGATGCCGGCGTCCAGCCCCTGGCCCAGCAGGGTGCGGTTGACCTCGCCCGCGAGGCAGGCGGAAAGGGCGATGAGCCCCTCGGAATACTGGCGCAAAAGGTTCTTGTCCACGCGGGGCTTGTAGTGGAAGCCGGTCAGAAAGCCTTCGCTCACCAGCTTGATGAGGTTCTGGTAGCCCTGATGATTTTGGGCCAGCAGCACCAGATGGTAGGCCGCCTGACGCGAGCTGGTGGCCTTCTTGTCCGTGCGGTCGCCCGGGGCCACGTAAACCTCGCAGCCGATGATGGGGCGGATGCCGGTGGCGATGGCCTGCTGGCGGAAAACCAGCGCGCCGTGCATGTTGCCGTGGTCGGTCAAGGCCACGGCGGGCATGCCGAGATCCTTGGCGCGGGCGCAGAGATCCTTGATGCGGATGGCGCCGTCGAGCAGGCTGTATTCGCTATGGCAGTGCAGGTGCACGAAATCTGACATGATGCATCCCCTTTGCGCGTTATGACGAAACGCTGTATACACCAGGGCGAGGACCTTGGAAACACGCCGGGGCCTTTAAAAAAACGTCTCGCAAAATCAATATGCTGCGCCACATGCTGGCGCGAGAGCCGGAGCCCTGGATGGTCGAGCGTGTGAAGCGCAAACTGTCGCGTCTGTCCGCCGTGGTGCCGGTGCTTGCGGGGGCGGTGGCTGTTTCGCTGCTGCTGGGCCTGCTGGCTTGGCTTGTTGGCCCGCACCTGCCGCGAGCCTTCACGGATTTTGTGCGCGAGCTGGCGACCGAGGACTTCGACGCGCGCCGGCAGGCCATCAAGGCCTGGTTCGAGTCCTGGGGCGCGGTCTCGGCCTGGGTGTTCCTTGGCGTGCAGTTCCTGCAAGTGGTGGCGGCGCCCATCCCCGGCCAGTTCGCGGGGCTGTTGGGCGGGTTCGTGTTCGGCTTTTGGCGCGGGCTTGTGCTCAACGTGGCGGGCAACGCCATCGGCTCGCTTTTCGCCATGCTGCTTACGCGTTTTTTCGGCGAGCGCGTCATGCGGCCCTTTGTGCCCGCGCCCCTGCAGGAGAAGTTCGACGCCACCATCCACCGTGGCGGACTGACCAATTTCTTCATGCTCTTTTTGCTGCCCGGCACCCCCAAGGACGCCATCTGCTTCATGGCCGGGGTGACGCGCCTGCCCATATGGAAGCTGATGCTGGCCAACACCCTGGGCCGGCTGCCGGGGCTGGCCGTGCTCACCTTCGCCGGGGCCGCGGCCGACGCCGACCTCTTCACCGTCAAGCTGGTGTTCGGCATCGGGCTGGGGCTGGCCGTGGTCATCTGGCTGTTCGACGAGGAAATCAAGGAGCGGCTGGGGCGCATCGCCGGCGGGTGAGCCCGCCTGTTGCCTTCGGCCCGGCGCGTGGTGTATTGCAAAAGCTGGCCCGGCCGTGCCGGTTCCGTATGTCTCCCCCCCTCACCCGATCAAGGAGTCCGCGATGCGCAACATCCTGTCGGCCCTGTCCCTGCTGCTGCTCTTTGGCCTTGTGGCCGGGTGCTACGGCGCGCACAACACAGCGGAGTCCAACCCCGCCCACTACGAACAAGGTCTGGTGGACAAGGCCGCGGCCACCGTGCGCGGCATGCGCACCGACCCGACCTTCCGGAACCTCGACGTGTACCTGCGCCACGCGCGCGGCGTGCTCATTCTGCCCAGCGTCATCAAGGCCGGGCTCATCTATGGCGGCCAGGGCGGCAACGGCGTGCTGCTTTCCCGCGCGGAGGACGGCTCCTGGTCCTCCCCGGCCTTCTATACGCTCGGCGGCGGCAGCATCGGCCTGCAGATCGGCGTGCAGGAAGCGGCCATCGTGCTCGTGTTCATGAACGACAAGGCCTTCAAGTCCGCCATCGACACCGGGCTGACCCTTGGCGCGGACGCCACCGTTGCCGCCGGCACCGAGGGGCTCACCGGCGAGGTGGCCAGCACCCACGTGTTCAAGGACGTGTACTACTTCGCCGACGTGGGCGGCCTGTTCGCCGGCGTTTCGCTGGAGGGCGGCGTCATCCACGTGCGCGACGGTCTGAACAAGACCTTCTACGGGCGCAGCCTCACCCCCCGGGAGATTGTGCTGGAGCGCAAGGTGGAGGCTCCCAGCGCCAATCAGCTGAAGCAGACCCTTACCGTTTCATCCAAGGCCAAGTAAATGCATGGAGAAACTGGCGGCTGGCGGCGCGGTGTTGTCCGCCTGCTGGCCGCCGTTCTTTTTGCGGCGGGCATGC
>MNUQ01000147.1:19261-20097 GCA_001871085.1 Desulfovibrionaceae bacterium CG1_02_65_16
CGCGGCCAAGACGCCGCCGTCGCCCCCGCCGCTGGCGTCCGCGCCCTCGCAGGCGCGCGATCTGCTGCTGCTGCCCCAATCCGTGGCGGCGTATTTCCCTCCCGCCGCGTTCGACATTCCCCTGCTGCCCGCGGCCGAGCAGCAACGCATGGCCGAGCGCCTGCGCGCGCTGCACTTCGCCCCCTGGCGCCGCGCGCAGCCCGCGCACTCCCGGGCCGACGCCATGTGGGGCCTGGGCCAGCTGCGCCGCGACATCCACTATGGTGAAAACCTGCGCCTGCTGGGGCCGGAGTTCCGCGCGCAGATGGAGGCGCTGGCCCAGGCGGACACCTATCCCAACACCCTGCGTCCGGCCATAGCCACCGCCAACACCTCGTTGCGCGTGCTGCCCACCGACCGCCCCGGCTTCCTCGACCCGCGTTTGCCGGGCGAGGGCTATCCCTTTGACTACTGGCAGAACTCCGGCCTGCTGGCTGGCACGCCCCTGCTGGTGACGCAGCTTTCCAGCGACGGCGGCTGGGCGCTTGTCGAGGGCCGCGTGGCCGCCGGCTGGGTGCCCGTGCGCGACATCGGCTACGTGGACGAGGCCTTCATGGCGCGTTGGGAGGCCCTGCCCCTGGCCGCCATTACCCGCGAGGGCGTTCCCGTGACGGCGCGCTTCGCCGAGGACGGCGTGCCGCCGGCCCATCTGTTCGCCGGGCGCATCGGCGCCTTGCTGCCCCTGGCCGACGCCGACGCCAATGGCCTTGTGTTGCTGGCCCCGGCGCGGCGGGCCTCTGGCCAGGCCGTGAGCCTGGCCGTGCGCCTGCCCCACGACGAGGCCGAGGACGTGCCCA
>MNUQ01000147.1:20111-22569 GCA_001871085.1 Desulfovibrionaceae bacterium CG1_02_65_16
CCCTCACCCCGCACAACTTCGCCCGCCTGGCCGACCAGCTCATGGGCCAGCCCTATGGCTGGGGCGGCTACCTGGGCAACCGCGACTGCTCGGCCATGGTGCTGGACCTGTACGCGCCGTTTGGCGTGTTCATGCCGCGCAACTCCAGGGTGCAGGCCCGGCAGGGCGAGTGGATTCCCTGGGTGAGCCTGCTGCCGGAGGAGAAGGAGGCCATGCTGCGCGAGCGCGGCGTGCCCCTCTTGACCCTGCTGCACAAGCCGGGGCACATCATGCTCTACCTGGGGCAGAAGGACGGCCGCGCGGTGATTTTGCACGACCTGTGGGGCCTGCGCACCGTCAACACCCGGGGCGAGGCCGGGCGCTTCGTGGTGGGCCGCGTGGCCATAACCACGCTGACGCCGGGGGCGGAGATTCCCGACGTGGCGCGCTCCGGCCTGTTGTTGCCCACGCTGGACGGCATGACCCTGGTGGCCCCCGGCGCGGGCGACTCCCCGGACCAGGACCCGGCCGACGCCGGACAGGGGCGCGTGTGCGACGCCCCCGGTCTGGCCGGCTCGGCCGGCGTGTCCGGCTCGACCGCGCCGTCGGATTAGACCGCAGCCATATATAATAGAAGGGAGGCGTGATGCCCGCGAGCGGCACCCCCATGAATTTCGCCTTCGCCGGGCCCGGTCCGGCGCGCAGCAACGGCCGGGGCGTGGCGGTCATCGGCGCGGGGCCTTCCGGCCTGGCCGCAGCCGGTTTTCTGGCCTGCCTTGGCTATCAGGTGGACGTGTACGACAAGCTGCCCAAGCCCGGCGGGCTCATGGTCTTTGGCATCCCGGCCGAGCGCATCCCAGCCGAGCGCATCGGGCAGGGGGTGGAGACGCTGGCCAGCCGCTACGGCGTGCGCTTCCACACCGGCGTCAAGATTTGCGACCGCCGGCAAACCGACGACACCGGCGACGAGCTCTCCACCCGCTGCATCGACCTGGACGATCTTGTGGGCGGCCACGACGCGGTGATGCTGTGCACCGGCTCGTGGAAGCCGCGCCGTCTCAATGTCCCGGGCGAGGACCTGCGCGGAGTCTACACCGGGCTGGCCTTCCTCTTTCCCATCCGCGCCGCCCAGTACAATAGAAGCCGCATGAGCGCGATCGACGTGGCGGGCAAGAACGTCATCGTCATTGGCGCGGGTTTTTCCGCCATCGACGTGGCCCATGGGGCCTTGGGCCAGGGAGCCGCGCGCGTAAGCCTGATCTACCGGCGCACGCGGCGCGAGGCCCCGTGCGGAACCCACGAGATTGAGCAGTTCGAGGCCGCGGGCGGGCAATGCCTGGAGCTCGTCACGCCCATCCGCGTGCTGGAGGGCGAGGGGGAGAAACACGGCCAGGTGGCTGGCATCGAGTGCATCCAGTGCCACCTGGGCGAGCCCGACGCCGACGGCCGCCGTCGCGCCGTGCCCGACTCCTGCGCCAAGGCCGTGCTTCCGGCGGATATCGTGGTGACGGCCATTGGCGAGACCGCCGCGCCGCCCTTTGCCGAGCGCCTGGGGTTGGAGAGCGTGCGCAAGAACGAGATCCACTGGCTGCAGATGACGCGCATGGACGGGGTGTTCGTCGCCGGCGACGCGCTCACCGGGCCGAGCAAGATCGGCAAGGCCGTGTACAGCGGGCTGCGGGCGGCGCAGTCGCTCTCGCGCTGGCTGACCCTGCGGGCCATGAGCCGCGAGCTGGAGTACCGCGACGACGCGCCCATCCGGCGTGAAGACCTGCGCTAGGGGGAAGCATGACCACCGCCGACGAGAAGATCCTGTTCATCGACTACTCGCGCTGCATCGGCTGCGAGTCCTGCGAGTCCGCCTGCCGCTTCGTGCATGGCCGGCCGCGCATCAACATGACGCGCACGGCCGGGGGCATCATGGCGCCGGTGTATTGCCGGCACTGTGAGTCGGCCTCGTGCGTCAAGGGCTGCACGCGCGGCGCGCTGGCGAAGTCCGCCGACGGCGCGGTGCTGCTCAACCCCGTGCTCTGCGCCGGGTGCGAGACCAAGAACTGCATCCTGGCCTGCCCGTTCGGCGGCATTTTTTGCACCGGGCTGGAGGACGCCGTTGCCAAGTGCGACCTCTGCCGGCACCGGCAGGCCATGGGCATGCCCCCGGCCTGCGTGGAGATATGTCCCTGCGGCGCCATGCACTTCGTCAGCCGGGCCGAGGCGCTTTTGCTCGCCACGCCGGAGTACGAGGCCGCGCATAAGAAGGTCATGGAGCACGTGCGCCCGGCGTTTCTCGTCACCCCACGACGCGAGCGGGGCTGAAAGCGCTCGGACAACGCCGTTTTTGCTCATGGTATTATGCCGTAATGTAATAACATTTCAAAAATGTCGTCATGCGCGTTCAAAAGTAGTTGACTCTCCCAGCTCATAGGCCTAGAATCGCTCCTCGCTGCAAGTGACCGGCCTGGTTGCCGAAACGCGCTGC
>MNUQ01000050.1:0-11054 GCA_001871085.1 Desulfovibrionaceae bacterium CG1_02_65_16
ATTTATGCAACGCTTTGCATTCTTTGTTGATGGATCCAATCTGTACGGGTCGCTGCGTTCCATGAATCTTGAAATCGGAAATTACGGCCAACTTTATGCGCACATCTACCGCGAGTCGGTGAAATGCTGGCATGAGGCCACATTGCAGACAACGCCCGAGGCGGCGCGGCTGCAACGCGTATACTGGTACGCGGTGGGCACTGTGGACGAGTGGGACCTCGCCAGCCCGCAGTCGCGTTCGGCTCTGCGCGGGGCCTTTGTGCGCGACGCGGAGATACGCGCCCTGTGGATGACCCGC
This sequence comes from Desulfovibrionaceae bacterium CG1_02_65_16, assembly GCA_001871085.1. Classification (GTDB taxonomy): domain Bacteria; phylum Desulfobacterota; class Desulfovibrionia; order Desulfovibrionales; family Desulfovibrionaceae; genus Humidesulfovibrio. Next base: position 299 of record MNUQ01000050.1, read on the forward strand.
GTTTCGGCGAACAATCCCAACATGCCCGAGGCCGAGCTGGAAGAAGCCGCCTGGCAGGCCTGCGCCAACGACTTCCGCGACTGGTACGGCCAGAAGGTGCGCGCCGTGGAGGGCATGCGCCGTTTCTACGCCGGGGTGCGCGCCTCCTCGGACCTCATCGACATCCGCGAGGCCGGGCACTGGAAGGTGAACTTCCTGCACCGCTGGGTGGAGGAAAAGGGGCTGGATACGGCCCTGGCCGTGGACATGGTGGCCCTGCAGGACAACTACGACGTGGCCATTATCGTCTCCGGCGACGCCGACGCCATTCCGTCCATCCGCCACCTCAAGGAGCGCGGCAAGCACATCGGCGCGGTGGAGTTTTACAGCGGCGCGGCCACGGACTCGCGCGGGGGGCGCACGTTCTCCTCGCGGCTCAAGGTCCACGCCGACTTCATCGTGCGCATCAACGAGCAGGACATTCTGCCGCTGGACCACCGCAACCGGAATCTGAACGTTCCCGCATAGAACGCCGTTGCAGCGTAGCGGGTCCGGAACGTCAAAGCCTGACGCTCCGGACCCGTGTCGCTGACTGACGCTGTCTGCTCGAAAGGCTTGACGCACGCGCAGCCGTCCTGAATGATGCGGAAGTCCCCCCCCTGGAACGGGTGCCCGGCCGAACCGTTGAGGAGAGCCGATGTCGTTTCCCTTGTCTCTGCGCGTGGATGCGCTTCTGCCCGTGCTGCTTGGGGTCACGCTTACGCGGTTTCTCGCCATGGGGCATTACGCACTGCAACGCAAGGTGTACCCTGGCTTCAAAACCCTTGTTTTTACGGAGCTGCTTGGTCTGGGCAGCCTGTTCGCCAGCATTCTGCGCGCGAACATCGGCGACACCGCCGCCATTGTTTTTACAACAAATTTTCTGCTGCTGGCGCACGCCACGCTGGTTTACCACGGCTTTGGGGCCTATGTGCGCGCGCCCAGGCTCGCCACCGGCACCAGACGCTGGCTGGGCTTTTGCCTTGTGGTGAGCCTGTTGCAGGCCTGCGACGTCATCTTCGCCCCGGACATGTCGCGCCGGGTCATCGTGTATTCACTGGCCATGACGGTGCTGCACCTGCGCGTGGGCGTGGGGCTGCTGTGGCGCGCGCGCCGGCCGCTGCCCGGTCTGCGGCTGGTCTGCTTCAGCTATTTCGTCACCGCGGGCCTGGGCGTTTTGCGTTTGGCTTACGCCCTCGGCGGGTACGAACTCACCTACGCGGAGATGCTGCGCGCCGATACCCTGCTGGCGGCCTTCGTCCTTGTGCGCATTTTGCAGTCCGTGCTGGAGCTGTACGCGGCGTTCACCATGAACTCGGCCATGCTGGAGGACGAGTTGAAGCTCGCCACGGCGCAGATTGAGCACATGGCCCATACCGACTCCCTCACCGGCGTGCTCAACCGGCGCGGCCTGGACCTCGCCGGGCCGGAGGCGCTGCGGCGCAGCTGCGGAGCCGATGCGCCCACGGCGGTGCTTATGTTGGATTTGGACCATTTCAAGCGGGTGAACGACACCCTTGGCCATGCCGCGGGCGATGAGCTGCTGCGCGGGGTGGCCAGGCTGTGGACCGGGCAGCTGCGCCGAGAGGACGTGTTCGCGCGCTATGGCGGTGAGGAATTTGTGGTGGTTGCGCCCATGACGGCCGAGCAGGAGGCTTTGGCGTTGGCCGAACGCATGCGCCAGGCGGCGGCGCAGGCGCACTTCCCAGCGCTTGGAGGCAGGCGGATCACGGTGAGCGTGGGCGTGACGGGAGGGCGGTGCGACTCGCTTGAGGCGCTGCTTAAAAGCGCCGACGCGGCCCTGTATGAGGCCAAGCAGACCGGCCGCGACAAGGTGTGCGTGGCCGCGCCGGGGGTAGAGGAGGGGGAAAACGGGAGACTGGCGCGGGGGTAGGATTATATTGTCCCAATCAAATTTGATACAGGGAGCGCATTCTAATATGATGCATCCATTTGAGAAAATTATTGACTATAGCAAATCAAGCGAAATTTTCGCGCTTGATGAATTGGAAGGAAATATCATTCAGCAGTTGCAAACCAGTGCGGCAACGCCACTTGTCGTAACGCTTCAAGCATTGAATTTCAGAAGGGCTGCCTTTTCTGTAGGAATGTTTTCTATGCTCGAAGCATATCTGCAGGATAGTGTGTCTGAATATTATGCATTCAAATCAGTTAAGAATATTTTGATAGAGAATGGTAAAGTTGAGCTAGCAACGAAGCTAAATCAGTTCATATTAGCAATTAATGTGCTTAAACATGGGCGAGGCAGGAGCTATGATGAGCTTGTCGCGATGACTGCTACATTGCCGTTTGTCATCAAGAAGCCGGATCAGCACTTCTTCTATGAAGGGGATGTATCTGAAATAGATACACTTATTCAAGTAGATAATGAATTTGTTAATAGATGTGCGGAGGTTATATATGATATAATAACAGAACTTCGACGGTTGCATGATTCAAAAGTCTAGCTCCCCGCCTTCGCCAGCTCCTTGAGCTTCTTGAAGCAGCTGTCCAGCGACTCGTTGTCGCCCACGTATTGCTGCAGGAAGGCGTTGATGGGCGCGACCATGGCGATGGCGCGGTCCACATCCGGGTTAGCGCCCTTCTGGTACGCGCCAATGTTCACCATGTCCTCCACGCGCTTGTACGTGCTCATAAGCCGAAGCACCGTGCGCCCGGCCTCGATGTCGTCGCGTTTGACAACCTCGCTGCGCAGACGGCTGATGCTCTTGAGCACGTCGATGGCCGGAAAGTGCGACTGGTCCGCCAGCTCGCGCGTCAGCACAATATGTCCGTCGAGGATGGAGCGCACCGCGTCGGCGATGGGCTCGGTGAAGTCGTCGCCATCCACAAGCACGGTGTACACGCCGGTGATGGACCCGACGGCGCTTTTGCCCGCGCGCTCCAGGAGCTGCGGCAGCTGGGCGAAAACGCTCGGGGTGTAGCCGCCGCGCGTGGGCGGCTCGCCCGCGGCCAGTCCCACCTCGCGCCCGGCCATGGCGAAACGCGTCACGGAGTCCATCATCAAAAGCACGTCCAGCCCCTGGTCGCGGTAGTACTCGGCCACGGCGGTGGCGGCAAAGGCCGCGCGCATGCGGATGAGCGGGCTCTTGTCGCTGGTCTCCACAATGACCACGCTGCGCGCCATGCCCTCGGGCCCCAGGTCGCGCTCAATGAACTCCACCACCTCGCGGCCGCGTTCGCCCACCAGGCCGATGACGTTGATGTCGGCCTTGGTGTAGCGCGCCATCATGCCCATGAGCGTGCTTTTGCCCACGCCGCTGCCCGCCATGATGCCCACGCGCTGGCCCTTGGCCAGGGTGAGCAGGCCGTTGATGGCGCGCACGCCCACGTCCAGCGGCTGGTCGATGCGCGGGCGCTCCATGGGATTGGGCGGGGTGCGGTAAAGCGGCACAAAGGCCTCGGGATCGAGCATGCCCTTGGCGTCGATGGGCTCGCCGAAGGCGTCCAGCGTGCGGCCGAGCAGGCCGGCCCCCACGGGAAAGTGCGGGGGCGAGGCGGAATTCTTGATGAGGCTGCCGGGGCGGATGCCGCGCATGTCGCCATAGGGCATGAACAGGCAGACGCCCTCCTTGAAGCCCACCACCTCCGCCGGAATGGGCGTGGAGTGCTCGTCCTCGGGCAGCAGGTGGCACACGGAGCCCACGGGCGGGCGGATGCCTTGCCCCTCGGCGATGAGGCCGACGACCCTGGTGACCTTGCCAAAGGTTTGACAGAGGGTCAGGTCATCAATGGCCCGGGCCAGTCCGTTAGGGCCGATGGTCACCGGACTCCCCGCCCTCGGCATGGGCCGGCACCCCGCCGGATGGTGCCCCGCCGGATGGCGCTTCGCCGGATGCCTGGGCTGGCGTCTCGCTGAATGGCGTCTCGCCGGATGGCGTCTCGGATTCGGCGGGCTCCGCGGGCAGGGCCAGCTGGTCGAGATAGGGTTCGAGCAGGGCGAGCCGGCTGGCCAGCGCGTTGTCGGCCAGCATCTCCGGGGTTTCCAGCCGCACGCCGCCCTGGGTGAGCGCGGGCTCGGCGCTCAGGCGCCACTGGCCCAAATCCGGCCGGGAGGCCTTGATCTGCTCCATGAGCGCGCCGGCCAGCTCGAAATCCTGGGGGGCCACCTTGAGGGTGAACTCGCGGCTGGACTCCATCCTCGCGCAGGCCTCGTCCATAAGGCGCTCCAAAATCTCCGCGCGGCGGGTGTCCATCTCCACGGCCAGCGCCTTGCGCGTAAAGGCCTTGGCCAGCATGGCGAAGTCGTGCCGGCGGGCGGCCCACACCTCCGCGCCAAGGGCCTGCAACTTGGTCAGCAGGCCGCTCATGGCCTCAATGTGGGTGGAAACCTCGGCGTCGAGGCGCTGCTGGGCCTCGGCCTCGGCCTGGGCGCGCGCCTCGGCCACGGCCTGGTCCACCTCGGCCCGGGCCTGATCGCGCACGGCCTGGGCGTCGGCCTGACCCTTGGCCATGGCCTGGCCGATGATCTGCCGGGCCAGCTCCTCCGCCTTCAGCTTGCAGCGGCCCATGTACTCAATCTCGGTGGCCTCGTCCCACACGGGGCGGTGGCGCTTGCCCTCTATCTCCTGAATGGTGACGAAGCCGGGACCGGGCGTGTCGCAGCCCATGAGCACGCGGCCGGAGTAGCGTGGGGGCGCGCCCGGGGTGGTGGTGCTAGATGAATTCATCGCCGCCGCCTCTGCTTATGGCGATGCGGCCCTCGCCTTCGAGGCGGCGCACCGTCTTGACGATGTTCTGCTGGGCGCCCTCCACTTCGGAGAGCTTGACCGGGCCCATTATCTCCAGATCCTCGCGGATCATGTTGGCGGCGCGCTCGGAGAGATTCTTGAGGAACTTGTCCTTCAGGTCGTCGCTGGCGCCCTTGAGGGCCTTGGTGAGCTCCTCGTTGGAGATGTCCTTTAAGAGTTCGCGGATGCTGCGGTCGTCCAGCGCCTTGATGTCCTCGAACACGAACATGAGGTTGCGGATGTCGTCGGCCATCTGCTGGCTCTCCTCTTCAATCTCGGCCAGAACCTCCTCTTCCGTGGCGCGGTCCACCGCGTTGAGGATTTCGGCCACGGAGTTGATGCCGCCAACCTTCTTGCCTTCCTTGCCGCCCATGGCGATGAGCTGGCTTTGCAGCACCTTGTCCACCTCGTGGAGCATTTCCTCGGCCACGGCCTCCAGCTTGGCCAGGCGCATAAGCACCTCGGGCCGCACGCCGCTGGGCAGGTTGGACAACAGCTCCGCGGCCTGGTCCGGGTGCAGGTGGCCCAGAATGAGAGCCAACGTCTGCGGGTGCTCGTTGCGCAGAATCTGCGCCAGAATGCGCGGGCTGACGTTGGAGAGCTCCTGGAAGGGCGTGGGCCCGGTGTCTATTTCCAGGGTGTCGAGAATGTACTTGGCGGTTTCGGAGTCCAGCGCCTTGGTGAGCATGCGCTTCACCTGCTCCGCGCCGCCGACAAGGGTCTCCGCGCCGTAGGTGATGGCGTCGTTGAACTCCTTGAGCACGTCAAGCACGTCCTCGCGGGACACGGAATCGATGTCCAGCATGGCCTTCGACACGGTGGCGATTTCCTGACGCTCCATGCGCTTGAAGGCCTCGGCCGTGAACTTCTCGCCCAGGGCGAGCATGACGATGGCGGTTTTTTGGGGACCGGTGAAGCTCGCCACGAATTATGCCTCCTGCTTGGCCCACGACTTGAGCAGCCGGATGGCCTGGTCCATGTTCTGTTCGGTAAGCTGCATGGCCTGGCCCTTCAAAAGCTCCAGGCGGCGCGCGGTGTCCAGCGCCTCCTCGGGAACCTCGACGGTCTCCTCAATGGCCAGGCGCTCTTCTGTGCTCGGCAGACTCGCCACTTCCTCAACCTCCTGTTCGGCCACCTTGGGCCGGATAAGGGCCATGACCACGGGACGGATGACCAGAATCAGGAAGAGGAAGATCAAAAGTCCGGTCAGCAGCGGCTTGCCAATCTTGCCGCTCAGGTCGAGGAAGTTCTTCACCAGCGAGGGGCCTTCGCTGATGTCCTCCGCGCCGAAGGCGATGGAGGAGACCTCGATGGAGTCGCCGCGGTCCTTGTCGAAACCGACGGCGCTCTGCACCAGGCTCTTGATGCGGGCGATCTCTTCCGCCGTGCGCGGCACGTAGGTCATCTGCCCGGTCTTGGCGTCCTTGGTGTACGTGCCGTCGACGATAACCGCAACCCCGAGGCGCTTGAGCTCGCCCACGGGCGAGACGATCTGCTGCTCTTCCTTGTTTATTTCGTAGTTGGTGGTGCGGGTCTCGCGGCTGGAGTCCTGGGAGCTCTGCGTGCCCTGGAAGCCGTCGCCGCGGAAGTTGGCGTCGGGGGCGGCGCCGTCAAGGGCGGCCTTGCCGTTCACCGTCTCCTCGGAGCGGGTTTCGCTGCGCACCACCTGGCTGTCGGGGTTGAAAAGCTCCTTTTTGATGGTCTTGTGGCTGAAGTCCAGGTCGGTGTTGACCCGGGCGATGATCTTTTGCGGGCCCACAATGGGGGCGAGCAGCTCCTCGATGCGGCGTTCGATCTTGCGCTCCATCTGGGCCTTGAACTCCAGCTGGGTGGTGTTCATGCCGGCGGAGTCCTCGTCGGCGGGCTGGTACAGGGGCTGGCCGTTTTGATCGGTAACGGTGATGCGCTTCTTGTCCAGGCCCTCAACGGCCATGGTCACCAGATTGACGATGCCCTGCACTTCCTTGGGGTCGAGCTTGCCGTCCTTCTCCTTCATCTTGATGACGACGGCGGCCGAGGGCGCGGTCTGCTCCTCTATGAACAGGCTTTTCTTGGGCACCACCAGGTGCACGCGCGCGCTTTCCACCTTGGGGAACTCCATGATGGTGCGCGCCAGTTCGCCCTGCAGGGCGCGTTGGTAGTTGATGTGCTGCACGAAGTCGGTTTGGCCGATTTTAACCTCGTCGAAAATTTCAAAGCCGATGCCCTGGCCGTGCAGGTTGCCCTCGCTGGCCACCTTGAGGCGCAGTTCGTACACGCGGTCGGAGCGGACAAGGACGGTCTGGCCGTTGTCGGCGAGCTGGTAGGGCTCCTTGGCGGCCTTGAGCATGGTGACGATCTTGCTGGCGTCCTCGTTGGAGAGCTTGGAGTAGAGCACGCGGTAGTCCGGGCGGTTCAGGTAGATGATGCCCACCACGAACACGGCCGTAAGCAGCGCGGCCAAGCCGCCAATGAGCATTTGCTGGGTCAGGGTGCGGCCGGTCCAAAGGGTCTTGGCCTTGGCCAGAAATTCAGATATTTTCGGCGGCATGCTCGTGCTCCTGTGCTCTTACTTCGGGCGCGGGTTTCTTAACGCGTGGTCTAGAACTGCATCTTGGTGAGCTCCTGGTAGCTCGCCAGGATTTTACTGCGCACGGCGCTGGTCATGCTCATGGCGAGTCCGGCCTTCTGCAGCTGGATCATCAGCTCGTGGACGTTGGTGTCCTTGCCGGCGGCGAACGACTCGACCATGCTCATCTTCTGCTCCTGCATGTCGTTGACCTTCTCCAGGCTGCTTTTCAGCGTGTCCATGAAGCCGGTGGCGGGAGCCTGGGATTTTTTGGCGCTTGCGGGGGAGCCATTGAAGGCGGCCTCCTGGGCCTTGAGCGCGTTCTGATAAGCCTGCATGGCGACGGATTTGACGATCATGGCGATTCTCCTTGCGCGGAAGCGTTAGCGGGCGATCTGCAACGCCTTGTTGAACATGGCCTTGGTGTCCTGCACGGCCTGCACGTTGGCCTCGTAGGAACGCATGGTGGTGATCATGTTGGCCATCTCCTCCACCACGTTGATGTCCGGGTAGGAGACGTAGCCTTCCTTGTCGGCGTCGGGGTGGCCGGGTTCGAACACGCGCTTTGAGGGCCGCTTGTCGGTGACGATGCCGCGCACGCTGACGCCCTTGAGCTCGCGGTTCTCCGCGTCATTCATGGCCTTGTCGAAGGGGCTGAACACCGGGGTTGCGGCGAAGGCGACGCTCTTGCGATGGTACACGCCGCCTTCCGGGGTCCTGGTGGTCTTGGCGTTGGCCAGGTTCATGGAAATGACGTTCATAAAGGTGCGCTGCGCCTTCATGCCGCTGGCGCTCACGTCGAGTGCGCTCATGAAGTCCATTTACTTGCCTCCTTCCGAAATGACTGACTGCAGGCTGGTGAAGTTCTTGGCCTCAATGTCGGAAAGGGCGTTGTACATCATGCTGTTCTTGGCCATGGCCGCCATTTCCTTGTCCAGGTCCACAACATCCTCGCCGTAGACCATGCGCGGCTTGAACTCGGTGATGCCCTTGCCCTGAAAGCCGTTGACGTCGAAGTCGAAGGGCATGTGGCGCGGGTCGGTCTTGACCATGCGGCCCCGGCCATCAAGGTTCAGGGCGTTCTGCAGGTCATTCTCGAAAGTCAGTTTTCGCGCCTTGTATTTCGGTGTGCTGACGTTGGCGATGTTTGACATGACGACATTTTGACGTTCGAGGCGGAGGTCGAGCACCTTCTCCACCACGTCGATGTGTCTCTCGAAAAGTCCCTTCATGCCTGAATCCTCCTGGCTTGCGCCCTGTTCCGGCCGGTGGCCCGCCGGGTGGGCGGCCTTCCGGTTTTGCGGTGGATAAGCAAAGGGCGTTCCAAGTTTGCAACATGCTTGATTAGAAGGATAATTATGCGTACTATGCGCGAATGACGGAACGCCGGCCACAGCCCCGCCAGAGTATTGAAGGCGCACCGGTGCGAAGAGAGGAAAGTGGAGGATATGGAGTGTTTTGCCCTGGCACGCAAGCTGCATGTGCCCGGCAGGATCTTGTGAGCCACGCAACTTTTGCCGTCCGCGCGCCAGAAGCGGACCTGAAGGGAAAACGGAGGGGAACCATGAGTCACCTGGATTACGAAATCAACAAGGAACTCGGCGAGTGCTACCTGTTCATGGGCGAGCTCGACAAGGCCGAGGACTACTACAAGAAGGCAGCGTCCTCCAACGGCGTCCATCCGGACCCGTACCTGGGCCTGGCCACCATTGCCGTGCAGCGCGGCGACCTTGATGGGGCGCTCGACATGTATTCCAAGGCGCACGGCATTGACGCCACCGACAAAACTTTCGCCGGCATCGGCCTTGTCCGCATGGAACGCGGTGAGAAGCAGGAAGCCTTCGAGCTGTTCCTGCAGTCTCTGGCCAAGAATCCGGAAAACATGGTCGCGCTGCTCAGCATCGTCCGGCTCGGACACGAGCTGGAGCGTTTGCCGCAGATCATCCCGCCGCTGGAGAATTACCTCTCCATCAATCCGGGCAAGAGCGAAGTCCGCTACTCGCTTGCCGGCTGCATGGTGTGTCTTGACCGCAAGGAAGAGGCGCGCATCCAGCTGGAGCAGATTGTGGCGAACGACGCCGACTTCGTCCCCGCGCGGGAGCTGCTGGCGCAGCTCGACGCCTAACCTACGGTCTCCCCTCCCTAATGGCTCTCTGCCTCCGTTCGAGTGGTCGGACGGAGGCAGGGAACCGCATATGTCGGAGCCCGCGAGACCTACGGAAATCCGCCTCGGCTTGCCTTGGGCCGGAACTTCTGGCACAACCTCTGAAACACAGAGAGGGTGTCATGGACTTCCTACCGATCAAGCGGGCAATTCTGTCCGTCACCGACAAGTCGGGTCTTGCTGATTTCGCTTCCTTTCTCACGCAGCGCGATGTGGAGCTCATCTCCACGGGCGGAACCCACAAGAAACTTGTGGCGGCGGGGCTCACGGTCACCAGCGTCAGCGATGTCACCGGCTTTCCCGAGATTTTGGGCGGCCGCGTGAAGACGCTGCATCCGCGCGTGCATGCCGGCATTCTGGCCGACAAGGACAACCCCGGCCATATGCTCACGCTCTCGGAGCTGCGCATCGAGCCCTTCGACATGGTCTGCGTGAACCTCTACAATTTCGCCGACGCGGCGGCCAAGGGCGTTGACTTGCGCGCCGCCGTGGAGGAAATCGACATCGGCGGGCCAACCATGCTGCGCGCCGCTGCCAAAAATTTTCATTCCGTGCTCGTCGTGCCCGATCCGGTCTTCTATCCGCGCGTCATCGCGGACATGCAGGCCCACCCGGAGGGCGTCTCCCTCGCCCTGCGGCGCGAGCTTGCCGCGGAAACCTTCCGCCGAGTTTCCGCCTACGACGACATGATCGCCAAGTATCTGGCGAGCGCGCCCCTGTAACCCAGAGAGGCCATTCACCATCGCTCAGAAACCGCGAGGCAACATCCAGGGCCTCAAACCCAATCAGCTCCAACGGCTTTCGCGCCTGTCCACCCGCCGGTTTCCGCCGGCGGGTGGCGGCTACACCACGGACCAGGCGCGCGAGCTGGCCATCCTCTCCCGCGACGTGGGCCGGCAGCTCGGTCTGCTCATCGACCGCCAGGGGCGGGTGGAGATGCTCATCGTCGGCGACCCCGCCGCCATCTACATTCCCGAACTGCCCCGCGCCCGCCTGGGCGAAAAGCGCCTGCGCGGCCTGCGCTTGTTGCACACGCACCTCGCCGGCGAGGCCCTCTCGCAAGAGGACCTGACCGACATGGTGGCGCTCCGGCTCGACAGCGTCTCCGCCCTCACCGTGGGCGAATATGGCGAACCGGGCGTTTTGCACCTGGCCCACGTGGTGCCGGTGAACGCCCTGGCCGCCGCCGATTCCAAACCTTACGACATTCTCCCCCCCGTGCGCTGGGACAAGTGCGCGGTGGACCACGCCGCCATGGTGCAGGCGCTGGAGGAC
>MNUQ01000050.1:11081-16333 GCA_001871085.1 Desulfovibrionaceae bacterium CG1_02_65_16
GACGAGGGCCGCGAGCGCGCGCTGCTCGTCAGCGTTTCCTCCGCGCCAAAAATCGTGCAGGAGCGCAGTCTGGACGAGCTGACCGAGCTGGCGCGCACCGCCGGCCTCGCCTGTCCCGCGCGCATGATTCAGCGCGTGCCCAAGGGCGACTCGCGCCACATTCTCGGCAAGGGCAAGTTGCAGGAGCTGGAAGTGTTGTGCCTGCAAACCGGCGCGCAAATTGTCATTTTCGACCAGGACCTTTCGCCCTCGCACTTGCGCAACCTGGCCGAGACCACCGAGCGCCGCGTGCTCGACCGCACCCAGCTCATCCTGGACATTTTCGCCCACCGGGCCACCAGCCGCGCGGGCAAGCTGCAAGTTGAACTGGCGCAGCTCAAGTACACGCTGCCGCGGCTGGTGGGCAAAACCCCGGCCATGTCGCGGCTCATGGGCGGCATAGGCGGGCGCGGACCCGGCGAGACCAAGCTGGAGATCGACCGCAGGCGCGTGCGCGAGCGCATCACCAAGGTGAAAAAAGACCTGGAGGAGGTGCGCAGGCAGCGCAGCGGCACGCGCGACCGCCGGGCCAAGGCCGGCGCTCCGGTCATTGCGCTGGTGGGCTACACCAACGCGGGCAAGTCCACCTTGCTGAACACCCTCACCGGCAGCGCCGTATTGGCCGAGAACAAGCTTTTCGCCACGCTGGACCCCACCAGCCGGCGCATTCGTTTTCCGCGCGAGCGCGAGGTCATTTTGACCGACACCGTGGGCTTTATCCGCCGCCTGCCGCCGGACCTCAAGGAGGCCTTCCGCGCCACGCTGGAGGAGCTGGAGTCCGCCGACGTGCTGGTGCACGTGGCCGATGCCTCGCACCCGGAGGTGGAGGAGCAGATTGAGGCGGTGGAGTCGATATTGCGGGAGATGGAGCTTTCCGAGACGCCGCGGTTGCTGGCGTTGAACAAGTGGGAGCTGCTCGACGCCGACCGCCGCGAGGTGATGCAGCGGCTCTACCCGGCGGGCATCCCGGTGACGGCCATCAAACGCGCCGGGCTGGTGCCGCTGGTGGCGGCCATTCTGGGCCTGCTGCCCACGCAGCCGCTCAACGGTCCGCCTCGCGACCCGAACGCAGCGGCGGAAAGGGACGCGTCAGACGACGGCGTCGCCGTGTGGGATGTGGAGATGGGGAGTGACGTGGTGCAGTAGAGGGGGCTAAGAGCCTTTTGAGTTTTCGCTTTCTGTCCGTACTGATGCCTCTTTTTCGAGTGAGTTCAGAATTGGGCACCGTTTACATAAACGTTCATCATCCTTCGGCATTTGGTTATATATTTTTGAAAAGAGGAAAACTTGCAAAAGGGCGGGAAGCCCAAGCACTACAGCATAGATAAATATCCAGGCTCCAATAAAATGTAGTATTGCGAGCAACAGCGCTGTGCAACTATCTATGGGGAGAGATGGATACTTAATCTGTGCGCCATCCCAGACGAGAGCTATGATAAGAGAAACGATTTGGATAAATACAAAATGGGCAATGCGCACACTCCCGCTGATATAGGGCGAGAATCGACCATTTGGTGAGTCCCCGCGTATGATTTGCAAAAAATTCTCAGGCGAAAACCCCACGATAACAGCATATGCTGCGAATGAAAGTCCAACAAGGTTAGGTAATACGCTAATAGCTTTATCTTGCCACTGCCACTGCCACAGTATTGATAATGGTAGTGCTATGACAAATGAAATCCATAGAAAAGGCGACCCCGTGAGGGCCCTAATGCCACCGTATACTTTCCAGTAATACCGGAACTGCTGCGAGAGTGCTTTACTCTGTGTAATAAGAGTGTCGTTCACGTTATTTTCTGACTAACGCTGCATGGAACTTTTGTGCTAAGTTTACGAATGTGTTCCAGTATCCATCGCGTTCCGAGTAGACCGTGGAGGCGAGGTCGGGATAGTCTTTCGTCGAAAGCTGAACGCGCTTATCATTCGCATCTCGGCCAGTCACTTTATTGTAGCCATTCCTTGAAGCAATACCCATTAGTGTGAGGAGTTGCTTGTCTGGTTCAACGGCTTCGCGCGCTTTTCCGATGTAGGTTTGATTGACTCTACCAACTCCAAGTTGGTCAAACCTATCCAACATTTCTTGCTCGTCATCAGTCGCAACATCTGGGTTTGGTCTTGTCCAAACGATATCTATCCGATGCTTGAATGGGATCGCGAGTATCTTTTCAATTGCATCGTGTGCGGGAGCAACAGTCGTGTATACGTTTCCAAATTCTGCAAACGTATCTATTGAATTAAGGATGCTAAACAACCCCCTGGCCATAGCTTTGGGGCTAATGGTCTTAGACAGGGTGTCAAAGTATAAGTAATGTCCTTCAGGAATGAATATAAAAGGGATTTCTTCATAGTTCGGTCCAAAATCAGGTGAGACCATTGGGGTAGGTCTGCCCTCTTTGTCGAGTACTGGGGTGCGGTTTGATTTGCTAAACCATGGTTTTGATTGGTCAATCTGTGTAAATTTGACAAATTTTCCATAAATAAAGTCAGTCGCCTTGTGTATGCTCGCGCTAGTGAGCACAAGACGAGTGTCGCCGTGATAGGGCCCGATTGGTGATGATTCTGATTTGTTGAGAAACAGGAACAACTCCCTATACCGTGTGGGGGAGTGCGGCGGGTCCATCGAGATGTTTATCGCGCCGATGGTGAAAAGCTTCTTTGCCATAGACCCCTCCAGTTATTAGGTGGTCGATTTTGGCAAAGTTGATAGCCTGTTTCTGTTAAGGTGTCTACTGGTATTTGTTACAGTGTCTTTGTTCGTTGCTCCCTCTACGCCTCCGCCTTCTTCTTCCCCTTCAACCACGGCATCTCCTCCCCCCTGTCCAGGCGCAGGATGTTCTCCCTGTGCCGCCAGAAGAGAAAGAGCATCACGCCCACGGCCAGCGGAATCATGCCCCAATTGCCGGAGAGCAGGCAGAACACCGGCAGCGCCAGCGCCAAGGTCAGCGAGCCAACGCTCACGTAGCCGGAAAGCCAGATGACCGAAAGGCAGCAGATGGCCGAGAGGATGAGCGCCCCCGGGGCCAGGGCCAGAAACACGCCCACCGTGGTCGCCACGGCCTTGCCGCCGCGAAAGTTGAGGATGGGCGAGTACGCGTGCCCCAAAATGGCCGCCGCGCCAATGAACGACAGCGCCAGCCAGCTGGTGTCCGCCGGGGCCATGGCGGCGGGGGCGAAGCCCTTCAAGAGGTCCAGCGCCAGGGTAAGCACGCCCCAGGGCGCGCCGCACAGCCGGGCCACGTTGGTGGCGCCCACGTTTTTGCTGCCCGCCTCGCGCGGGTCTATGCCCTTGACGAGGCGCGCCACATACAGCCCAAAGGGAATCATGCCCAGGCCAAAGGCCGCCAGAAATAGCACAAACGCGAACATGCATGCTCCTTGCCGCGGGGTGCCGCGGTCCCAGCCCTTGTACATTCTTCGCGGCGCGATGCAAAGCCCCGCCCGGCCGAATGGCCCGACTGAATGGCGCGGCCGAGCTGGCCCGGCCGAATGGTCCGGTCGAATGGCTTGGTCGAATGGCCCGACTGAATGGCCTGGCCGAGCTGGCCCGGCCACATTGCGCGCCGCACGGGCTGATCACACTGCCGGTCGCACTGGCGCGAGCGCCGCCGCACTGCCCAAAACGCCCGCACAGCGGCGGGATGATTTGCGGCGGCAGGGCATGGCGGAGAGTCCCGGCGCAACGCGCAACCTGCGGGGATAGGCCCGCCGCCTGCGTCTGCGGCCACCCGCGCCTAGTGTTGCGCTCTTGTGCGGCGCGCGCCGAAGGTGTATGCGTCTTCGATTCCGAATCTGTATGGAGGCGACCATGGCCGAGAGCAAATCCTGCGGCTGCGGCGAGCATCTCATGGGCTTGCCGGACATCGACTTTTCAACCTTCGTGCTGTCCCTGTCCTCCTCGGCCATGGTGAACCTGGGCGAGGCCCCGGACCCCAGCAGCGGCAAGGTGGATTTCCAGCCGCATTTGGCCAAGCAGGTCATCGACATTCTGGCCATGCTCCAGCAGAAAACCACCAAGGGCCTCACCGAGGAGGAGCAGAAGCTGCTCTGCGAAATGCTTTACACTCTGCGTATGAAATACGTCAGCAAGGTCGGGTAGATAATGACCAAGCGGATTCCTGTCGGCCTCGTCGGCGTCACCGGTTACACCGGCATGGAGCTAACGCGCGTGCTGGCCGGCCACCCCGGTCTTGAGCTGGTGCGCGTCACCTCCAGGTCCGAGGCGGGCAAAACCCTGGCCTCGCTGTATCCTTTCCTCGCCGGCCCCGGCGATTTGGGCCGCATGGGCGCGCTCACGGTCACCATGCCCGCCCCCGCCGATTTGGCGGCCGCGTGCAAGCTGGTGTTCCTGGCCGTGCCGCACAAAACCGCCCAGGAAATCGCCGCCGCGCTCATCGCCAAGGGCGTGAAGGTGGTCGATCTCTCCGCCGATTTCCGCCTGCGCGACAAGGCGACGTATGAGAAGTGGTACGCCGCCCCGCACACGCAGCCCGCGCTGCTGGCCGAGGCCGTGTACGGCCTGCCGGAAATCTACCGCGAGCAAATGAAGCGGGCGCGGCTCATCGCCAACCCGGGCTGCTACCCCACCTCGGCCATTCTCGGGCTGTTGCCCGCCCTGGAGGCCGGCCTCGTCCACACGGACGACATCGTGGTGGACTCAAAAAGCGGCGCAACGGGCGCTGGGCGCAAGGCCGGCGTGGGCACGCTTTTCTGCGAGGTGTCGGACTCGTTCAAGGCCTATAACCTGACGCGCCACCGCCACACCCCGGAGATTGAGCAGGAGGTTTCGCTGCTGGCGAAAACGCCGGTGGCCCTCTCGTTCAACACGCATCTGCTGCCCATCAACCGGGGCATTCTGTCCACCATCTACACGCGGCTGCAAAAGCCCACGGCCCTCGCCGAGGTCCACGCGCTGTACGCCAAGCGCTACGCGGACGAGGGGCTGGTGCGCGTGCTGCCCATGGGCACCCTGCCGGAAACGCGCTTCGTGCGCGGCACCATGTTCTGCGACGTGGGGTTGGTTGTCGACGAGCGCATCGGCCGGCTCATCATCGTCACCGCCATCGACAATCTCTGCCGGGGCGCATCGGGTCAGGCGGTGCTGGGGGCCAACCTCATGCTCGGCCTGCCGGAAACGGAAGGATTGCCGCTGGCTCCGCTGATGCCCTAGCCGGGCGAGGCGACGTGCGCGAAAAAACGCCGGGCGGCAGCAATGC
>MNUQ01000067.1 GCA_001871085.1 Desulfovibrionaceae bacterium CG1_02_65_16
CCAGCCAGTCAAAACCGGCCGGCGAATGCCGGCGAATGGCGGGCATGCCGTCCAGCGAATGCCGCGGCGAATGCCGCCCGGCGAATGCCGCGAATGCCCTCGGGCCGAATGGCCTCGGGGTGAATGGCCTTGGGCGAATGCCCTCGGGGTGAATGCCCTGGTTCACTGGCCGTTGACCGGCCAGCGCGCGGGCTGCTATGCCTTGGTCATGGCGGGGCGCCCGGCCCGGCCGGACTGGCGTGCCGATTTCCCCGGGCGGGAGGGCTTTGTGGCGCAACGCATTCTTGCGGCGGATATTGGCGGCACCAGCAGCCGCTTCGGGTTCTTCATCCTTGAATCCGGCATGAGCGAGCCGCGCCTGGAGCATGTGGTGCGTCTGCCCACGGCGCAGTCCGACTCCTTCGCGGGGCTGCTCGTCCGCGTGTTCGCCGAGCCGCGTCCGTTTGCCGCCGCCGCGTGCGATCTGGCCGTGCTGGCCGTTCCCGGCGCGGTGGAGAACGGCTTTTGCAGCGCGCCCAACATCAAGTGGTCCATCGACCTGCGCGACATTGGGTGCGTGGGATTGCGACACGGCGCGCTCATCAACGACTTTTCAGCCCAGGCTTACGGCTGCCGCAGCTCCGCCGCGCGCGGGGCGCTGGTGCTTCAGCCCGGGGCTGAGAGGTCTGGCGGGCCTGATGGGCCTGACGAGCTGGCGGGACCGCCCGCGTCCCTCGGCCGCGCAGGCCAAAGCGCCGTCATGGCGGTCATCGGCGCGGGCACGGGGCTGGGCCACTGCGCCCTTGTGCCCGATGGCGCGGGAGGGAGTCTCGCCGTGCCCTCCGAGGCCGGGCACGCGGCCTTCCCTTTTGTGGGCGAGGAGGAGAACGCATACGGCGAGTATGTGCGGCGGGTGGCGCGCCTGCCTTTTTGCCACGGCGACGCCATTGTCACCGGCTCCGGGCTGGCGCGGCTGCACGCCTTTTTAACAGGCGAGGAGCTTTCGCCGGCGGAGGTGACGGCGCGGCTGGCGGACTCGCCGCGCACGGTGGAGTGGTTCGCCCGGTTTTATGGCCGGGCGGCGCGCAACTACGCGCTCACCGTGCTGGCCGTGGGCGGGGTGCTGCTTTCCGGCGGGGTTGCAGCGCGCACTCCGGCGCTTGTGCAACATCCGGCTTTTCTGGCGGAGTTTTGTAATTCCGTGGCGTATTCTGGGCTGCTTGCCGGCACTCCCGTAAGCCTGAACCGCAACGAGGACCTGGGCGTGTTCGGCGCTGCTGCGTATGGCGCGCAGCGGCTGCGCAAGCGCGGTTGAAGTCAAGCGTTGCCGGGCTGGTCGCATGCAACGCCGCACGGGAGGTCCGCCGGCCAAGGCGCGCCATTCCGGGCTTGCCCCGGCGGCGGCTCTAGGCTACACTACCCAGCTTCTGAACGAGGCAGCCGTGGAAAAGAAGCATCCCTACGACAAGGTCTACCCAGTTTCCTGGGAGCAGCTCCAGCGCGACTGCCGGGCTCTTTCCTGGCGGCTCGTGGAGCGCGGGCCGTGGACGGGCATCTACGCCATCACCCGCGGGGGGCTTGTGCCCGCCGCCATCATCGCGCGCGAGCTGGACATCCGGCTCATCGACACCGTATGCGTCAGCAGCTACGACTGGCAGGCCCAGGGCATGGCCAGCACCCTCAAACGTCCGCAGGGCGATGGGCAGGGCTGGCTTTTGGTGGACGACCTGGTGGACACCGGCCGCACCGCGCGCCTTGTACGCGACATGCTGCCCGAGGCGCATTTCGCCACAGTGTATGCCAAACCCGAGGGCCGCGCCCTGGTGGACACTTACGTCACCGAGGTGAGCCAGGACACCTGGATTCTTTTTCCCTGGGATTCGGCCACGCAGTTCGTGCCGCCCATCGCCAAGACCAGGGAATAGGCGTATAACGCCCCGGGGCCGCCGGCCAGCGGGGCTTTTTTGCGCCGCCGGGATGAGCCCGGGGGCGGGGCATTTTTATTCGCCGGCGTCCGGGGTCGGTCCGGGCCGAGCACTTTTTGATGGAGGAAACGATGAAACATTGGATGCGCACCCTGGGCGCCCTGGCGCTTACTCTGGGCTTTGTCCTCGCGGGCTGTCAGAAGGGCCCGGACAAGGCCGCCGAGAACGCCACAACGGCCGGCGAGCTCAAGGTCGGCTTCGTGTACACCTCGCCCGTGGGCGAGGCCGGCTACTCCTGGGCCCAGGATCAGGGCCGCAAGGCCATTGAGAAGCTTGGCGTGAAGACCGAGTTTGTCGAGTCCGTCAAGGAGGGCGCCGACGCCGAGCGCGTCATTGAGAACATGGCCCGTTCCGGCGACCAGATCATTTTCGCCACCAGCTTCGGGTTCATGGACCCCACCATGAAGGTCGCCAAGGACTACCCGAACGTGAAGTTCATGCACTGCTCGGGCTTCAAGAGCGCCGAGAATGTGGATAACTACTTCGGCCGCATCTATCAGGCCCGGTACCTCACCGGCATGGTTGCCGGCCTTATGACCAAGACGAACATTCTTGGCTACGTTGCCGCCTTCCCCATTCCGGAGGTCATCCGCGGCATCAACGCCTTCACCCTGGGCGCGCGCAGCGTGAACCCCAAGGCGCAGGTGCGCGTGGTGTGGACCAAAACCTGGTTCGACCCGGCCCTGGAGAAGGACGCGGCCATCAGCCTGCTTGACGTGAACGCCGACGTCATCGCCCAGCACCAGGACTCCGCCGGCCCGCAGGAGGCCGCCGCCCAGCGCGGCAAGTACTGCATCGGCTACAACTCCGACATGAGCAAGTTCGCGCCCAAGGCGCACCTCACCGCCGCCGTGTGGAACTGGGCACCGCTGTACGAATCCATTGTGAAGGAAGTGCGCGAGGGCGCCTGGAAGGGCGGTCGCTCCATTTGGTGGGGCATGGACAAGGGCGTGGTGGACATCGCCCCCTATGGCCCCATGGTCCCCAAGGACGTGCAGGACAAGGTCAACGCCCAGAAGGCGCTGTTCAAGAAGGGCGAGGACAAGGTCTTCGTCGGTCCCATCAAGGACCAGGCCGGCCAGATCAAGTTCGCCGCCGGCGTCAAGGCCGAGGACAAGGACCTGCTCGGCATGACTTGGTTTGTGGATGGTGTGGTGGGGAGCGTGCAGTAGGTTTGGCATGAACGTCGTCATCCGCAGACGCGAGACATCCCTGGGATGGGGCGCCCTGGTCGTGTACCTGGGCGCCCTGGCCCTTGCACTCGGCATCTGCGCGGTTCTGCTCATGCTCTCCGGCAAGCCGGGCCTTGGCGGCTTGGCGATTCTGTTCCGGGGGGCCTTTGGGCAGGGCTATTCCCTACTGGATGGTCTGGTGAAGGCCATCCCGATTTTTTTGTGCTCGCTCGGCGTGGCGCTGTCCTTCCGCATGCAGATATGGAACATCGGGGCCGAGGGGCAGTTCGCCCTGGGCGCGGTGGGGGCCACCTTCGTGGCCCTTGCGCTGCCGGGCCAGCCCTGGCCGGTTTTGCTGCCGCTGATGTTTCTGGCGGCCATGCTGGCCGGCGGCCTGTGGGGGCTCATTCCCGCCGGCTTGCGCCTGTGGCTGGGCGTCAACGAGATCATCTCCTCGCTGATGCTCAACTATGTGGGCATTTTGTTTCTGGAGTTCCTGGTCTTCGGCGTGTGGAAGGATCCCGGCAGCTTCGGCTTTCCCATGACGGCGGAGTTCAGCCCCGGCGGGCAGATTGGCCGCATGGGCCCGGCTCTGGGGTTGAACCTGGGCAAGCTGCACTGGGGACTTCTCGCCTGCCCATTGGCCGGCGTGGCCTATGGCGTGTTTCTCTCGCGCACGCGGCTGGGCTTTGAGCTGGCGGCCTGCGGCGAGGGCGAGCGCGTGGCCAGATACGCCAATCTGCCTTATGGCTTCCTCGTGCTGCTCGTCATGGGCCTGGGCGGGGCGCTGGCGGGTCTCGCCGGCAGCATCGAGTGCTCGGCCACCCTTGGGCGGCTGCAACCCACGGTGATGGTGGGCTACGGCTATACGGCCATTGTGGTGGCGTGGCTGGCGCGGCTCAAGCCCTGGCCCATCGCCTTCACGTCGTTTTTGCTGGCCAGCCTGCGCGTGGGCGTGGAGGTGCTGGAGCTGCGGCTGCAAATTCCCGCCGCCTTCGGGCAGATTATGGAGGGCGCCATCCTTTTGTGCGTCCTCGCCGGGCAGTTCTTTCTCGATTATTCCGTGAGCGTGCGGTTTGCGCGTTTGCGGCGCGCGGATTCCGCAGCGCCCGGGCTGGAGGAGCGCGCATGAGCCCGGAACTCATCGTGGCGCTGCTCGCCGCCGCCGTGCAGGCCGCCGCGCCGATTCTTTTCGCCACCCTGGGCGAAATCCTCTCCGAAAAGGCCGGGGTGCTGAACCTTGGCGTGGAGGGCGTCATGGCCATTGCGGCCTTCGCCGCCTTCATCACCTGCCACGTCACGGGATCGGCTACGCTGGGCCTGCTGGCCGGCGGTTTGGCCGGGGCGCTGCTTTGCGGGCTGCACAGCCTGGTGTGCCAGGTGTTTTTGGGCAATCAGGTGGTGTCCGGCCTGGCGCTGACCATCTTCGGCGTGGGGCTTTCCAACTATCTGGGCACGCCTTACGTGGGCATCGGCACCGAGGGCTTCCGCCAGTTCGCCGTGCCGCTCCTTGGGCAGATTCCCGTGCTTGGGGCGGTGTTTTTCCGCCAGGACGCCATGGTCTACCTGGGCTACTTCGCCCCCGTGGCCGTGTGGTTTTTGCTCAGCCGCACCAGCCTGGGCCTGGGCCTGCGCGCCACGGGCGAAATGCCCGCCGCCGCGGCCGCGGCGGGGCTCAACCCCCAGCGCCTGCGCGCCTTCGGCGTCATGGCCGGGGGCTTCTTGTGCGGGCTGGGCGGGGCGTATCTTTCCCTGGCGCACACCCATTTGTGGACCACCGGGCTTTCCGGCGGGCGCGGCTGGGTGGCCGTGGCGCTGGTCATTTTCGCCTTCTGGCGGCCGGGCCGCGCGGTTCTGGGCGCGCTGCTCTTCGGCGGGGTGATGGCCTTTCAGCTGCGGTTGCAGGCGGCGGGCACCAACGTGCCGTCCTCGCTGCTGCTCATGCTGCCCTATGCGCTGACCGTGCTGGCGTTGGTGTTTTCGGCCACGCGGGCGCGCAGCTCGGCCCGCAAGGCCGCCGCCGCCCCGGCCGCGCTCGGCGTCAACATCGAGCCGGAGGGCTAGCCGTGGCGCCGCAGCAAAGCCGCACCGACATCGCCTCCGTGGACGTGCTGCCCCAGGTGCGGCTGGTTGGAGTCACCAAGCGTTTCGGCGCGGTGGTCGCCAACAACGCCATCAGCCTGTCCCTCATGCCCGGGCGCATCAAGGCCCTGCTTGGCGAGAACGGCGCGGGCAAAAGCACGCTCATGGCCATGCTGGCCGGGCGCTTCAAGCCCGACGAGGGGCACATTGAGGTGGCGGGCCGGCGGGCGGACTTCACCTCCCCGCGCGAGGCCATCGACGCGGGCATCGGTATGGTCTACCAGCACTTCATGCTGGTGGAGAACATGACCGTGGCCGAGAATGTGCTGCTGGGCCAGGAGGGCGGTTTTTTGCTCGACCCCGCCGCCATGCGCGCCACAGTGTCCGCGCTGGCCGGGCGCTTCGGCCTGCCCATCGACCCCGCCGCGCGCGTGGGCGACCTCTCCATGGGCGAGCGCCAGCGCGTGGAGATACTGAAGCTTCTGCACCGGCAAAGCCGCGTGCTCATTTTTGACGAACCCACCGCAGTGCTCACCCCGCCCGAGGCCGAGGCGCTTTTTTCCGCCCTGCGCACCATGAGCGCCCAAGGCAAGGCCATCGTGTTCATTTCCCACAAGCTGGAGGAGGTGCTCGCCGTGGCCGACGAGATCGCCATCCTGCGGCGCGGGCGCATAGAGGGCGAGTTTTTGGCCACCGAGGTGGACAGCCCGGCCGAATTGGCCCGGCGCATGGTCGGCCGAGACGTGGTCCTCGACATCGCACGCGCCCCCGTGCCCCTTGGAAGAGCGGTGCTCGACGTGCGCGGCCTTTCCGGCGGCGGCCTCAAGGACGTGAGCCTGAACCTGCGGCAGGGCGAGATCCTGGCCGTGGTGGGTGTGGCCGGCAATGGTCAGCAACAGCTGGTGGAGGTGGTGTGCGGCCTTTCCCGCCCGGAGACGGGCGAGGTGGAGCTTTTGGGCCACGGCTGGGACGCCTTTTCCAAGCACCACGACTGGGACGGCGCGCTGGCCTGGGTGCCGGAGGACCGCGCCGGGCTGGCCACCTGCCGCTCGCTGGACCTGACGGACAACCTGCTTTTGACCACGCGGCAAGGTTTTTCTCGGGGGCAGTGGCTTCAGCGCGCGCGGGCCCGCGAGGCGGCGCGCCGGATCGTGCGCGAGAACAACGTGCAGCCGGGGCGCATCGGCCTGCCCGCATGGCAGCTTTCCGGCGGCAATTTGCAAAAGTTCGTCCTCGGGCGCGAGCTCTTGCGCAAGCCCCGCCTGCTGGTGGCCGAGCAACCCACCCAGGGGCTGGACATCTCCGCCACGGAGGCTGTGTGGCAGCAGCTGCTGGCCGCCCGCGCGGACATGGGCGTGCTGCTCGTCACCGGCGACCTCGCCGAGGCTCTCGCCCTGGCCGACCGTGTGGCCGTCATGTTCCGCGGGCGCGTCATGGGGCAGTTCCCGGTGACGGACGCGGCGCAGGTGGAGCGCATCGGCGCGCTTATGGCCGGGCTTTCGGAAGACGCGGCGTGAGCGGCCAAGTGGGCTGGCGCATCGAACCCTACGCGCCAGCCCGGCGCGACGAGATCGCCGCGTTCATCCTCGGCATCCAGCGCGATGAGTTCGGCCTGCCCATCACCCTGGCCGATCAGCCCGACCTGCTGAACATCCCCGGTTTCTACGTGCAGGGCGCGCTTGGCCCCGGCGGCTTTTGGACCGGCCTTGACGCGGACGGCCGCGTCATCGGCGTCATCGCCGTGCTGAACATCGGGCCCGGCGCTGGTCCAAATGCGCAAGGGCAGGGGGCCCTGCGCAAAATGTTTGTTGCGCGCCGACACCGGGGAAGCGGGCTTGCCGCCGCCTTGCTCGGAACGCTGTGCGGATGGTGTGCGGGCGCGGGGATCGCCACGCTGTTTCTTGGCACCACGGACCGCTACCACGCCGCGCACCGCTTTTACGAAAAGCAGGGCTTCACGCGCATCGCCCGCGAGGAATTGCCGGGAGCGTTTCCGGTCATGGCCGTGGACACGGTGTTCTACGCCCGCGTCATAGTTGCCTCATAGGCCCGAGCGGCCCTTTGTGCCCGTGGCGCTAATGACTGATTGATGGGGTTCCAGCGTGAGAAGCCGCCTTCTTTTCTGCCTCCTAATTTGCCTGCTGTTGCCCGCCTGCGCGGGCAAAACCCCGCCGCCGCCGCCCGCCAAGGAGGTGACTCCGCTTGATGCCGCCATCGCCATCCAGGAAAAGCGGTTCCGGCATGACTTGATCAAATGGGGCGCGCTGGCCTCGGAACGGATTCTGCGGATTTCACACGGCATTCTCGCAGGCAATACGGAGTTGTGCGGGGAGCGCACCACATATGGCCTGGGGCTGGTGTTTCTGGACATCAAGAGTTTCAAGGGCGACACGCAGTGGCTGCGCAAATGGTGGGGCCTGGATGAGCGCGCGATGGTGTTCGCCATTCTTCCCAACGGACCGGAATGGAACGCCGGCATCCGCCATGGGGATGTTGTGCAAAGCGTGACGGGCCAGCCCGTTGCAACCCGCAAGGAAGCCGGCGCCGCCATCAGCGCCGCGCTGCGCGGTGGCGCCGGCAAGCCCGTGGCGCTTGGTCTGGACCGGGACGGGGTTCCCTATTTCGTCTCCATTGCGCCAAAGCGCATGTGCGACTGCAACGTCGGCATTTGGCAACGCCAAAGCGTCGCGGTTTTTCAGAACGACCAAGGCTTTGAGCTTGGCCTCGGTCTGCTCTCCTTTGCGTCCAAGGACGAGGATCTCGCCGTCATCATCGGGCACGAGCTGGCCCACCAGATGCTGGGGCACGAGAAGAACGTGGGGTGGGGGCAGCTGGGCAAGCTCTTTGCGGAGCTTTTCACCGGCGGCGGGTATGGCGAGCCTTACACGTTGGAGCAGGAAATCCAGGCCGACAGGCTCGGATTCTATTACGCCGCCCGTGCCGGGTTCAGCCTTGACCGCGCGCCGGGTATCTGGAAGCGGCTCGCGGCGGCCATGGTGCACCCGGACGCCGTGACGAAGAATCGTCCGTACTTCGCCTCCGACGAGCGTGAGAAGGCGCTTACGGCCGTGCGCGAGGAGATCATGGCGAAGATTCAGGCCGGTCAGCCGCTGGTTCCCTAGCTGGGCGGGCGGCATTTTAATTTCTTGCCTTCGCGGCTACAGCAGCCACAGCCCCACGCCTACCCCGCCCAACACCACCCAGATGGGGTCCACCTTGCGCCACATGGCGAAGGTGGCCAGCAGGCACAGCGCCACCTTGAGCGGCGTCCAGGCCATGCTGCGGCCCAGTTGGATGCCCACGGCCAGGATGAGCCCGCCCAGGGTGGAGAGCACGCCCATGAGCGCGCGCCGGAAGGGCTGCCACGAGAGCAGCCTGCCCGCGCTGGGCACCGTGAGCATGAGGATGAAGAAGGACGGCGTGAAGATCCACACCCCGGCCGTCAGCGCGCCAAGCAACCCCGCTATGTGGTAGCCCACGAAGCACGCGCCGAGCATGAACGGTCCGGGCGTCACCTGCGCCAGGGCCATGCCGTCCATGAAGGTGGCCGCGTTCATCCAGTGGTGCAGCTCCACGGTTTCGTGATACAGCGCCGGGAACACGCCATAGCCGCCAAAGGCGATGAGGTCGCTCTTGCCCATGGAGATGGACAGGTCGTACAACGTGGGCGCGGCGTAGAAGGTGAAGCACAGCCACGCCAGGGCCAGCAGGGCCAAAAAAAGCACCCCGCCCACGGGAACCCTGGTCGCGGGCAGACGGACCTCCGCGGCGGTGACGTTGTAGAACACCAGCGGACCGACGCAGGCCGCGCCCAAAATGATCCAGGCCGGACCCAGGCCGTAGAGGAACAGCACGCACGCAGCCAGCGTGAGCCCAATGCGCCGGGGCCCGCGCGCGTATTTGTGCCAAAAATCATACACGGCCAGGGCGATGATGCCCATGACCACGGCCGAGAGCCCCTGCATTGCCGAAACCGTGAGCGTGAGCCCGGCGTAGGCGTGATACACGGCCGAAAGCGCGGTGATGAGCAGCGTGGCCGGCACGGCGAAGCCCGCAAAGCCCGCCAATGCGCCGGGCAGGCCGCGCAGGCCGAGACCCGTGTAGGCCGCCAGCTGCATCAGCGTGCCGCCGGGCACGGCCTGGCACACGGAAAGGCCAAGCCGGAAGCCCTCTGGCGTGAGCCAGCCGCGCTTGAGGATGTGCTCGCGCATCAGCGGCATCATGGCCGGGCCGCCGTAGGCGGTCATGCCCACGCGGAAAAAGCAGCGGAAAATGTCCCACAGGCCGCTTGGCGCCTGGGGAATGGCATCGTCCAGCAGTTCGGCCCGGGTCTTGCCGACCAGGGGATCGGCGCTGCCTGCCGGCGGGGTGGGGCTCGCCACGCTCATGAACGCAGCAGGTCCGCGCGGATTTTGACGACAACCTTGCGCAGGCTCTGCGGCCGGGGATCGGTTTTGCCCTGGGAGAGGTGCGCCTCGTGCGGCAGGTAGAGGGCGAAGTGGCCCGGATGCAGGGTGAACAGCGCCGTGAAGCGGTCCGGATGATGGTAGAGGGCCGCGTCGCGGTCGGCGTCGTAGGGCTCCCGCTCCTCCAGCCCGGCGGCGGCGAAGCGTGCGTGCACCTCCGGCCCGGTGATGGGCAGGTGGACGTCCGCGTAGATTCTGTGCGCCTCCAGCGTGGTTTCCAGCAGGGCCTTGGTGGTGCAGTCAAAAACCACGGCGTAAATGTCGCGTCCTTCCAGCGGGTATTCCCCTGGGGCTATGGCGGGGTCCAGGCTGGTCAGAAAACCGAAGGCTCTCCGCCACGCGGGCAGAGCGCCGTAAAGCTCCCAGTTCTCAATGGCGTCGAAGATCATGGGCGGCCTCCTTTACGCGTGGGCGCGGGCCTATTGGATGGAAGCGGGTGCGGGCTTGCGGCCGTCGGGCCGGGTGCTCTTGACGATTTTGTTGGGCTTTTGCGCGTTTTTCCAGCTGTCGGGCACGGTGCTGGTGTTGGCTTTTTGGGCTTTGATCTGGTCGCGCGAGGAGGGCACGGGCGGCTTTTGGTAGAAGTCGCTCGCCAGGGCCGGCGCGGCCAGGGCAAGGACGAGAACGGCGAGACAAAGCGGACGGAGCATGGGCAAAACCTCTCAGAAACCGGTTGATGGGTGGATGATGCCTTTCCTTGTAGGAGCGCGTCCGGCGCTCGTCAAGGCGCGTCAATCCGGCGGGGCGGCAAAAAAAACGCCCGCCCGGGCAAACCGGACGGGCGCGTGGAGGCGTGTGCTGCTGAGCCTACTGCGCGGGCTCGGTGCGCTTCTCGGTCTTCTTGGACGGCTTTTCCGGCAGCTTGGCGGTAAGCGTGATCATGGTCTTGGTCGTGCCCACCGGGCGGTGGGTGTTTTTTTGCGACAGGCAGCTGACCGGGCAGGACATGACGCAGATGCCGCAGCCGATGCAGGCGTATGCCTCAAGGTTCCAGGTGCCTGTGGAGCTGTCCCTGCTGACGGTGATGCACTGCGAGGGGCACTTGCGCGAGCAGGTGCCGCAGAAAATGCAGCGGTCAATGTCGTTGACGAGTTCGCCGCGGGCGTGCGGGAAGGGCTCGCGCACGTAGGACGGGTAGTCCCGCGTGGCGGGCTTGGAGAACAGATTCGCGAGAACGGTGGGGAGCATTTTCATGGCGGCTACCTCTCCGTGCAGCTGATGCAGGGGTCGATGGAAAGGACGACGACCGGCACGTCCGCGAAGTC
>MNUQ01000028.1 GCA_001871085.1 Desulfovibrionaceae bacterium CG1_02_65_16
GGCGGGACGCTAGTCCACGCTCACGCCCAGGTAGTTGCGGACCTTCTGCGCCGCATAGCGCGCTTCGGCGTTTTCGTCACGCCGCAGGATCGAACCGAGCCAGCCCGCGGCGAAGGCGCCGGTCATGGAGATGAGCGCCGGGTTCTTGAGCGGGAAGATGGCCGTGGGGTTGTGCAGAATGGCCACCCACACCGTGGGGCTGAGGACGATGAGAACCACCGCGAGCACGGTGCCCGTGACGATGGAGCACACCGCGCCCAATGTGCTGAAGCGGCTCCACATGATGGACAGGAACAGGGCCGGGAAGTTGGCGCTGGCGGCGATGGCGAAGGCCAGCCCCACCATGAAGGCCACGTTCTGCCCCTTGAAGGCCAAACCGAGCGCCACGGCCAGCACGCCCAGGCCGAGGGTGGCCGCCTTGGCCACGCGCACTTCCTCGTGTTCGTTGGTCTTGCCGCTGCGGAACACGTTCACGTAGAGGTCGTGGGAAAGGGTGGTGGCCCCGGCGAGGGTGAGCCCGGCCACCACGGCCAGGATGGTGGCGAAGGCCACCGCCGCGATGAACCCGAGGAACATGGTGCCGCCCATCACCTCGGCCAAAAGCAGCGCCGCCATGTTGCCGCCCTTGTCGATGCCGGTGATGACGTCGCGCCCCACGAGCACCATGGCCCCAAAGCCGATGATGAACGTGAGGATGTAGAAGAAGGCGATGAAGCCCGTGGCCACGAACACGCTCTTCCGGGCCGCCTTGGCGTCGGGCACGGTGTAGAAGCGCATGAGGATGTGCGGCAGCCCCGCCGTGCCGAACATGAGCGCCAAGCCGAGGGACACCGCGTCCCACGGGTTGGAGACGAGCCCGCCGGGGGCCAGCACCGTCGGCCCGTACTTGGCCTGCGCGGCGGCGAAGAGATTCACCGGGTTCATGCCGAACCTGGCAAGCACCATGATGACGAGCACGGTGGCCCCGCCGAGCAGCAGCACGGCCTTGATGATCTGCACCCAGGTGGTGGCGAGCATGCCGCCGAAGAGCACGTAGCCGATCATCACCGCGCCAACGAAGACGATGGCCGCCTCGTACGGCAGGCCGAACATCATGGTGATGAGCGCGCCCGAGCCCACCATCTGCGCGATGAGGTAGAAGCACACGGTCATGAGCGACCCCACGCTGGCGGCGATGCGGATGGGCTTTTGCGACAGGCGGTAGGCCACCACGTCGGCGAAGGTGTACTTGCCCAGGTTGCGCAGGGGCTCGGCGATGAGGAACATGATGAGCGGCCAGCCCACGAGAAAGCCGATGGAGTAGATGAGGCCGTCGTATCCCTTGAGCGAGACCAGCCCGGCGATGCCCAGGAAGCTCGCCGCGCTCATGTAGTCGCCCGCGAGCGCCAGGCCGTTCTGAAAGCCGGAGATGCCCCCGCCGGCTGTGTAGAACTCCGCCGTGGTGCGCGTGCGCTTGGCGGCGAAATAGGTGATGCCGATGGTGATGGAGATGAACACGATGAAGAACAGGATGCTCGTCAGGTTCGGCTGGCCGATGGTGGTGGTGAACTGGTCCATTATTCGCTCCTTTTGAGTTCCTGGCGGAGTTCGCTCACTGCGGCGTCATACGTGTTGTTGGCCCAGCGGACATAGATGCCGGTGAGGGCCCAGGCCAGCAGAATGAGGGCGAGGCCCACGGGAATGCCCACGCTCAGGCCGTCGGTCAGCAGGCGGGAGAGCAGCCCCTGGTCGAAGGCCAGCACCAGGATGAAGCCGAAGTAGGCTCCCAGCATCACCAGCGTCAGAATCGCCGAGACCAGACCCTTGCGCGCCGTGAGCGCCTGGAATTGCGGCGAGGCGATGATTGTCCGCGCGTCTCTTTTCATGTCGGTTCCTCCTGGGGTTGGCCCGGTTCGTTTGTGGCGGCGTTTGCGCCCGCGTCCTTCCGCGTGGCGCGCGCCGCTCTTTCCAGCCCAATGTCTACGGAGGTTTATTCTTGCGGAACAGCGTCTTTCGTCGAATGGCCGGTTTGCGGCGGTGGACAGCTGTTTATGCGGGTTGAACACTCACCCGCATTTTTGCGCCGTTCGCCAGCCGTTCGCCGCGCGCGCCGCCGACCAATGGCAAGCCGGGGCGTTTTCGCCGGTTTCTGTCGCGAGCGCCGGGCCTTGGTCCCTGGCGAGCGGTCGCGAGCGGGCGGCGAACTGTCCACGGCAGGCTTCTTGCTTTTATGGCGGGTATGAAAAATTTACCGGAGCGCACATGAACGTCCTTGTGTTGAACCTGACCCGCCTGGGCGATCTGCTCCAGTCCCAGGCGGCCATTGCGGATCTGCGGGCGGCCGGACACCGCGTCGGCTTGGTTTGCCTGGACAATTTCGCCGGGGCTGCCGGGCTTATGAGCGGGCTCGACGCCGTGTTTCCACTGCCCGGCGCGCGGCTGCTGGCCCGGCTGGACCGTGATTGGCGCGCGGCGCTTTTAGAGCACCGCCAGCTGCTCGAAGCCGTTCGCGCGGATTTCCTGCCCGACGCCGTCATCAATTTGACGCCTTCCGAGCCCGCGCGTTTGCTGGCCCTGACCCTGGCCCGCGACGCCGGACTTGTGCGCGGCTTCGCCCTCGACGCCGAGGGCTTCAACGCCGACACCAGCCTTTGGGCGGCTTTTCTGCAGTTGGCGGCGGGCTCGCGCGGGGCCAGCCCCTTCAATATTGTGGATATGTTTCGGCGCATCGCCGCACAGGGATTGCCCACGGCGGGCGCGGGGGACGCGGCCGGGAATTTTGGGCTGCGCGGGCCCTCCCGGCTTGAGCGGGCCCATGCGCGCGAGCGGCTGTTGACCCTGGCTCCGGAGCCCCGGCGCGGCTATGTGGCCCTGCAGTTGGGCGCCAGCGCGGAAGCGCGCCGCTGGCCCGTGGCGTGTTTCGCCCATGTTGCGCGCGGGCTGGCCGAGGTGGGCTATACGCCGGTGCTTGTGGGCGCGGCGTCGGAGCGGCCGCTGGCCGAGCGGCTCAAGCAGGCCGCCGTCGGCGTGGCCATGGCCGATCTCGTGGGCGGCACCGGCCTGCCGGAGCTGGCCGCTGTCCTGACCGCCTGCGCGCTGCTCGTCACCAACGACACCGGCACCATGCATCTCGCCGCCGGGCTCGGCGTGCCCTGTCTGGCAATTTTTCTCGCCACGGCCCAGCCCTGGGACACCGGGCCCTATCTGCCCGGCTGCCTGTGCCTGGAGCCGGACATGCCCTGCCATCCCTGCGGGTTTGGCGCGGCCTGCCCAAACGGCAACGCCTGCCGACGGGCCATTGACCCCGACGGCGTGCTGGCGCTGGCGCTGCTTATGCTCGACGGCGGCGGGGTGCGCCGCGCCTATGCGCCGGGCGCGCGCGTTTGGCGCACGCAAATGGGCGGGGACGGGCTCATGGACCTCGTGAGTCTTTCCAATCACGAAACCGAGGACCGCACGCGCTTCATCCGTCTGCAACGGCGGCTGTATTTGCCGTATCTTGATGGTTCGCCTCTGGAGCTTGCCGGCGAATCCGCCGATATGACGCGTGAAGGTTCCCGGCCGGTGGCGCAGGCGTTGGACGAGGCCATTGGACTTTTGACGCTGCTCGCCCGCCAGGGCGAGCTGCTCGCCCGTGACCCGATGCCCGCCGTGAAGACGAAGTTTTTGGCCACCTGGCAGCGCGTGCGCGGCGTGTTGGATGCCTGCGACCGGCTGTCGCTGCTGGCCGCGTTATGGATTTTCGAGGCCGAACGCCCAGGCTTGGACTTGCCCGGCATTCTGGCCCTGGCGGCGCGTTTCGCCGTATTGCTGACGCGAATGCGCTTGGCGCTGGCGCCGGATGGAACTTCTGGCATGGATGCTGCATAATCGACAACAACTATGCCGCCAGGCAATTTTGACTGCCCGGAACCGCCCAAGGAGGGGGAGCACATGATACTCATCGATGGACAGAAGCAGGACCTCGACATCTCCGGATTCGAGAATCTGGATCAGATTTTCATCAAAGTCATGGAGGAAGGCGCCCTGGAGGACCGGGTGGTCACGGACGTGTTCATCAATGACAAGCCGTTTTCGGAGATCTACCCGCATCAGGCCGAGGACATCGACCTGAGCGACGTGCAGACCGTGGAGATCCGCACCCTCGGCGTTTCCGAGGTGGCGGTGGAGATAACCCGCGAGCTGTACAAGGTTGTGACCCTGATGGGCGAGGGAGCCACCCGCGTGGCCGAGATGTTCCGCCAGGCCGATGACGCCGAGGCCCTGGAGACCTATCAGGACCTGATCGACGTGACCCGCGACTTCCTCGGCATGATCAGCATTCTGCGCAGCGAGTTCGCCCTGAAGGACCACAAGGAGTTCCTGGAGGCCAGCGAACAGCTCTCCACCCTGTTCTCCGAGATGACCGACGTGCTCGCCAACGAGGACTGGATTTTGCTGGCCGACCTGCTGGAGTACGAATTCCTGCCCGCGGTGAACCGCTGGAAGAAGGTCGTGGCCCTCCTGCGCGAGGACGTGCGCACCTCCGGAAAGGAATAGAGCCATGCACGCCGCGTTCGCGTTGCTCGATAAGGCCATTGAGCTGGGCCGCCTTGAACTGGCGCACCTTTCCGCCGGAGATGTGGACAAAGCCGGGGAGCTGGCCTTTGGCCGCGACGACATGTTGAACCAGGCGCTGTCCAACGAGAACCTGGCCGGACCCGCCGAGGGCGATCTGGACGCCCTTATGTCCAGGTTGCTGGAGCTCAAGGATCTGCAGGCCCAGATCATCGACGAGGCAAGCAGATTGCGCCAGGATGTGGCGGCAAAACTGCGCCGCACCGGCCAGGAGCAAAAGCGCCACGCCGGTTATGGCCGGAGCACGCGCCCCGTGCCGCGGGTGCAGAGCCGCTTCATCAGCCGCAACAGCTAGCTTCTCAGGCCACGGCCAGGTCCGGCTTTGCGGTCCGCCTGGCTTGCTTGCCATACGCCGTAAGCCTCCCGGGCGCCCTGAAAGGCCGTCATGCCGTTTTGCATCACCAGCACATGGTCCACCTGCTCCGGCAGGTCGCGTTCGTGGTGCGTCACCATGACCAGCGGCACGCCGGCCTCCGCCAGCCGGCCCAGCAGCTCACGCGCGGCCCGGCGCGAGCGCGTGTCCAGCCCGGCCATGGGCTCGTCGAGCAGCAGCAGGGACGGCCCCTCCGCCGCATGGCCCATAAGCGCCCTGGCGAACATGACCCGACGCAGCTGCCCGCGCGAAAGGCTCAAAATGCGCCGGCGCGCCAGTCCCGGCAACCCGAAGAACTCCAGCAGCGCCGAGGCCCGCGCCTTCGCCGTGGCGGTGGTTTCCGCGTATATGCCGATGCTGCCGTGCGCGCCGGACCACACCGCTTCCTCCACCGTCAAGTTCCAGCCATAGTCGCGGTCCAGCGCCGCGCCCACGCGCCCCACGCGCCGGCGCGTGTCGTCCAGGGCCTCGCCCGCGCGGGCGAAGCCGTACTCCACGCGTCCCGGCTCGCCCTCCAGCGCAGAGGGCCAGAACTCGCCCGCAAGCAGCGAAAGCAGCGTGCTCTTGCCCGCGCCGTTTCTGCCCAGCACGGCCCAGTTCTCCCCGGGGCGGATGGTCCAGCTGACGCCGTGCAGCAGCGTTGCGCCTTGCACCACCACGTCCGCGTCCGTCACGCGCAGCAGAAAGTCCCCGGCCGGAGGCGGCGGGGCCAGCACAAGCGTGGAGGCCGACGGTCCGTTCCGGTCCTGTTTCCGCATATTGGCCTGTGCGTTGGCCGGGGCATGCTCCGGGTTGGCCGGGTTAGCCGGGGCGGTCGGGTCGGGGCGGCGGGGCGAGAGCCCGGCCAGCTCCTCCGCCAGCGGGCCAGGCAGCGGGCCAGGCAGCGGGCCCGCCTCACGAATGCGCCCGGCCTCAATGACCAGCGCGTTGGTGACGCAGGCGGGTAGCTCGTCCGTGCGGTGGCTGCAAAAAAGAATGGCCAGGGCCGGGTCGCTGGCGGCGGCGCGGTCGAGCACGGCCAGAAATTCGCGGCGGGCGGGAGCGTCCAGCCCCTCCAGGCACTCGTCGAGGAACAGCGCGGCCGGCCGGCAGGCCAGCGCCCGGGCCAGCAGAACAGCGCGACCCTGGCCCGAGGACAGGGTGGCCATGCGCCGTGTGGCAAAGTGGGCAAGGCCCAAAAGCTCAAGCGTCGCGCGCGCGGCCTCGCGCTCGGTCTGGCTGGGTTCGGCGTAGAGCAGGGGCGTGTCGTCAAAACCGGTAAGCACCACCTCAAAGGCCGTCACCGCCCATTCGTTTTTGGCGTAGAGGTCCTGCATGTCGCCGGAGACGAGCCCCAGGCGCTGGCGCAGGCCAAGGGGCGTTGTCTGCTCGCCGCCGGGCCGTCCGTCCGGGCCGGGCAGGTTGTATAGGCGCGCTGGCTCGGAATCGTTGGAGATGTCCGGGGCGATGTCGCCGCGCAGCAGCTTGAGAAACGTGGTTTTGCCTGCGCCGTTTGCGCCCAGCACGGCCCAGCGCGCGCCGGGCATGAGGGCGAACCGCGCGCTGTCGAGCAGCAGGGCGTCCCCGCGGGTGACGCTGGCCCCCTCCAGCCGTATGAGCGGGCGGACGGCGTTGTGCGCCGGAGCCTCTTGCGAGTTCGTGTCCATTGATGCCTCCGGGGGCGCATATTGCCCGTGCTGGTCCTGCTCCGCAAGCCCTTGCGCGCCGCCTCCATTCGGGCTAGCGAAGGGCATGACTGAATTCCCGCCGCCAGATGCCGCCGCGCGGCCGCCTGTGGCCTTGTCGCGTCAAAGCTCCTACGCCCGCGCTGGCGTGGAGGACGCCGTGGAGCGGCTTTTTGTCGCCTGCGGCGTGAGTTTCGCCCCTGGCGAGCGCGTGCTGGTGAAGCCGAATCTCGTTTCGCGCGGGAATGCGGGGCTTTCCTGCACGCATCCGGAAGTGACGCGCGCGGTGTGCGCCTATGTGCTGGATTGCGGCGCAACCCCCCGCGTGGCCGATTCCCCGGCCTTTGGCAGCGCGAGCCGCGTGGCCCGCGCCTGCGGGCTGGACAGGGCGCTGGCGGGCCTTGGCCTGCGCGTGTCCACCCTGGGGCGGCCCGCGCCCCTGCGCCTCGGCTCGGGCGGGAGCATCGGCGTCTCGCGCGATGCGTTGGACGCCGACCGCGTGGTGAGCGTGGCGCGGCTGAAAGCCCACGGGCAGTTTCGCGTCACGGCCAGCGTAAAAAATCTTTTCGGCTGCGTGTGCGGCTGCCGCAAGGCCTTTGCGCACATGCGCCTGGGCGAGACGCCCGGGGCCATGGAGGCCATGATCCTCGACGTTTTCGCGGCCCTGCCGCCCGCCTGCGGCGTGGTTGACGGCGTGGTGTGCCTGCACAAGGGCGGGCCTGTGCGCGGCGAGCCCTTCGCCCTGGGGCTGCTGGGCGCTTCGCCCGCGCCGCTGGCGCTGGACGCCGCCCTTTTCGGCCTGCTGGGCCAAACGCCGGCCAGCGTGCCTCTGTGGGCCGCGGCCCTGCGCCGCAATCTGGCCGGGGCTGCGCCCGGCGGAGCCGCTTTTCCCCTGGAGCCGCCTGCCGCCTTCGATGCGGCCGGGTTCCGCGTCGCGCCCGGGCTGGACCCCATGCGCTTTGAGCCCTTGCGTTTTGTGCGCGGCCGGATGAAGAGCCTGTTCGACCGCATCGGCTAGGGCCACCACTCATGCTGCCCCATTCGGGCGCGCCCTCGGGCTGATCTCCCGCCGCCGCTGCGCGCGGGCCTTGCATCCTTGCTCCGGCTTGGCTATCATCACAAAACGTCAGCAAGGAGCACGCATGGCCAACGCCGATATCCGTCGCCGTCTCATCGTCACCGGGCAGGTGCAGGGAGTGGGCTTCCGGCCCTTCATTTTCCGTCTGGCGGAGGATTTGAAGCTTTCCGGCACTGTGCGCAACGCGCCCGAGGGCGTCGTCATCGAGGTGCAGGGCCCCCAGCGTCTGGCGGATCAGTTCGCCCGCCGCATGGAGCTGGAGCAGCCGCCGCTGGCGCGCATCCTGCGCGTCACCGCCCAGGACATTGAGCTCGTGCCCGGAGCCGAGGGCTTCTCCATCAAAAAGAGCAGCGGCGGGGCCGGACACGACATTCTCATAAGCCCGGACACGGCCACCTGCCCGGAATGCCAGGCGGAGCTTTTCGACAAGACCAACCGGCGCTTCCTTTATCCCTTCATCAACTGCACCAACTGCGGCCCGCGCTTCACCATCACCCGCAGCGTGCCCTACGACCGGCCCAACACCTCCATGAGCTGCTTTCCCCTCTGCCCGGACTGCCAGCGCGAGTATGACAACCCGCGCGACCGGCGTTTCCACGCCCAGCCCAACGCCTGCCCGGTGTGCGGGCCCAAGGTGTGGCTTTCCGATCGCAGCGGCATGGTGGTGGCCCGGCGCGACGAGGCCATGCGCAAACTGGCGGCCATCCTCATGCAGGGGGGCATCGCCGCGGTGAAGGGCCTGGGCGGGTTCCACTTGGTGTGCGACGCCACCAACCAGGAGGCCGTGCGCGAGCTGCGCCGCCGCAAACGCCGTCCGCACAAGCCGCTGGCCGTCATGGTGCCCAATCTCGACACCGCGCGCGCCCTGGTCGAGGTGGCCGAGGGCGAGGAGCGTTGGCTCTCCGGCCGGGAGCGGCCCATTGTGCTTTGCGCCAAGTGGCGCGGCGCGCCGCTCGCCGAATCCGTGGCCCCGGATGTGGACGTTGTGGGCGTGATGCTGCCGTACACGCCGCTGCATCTGGTGCTGTTCCAGCGCTATGGCCGGCTGCTTGCGCAGGAGCGGCAGAACATGCCCGCCGCGCTGGTCATGACCTCCGGCAACGTGAGCGACGAGCCCATCTGTCTGGGCAACCGCGAGGCGCTCTCGCGCCTGAGCGAAATCGCCGACATTTTTCTCTTCCACAACCGCGACATCCTCATCCGCTGCGACGACTCCGTGGTGCGGGTGCTGCCGGGCACGCAGGAATTGCAGTTTCTGCGCCGGGCGCGCGGCTTCGTGCCCTCGCCGGTGTTTCTGGCCGAGAGCGGCCCCTGCGTCATGGGCCTTGGGCCGGAGCTCAAGTGCACCCTCACCCTCACCAAGGGCGACCAGGCTTTTGTGAGCCAGCACCTGGGCGACATGGAGAACATCGAGACCCTGGGCTTCCACCACGAGATATCGGAACATTTTCAGGATATTCTGGAAGTGCAGCCCGAACTGGTGGTGCGCGACCAGCACCCCAACTACCTCACCACCAGCGTGGCCCAGGACATGGCCCGCACCACCGGCGTGACAACCGCCATTCTGCAGCACCACTTCGCCCACGCCCACGCCGTGCTGGCCGAGAACAAGCATCAGGGCCCGGCCTTGTGTCTCGCGCTCGACGGCACCGGCTTCGGCACCAGCCAGCCCAATGTCGCCGGGGCCTCCTGGTCCATATGGGGCGGGGAGTGCCTGTTGGTGGACACCCTTAGCTTGCGCCACGAGCGCTTGGCGCACTTCGCCGAATTCAGCCTGCCCGGCGGCGAGGCCGCGGTGCACGAGCCCTGGCGCTTGGCCCAGTCCATGCTTTGGGAGCTGGACATTGAGGCCAGCGGCGTGCGCGGCACGCCCCCCTGGCCCTGGCTGCCGGAGTTCGAGCAGGCCAGCCGCTTCTTGCCGCAGATACTGCGCAAGAATCTCAACTGTCCGCTCACCTCCAGCTGCGGACGGCTGTTCGACGCCGTTTCGGCCATGCTGGGCCTGTGCGAGCGCATGACCTATGAAGGACAGGCCGCCATTGTGCTGGAGCGCGCCCAGGACCTCTCCATTCCCCTGCGCGACGCCGCCGTGTACCCCTGCCCGCTGAGCAATAACGACGCCGGGGAGCGCCTGGACGCGGACAAGGCCGCGCGCGAGCTGGACACCTACAGCCTGTTCCGCGCGCTGCTGCGCGACATGACCGCCGGCACGCCCACGGCGACCATCGCCAGGCGCTTCCACGCCAGCCTCATCATGGGGCTGGCGGATATGGCCCTGCGGTTCAGCCGGCTGCACGGCGTGAACCATGTGGCTCTTTCCGGCGGGGTGATGCAGAACGTGACCTTCGCCACCGAACTGCCGGCCGAGCTGGCCGCTCTTGGCCTTATTCCGCTCACGCACAAACAGTTGCCGCCCAACGACGGCTGCATCTCGCTGGGGCAGGCGGCCTATGGCCAGCGCCTGCTGAACCTGCGCGGAGCCGTCGGCCCCGATGGAGAACGCCAGTGACCACCCCCCACGCGGCCGCCCATGCGGCCCCCCATGCCCCCGAAGGACAGGGAGCGCATAGTCTGCGCACCCTCGCCCTGCGCAAGAACGAGGACCGCCGCCTGCTGGCCGGACACCTCTGGATTTTCAGCAACGAGGTGGATGTGGCCAAAACGCCGCTCACGGGTTTTGCGCCCGGGGAGTGCGCCCGGGTGGAGTCCGCCTCGGGCCGGCCGCTTGGCTGCGCCTATGTGAACCCCGGGGCGCTCATCGCCGGGCGGGTGTACTGCCAGGACGCCACGCGCCCCCTCGACGCGGAGCTGTTGCGCTCGCGCATCGCCGCCGCCCTGGCCTTGCGGCGGGACCTTTACGCCGCCCCGTATTACCGGCTGGTCTTTGGCGAGGCGGACATGCTGCCCGGGCTGGTGGTGGACCGCTTCGGCGATATTTTAGCGGTGCAGATCGGCACGGCGGGCATGGAGCGCCTGCGCGGGGAGATTGTGGCCGTGTTGGCGGAACTTGTCGCACCGCGCGGCATTCTTCTTAAAAACGATCTGCCCGGCCGCGAGCTGGAGGGCCTGCCGCGCGTTGTGGAGACGGCCTATGGCGAGACGCCGGACGAGGCCGGGATTGAGGAGAATGGCTGCCGCTTTGTGTTTCCGCTGGCGGGCGGGCAGAAG
>MNUQ01000096.1:0-10649 GCA_001871085.1 Desulfovibrionaceae bacterium CG1_02_65_16
CTTTCGGCCTTGCCCGCCAACTTCCCCGCCAGCATCGTCATCGCCCAGCACATGCCGCAGGCCTTCACCGGGCCCTTCGCCAAGCGGCTGGACGGTTTGTGCCAGATCTCGGTGAAAGAGGCCGAGACCGGCGACCGCCTGAAACCCGGCTGCGCCTTCATCGCCCCCGGCGGAAGGCATCTTCTGCTCAAGCAGCAGGTGAGCCGCGTGGAGCTGGTCATCTCCACCGAACCGGCCAGCGCGCTCTACAAGCCCTCGGCCAACGTGCTCATCGGCAGCGCGGCGGAGGCCGTGGGGCGCAGGGCGCTTGGGGTCATTCTCACCGGCATGGGCAACGACGGCATGGAGGGCATCCGCGCCCTCAAACGGAAGGGCGGCCGCGCCCTGGCGCAAAGCGACGCCACCTGCGTGGTGTATGGCATGCCAAAGGCCATCGTTGACGCTGGACTTTCCGATGAGATTGTGGATATTGATGACATGGCTCAAGCCATCATGTCCAATCTTTACCTTTAGTGTGCGCAGTTGCGCAGGACGAACAGGCCCTGCGTGTTCATAGACTCTGGAGACGACCCCGGGGGGTTCAAGCCGATGACCGACTGCAAAGAAATCCTGGCCATGCTGAAAAGTGCCGAATCGGACGCGCTGCGCGAGGGTGCCTACCTGGCTGGAGAGGCCAAGTGTGAGGACGCCGTGCCGCTGCTCGTCGAGATGCTTAAAAGCAGCAACATCGGCGTGCAGGAATCTGCGGACAATGCTCTGCGCAAAATTGGCGGCCCGCAGGCGGTGAGCGGAGTGATTCCCTTGCTGCGCAGCGACGATGCGCCCGTGCGCAACGGCGCCATGGATATTTTGCGCGCCCTTGGCAGCCAGCAGCTGCAAGCCATTATTCCGCTGCTGAAGGAAGAGGACGTCGACATCCGCATCTTCGCCACGGACATTCTGGGCTCGGCCGGCAACGTCATGGCCGTGGCCCCCCTGTGCGAGGCGCTTTTGAAGGACCCCGAGGTGAACGTGCGCTATCAGGCCGCCGTGAGTCTGGGCGACCTGGGCCTGCCGGAGGCGGCCAAGTGCCTCAACCAGGCCATGCGCGACGAGGAGTGGGTGCAGTATTCGGTTATCGAGGCCCTGGCCAAGATCCGCCACTCCAGCTCCATCGACGCCATGGTCAAGGCCATGAGCCACTCCTCGGAGCTGGTCGTCTCCATGATCATCGACGCGCTGGGCGACATGGGCAACGTCAAGGCCGTTTCGCTGCTGCTGGTCCGCATGGAGTCCTCTCCCACGGCGCTGCGCAACAAGATCGTCAAGGCCATCGTCAAAATTCTGGGCGCCAAGCTGGTGAACCTGCTTCCCAAGGACGCGCGCGCCAATTTTCGTGAATACCTGCTCATCGCCCTGGAGGACGAGGACGAGGAAGTGCAGGACGCGGGCATCAACGGCTTGGCCGCCATGGGTGGCGACGATGCCGCCGCCGGCATCTTCGCCATCGCCGTCACCCTCGACCCCGATCAGGATCAGGACCGGCTGGACCGCATTCTTTCCAGCCTGGCGCAAATGGGCGTGACCGCAGTATTGAAGAGCGCCCTGCGCAGTGAGGACGCCCGCGCGGCGCAACTGGCCGTGGAGGTGCTCTCCCGCGTCAGCTCGCCCGAGGTGGAGGGCGTGCTCGTCAACGCCTTTTGGCAGAATCCCATCGCCGTGCAGCGGGCCATCATCACCGTTCTGGCGCACATCGCGGGCCAGGGCAGCGTCGATTTC
Organism: Desulfovibrionaceae bacterium CG1_02_65_16; assembly: GCA_001871085.1. Taxonomy (GTDB): domain Bacteria; phylum Desulfobacterota; class Desulfovibrionia; order Desulfovibrionales; family Desulfovibrionaceae; genus Humidesulfovibrio. The sequence goes on from MNUQ01000096.1 coordinate 1,759, forward strand.
TTCATGGATCTCATCACCAAGCACAACGACGGCAAGGTGCTTAAGGCGGCTGCCAGTTTTCTGGGGCAGAAACTGCGCTACGCCCCCGCGGCCGACCTGCTCTTCGAACTGCTGGATCATCAGTACGACGACGTGAAGGAGGCCGGGCTGGACGCCTGCGTGGCCATTGGCGGCGAGGAGATGCAGGAACGCTTCCGCAAGCTTTTTTCCGGAATAGACCCCATGAAGCGCCTTATGGCCGTGTACGCTTTGGGGCGCATAGACGCCGCGGCGAACATGGACCTGCTCAAGACCGCCATGGAGGACGAGAATCCGGAGATCCGCAAGCATGCGCTTAAAGCTGTGGCCTCCCAGTGCCATGAGAGCTCCGTGTGGACCGGACTGCTTGCCCCGCGCCTGTTGGATGAGAATCGTGACGTGCGCCAGACCGTGGTCGAACTCATGGGCGAGTGCTTCTGCCCGGAGATTATTCCCCACCTGCTCAGCGCGCTGGGCGACGAGGATGACTGGGTCAAGGTCCGCGCTTTGGAAGTCCTTGGTCAGCGCAGAATCGCCGAGGCCATCCCCTCCGTTGTCGCCCAGCTGGAGAACCCCAACAAGCTTGTGGCCATACGGGCCATTGAATGCCTTGGGGCCATTGGCGGAACCGCAGCCTTTCAGGCGCTCCTCTCCATTTCCGGTGGTGAGGACTACGAGTTGATGGAGGCTGCGGAGTCAGCCATTGCCAGGATTCAGGACGAACAGGAAGGGAACTTGTAGATGGCAGCGCTTTTCTCCTCAACCGGGGCCATTGGCGGCGAGCTCAAAATCAGCGATGCCGAGTTTGTGCAGTTGCGCGACTTCATCTATGCGCAGTGCGGCATCTATGTGGCCGACAACCGTAAGTACCTGCTGGAGAATCGTCTCGGCAATAGACTGAAGCTGCTGAATCTTAAAAATTTTGGCGAGTATTATCACTACCTGCAGTACGACGCCAACAAGCGGGGCGAGCTCACCAAGCTTTTTGAGGTCATCACCACCAACGAGACCAGCTTTTACCGCAATCCGCCGCAGCTCAAGGTCTTTCAGGAAAATATCCTCACGGACGTCATCGCCGAGCTGAAGAAAAAGGGCGAAAAGCGTCTGCGTATCTGGTCGGCCGGCTGCTCCACTGGCGAAGAGCCTTACACCATAGCCATCATTGTGGCCGAGGTGCTTCGGGGCGAGCTGTCCTCCTGGGATGTGCGCATCACCGCGAGCGACCTTTCCGAGCGCGTGCTTGAGGCTGCGCGCAAGGGCGTTTACAATGAATACACCCTGCGCACCACGCCCAAGGAGATCATCGCCCGCTATTTTGAAAAAGAGGGCGAGAACTACCGCGTAAAGCAGGAGCTCAAGCGCTTCATCTCCTTCGGGCAGCTGAACCTTTCCGACCGCGTTGCGCTCAAGCGGGTGGAGCGTTCGCAGCTGGTGTTCTGCCGCAACGTCATCATCTATTTCGACGATGCGATGAAGAAAAAAGTCATCGGCGCCTATTACGACAACCTGCTGCCGGGCGGATACCTGCTCATCGGGCATTCGGAGTCGCTGCACAACATCACGCGCTCCTTCAAGCCCATCCATTACCCCGGGGCCATTATGTACAAGAAGGAAGCCTGATGCGCCCCGACGAGGGCGTTTGGGGCCAGGGCCGGGGCCAGCAACCCGGCGGGTGAGCGTGTTGAGCGCCAAGGTCATTGCCATAGCGAATCAGAAGGGCGGGGTGGGCAAGACGACGACCACCCTGAATCTTGCGGCGGCCCTGGCATTGCAAGGTCAGCGGGTGCTGGCCATGGATTTGGACCCTCATGCCAACGCCTCGGTGCATCTCTCGTTCTTTCCAGAGACGCTTCAGGCCACGGCCTACGATCTTTTCCATGCGCAGACGGCGGACGCGGCGCTTTACGAGCGCATCATCAAGACCGGGCTTTCCGGCGGGTTCGACTTCGTGCCAGGGCACATCCGGCTCTCGGAGTTGGAAGTGGACCTCAAGGAACGGGCCAACAAGGGGCTCATCCTCAAGGAGGCGCTGGACTGCCTGCGCGAACGTTACGACTACGTGCTGGTGGACTGCCCGCCGCATGTGGGCGTTTTGCTGGTCAACGCCATTGTGGCGTCGGACGTGGTGCTTATTCCAATACAGACGGATTTTCTCGCGCTGTATGGAATACGGCTGTTGTTCGACACCATCCGGCTTTTGAACCGGGTGCTGCCGAATCCGGTTCGCTACATGGCGCTGGCCACCATGTACGACCAACGCACGGCGGCCTGCCGCAGGATTCTGCGGCTGATGCGCGACAAACTCGGGGAGCGGGTGTTTACGACGGTTATTCATTTCGACACCAAGTTCCGGGAATCAAGCGCAGGCGGCAAGGTTATTTTCGAGGTCGATCCCAGGGCCAGAGGGGCCGTGGAATACATGCAGCTTGCAAAAGAGATGCTTGCGAATGAAAACGCCTGAACAATACTTCATTGATGACGTCCGTCTCCCGGATGTCGCGGACGCCGGCCGTGAGCTCACCGGCGCGGAAACGGCCTTTCTGGACAAGTACCTTGGCCTGGAGCGCGACAAGGTGCTGGCGCAGGCAAGGCGTTTGGACCCGCGCGGCGATGATGTTGTTGCCAGCGTGGCGCAGCAGGGGGCCCAGCAAGCCGAGGCGGAGCACTCCGACGAGCAAATGCGCAATATGGCCGAGGTGCGGTTGGTGAGCTTTTCGCTCATGGGCCGAGAGTACGCCCTGCCCATAACGGTCATTCAGGAGGTCATCCGCTTTGTGAAGCCGACCAAGCTTCCGGCGGCGCCGGCGAGCATCGCCGGCATCATCAACCTGCGTGGCCGGGTTACGCCGTTGGTGAGCCTGCGGACGCTGCTGGGCATTCCGGGCGAGCAGGAGGACCGGTTCATCGTGGTCTGTCGGCACCGCGGCCTGCAGATAGGCCTGATGATCGGGGCGGTATCCACCATGTACAAGGCCGCCGGCGACGATCTGGAGTGGAATGTGGAAGGCAATGTGGGCGTGCATACGCATCTGCTCATGGGCCTCTACAAATCCGGTGAGAAACTTATCAGCATCCTGTCCATCGACAACCTGGTCCAGGTCGTGCTGCAAGGGGGAAGGACACATGCCTAAACATATTCTGATTGTGGACGATTCTAAAACTGTACGGAACCTTGTCGCCTTCATTATGAAGAAAGAGGGCTTCAAGGTCACCACGGCGGAGGACGGGCTGGATGGCCTGGAAAAGCTCTACGCAGCGGAGCAGGTGGATCTCATCGTGAGCGACGTGAACATGCCGCGCATGGACGGATTCACCTTCATCAAGAATCTCCGCGAACAGGAGGCTTACCGCGACATTCCGATCATTGTGCTTTCTACGGAGGGCCAGGACAAGGATATTGAAACCGGATTGACGCTCGGGGCCAATCTGTACATGGTCAAGCCCGCGCAGCCGGAGAAGATGGTTCGCAACGTGAAAATGCTTTTGGGCTGATTCCGCCGCCAGGCCTGTGGGACGAGGCGGAGGACCGCCTCAGCGAATGTCGACCGGCGGAAACAACAGATCAGGCGGTGTCCTAAATGAGCCAAGAGTATCTTGATCCAGAAATCCTTACCGACTTTTTCGTCGAGGCCAAGGAGCATCTGGAGACCATTGAGCCCAACCTGCTCCAGTTGGAGAAGAGTCCGGAGAATCTCGGTCTGCTGAACGAGATCTTCCGGCCCATGCACTCCCTCAAGGGCGCTTCGGGCTTTCTTGGCCTGCATAAAATCAATGGGCTGGCCCACAAGGCCGAGAATATTTTGGACGAGTTGCGCCAGGGCGCCATGTCCGTCACCTCCGGCATCATGGATATCATCCTCTCCGCCACGGACGCCCTGCGCACCATGGTGGAGAATCTGGAGACCACCGGTCAGGAAGGCGATGTGGACACCGCGTCCATCATTGCGCGCATTGAGAGCACATTGGCCGGCGTGGGCGTAGCCGCCGCCGCCGACCCCACGGTATTGGATCAGGGCGAGCAAGCCGAGCAGGGCGGCCAGACTGATCAGACCGACCAGACCGCCGCCGCCGCCGAGCCCACCCCAGCCGCCGAACCAGAACCGCCGACCTATGCGGATCTTGCCCCGGCCGCGCCCGCGCCAGCCGCGCCCATGACCATCCGCTGGCAGAACGTGGTCTATGAGCCCGGCCCGGACTTTGACCCCACGCCGTACGTGCTGACCACCGTCGGCGATGGGCATTTGACGGACTTTCTTGAGGAAGCGCGCGATCTTGTCGGCAATTTGAATCAGGGGCTGCTGGATCTTGAAAAGAATCCCGAGGGCTCCGGCGAACTCATCAACGACCTGTTCCGCTACTTCCACAACATCAAGGGCAACAGCGGCATCATTGGCTACCGCGAGCTCAACGCCCTGACCCACGAGGCCGAGACCCTGCTCAACCGCGTCCGCAAAGGCGAAATGGCCACAAGCCACGGCATTATCGACCTGCTGTTGGCCGTGGTGGATATGATCGAAGAGTTGCTTGGCCGCATAGACATCGAATCCGGCAAGGCGTCGCCCATCGACATCTCGCTGCTGGCGGCCGTGTTGCAGGCCAGCACTGATGCCGGAGAACTCTCCGTTCCGCCGCGCTATCTCGATGTGCTTGCCCCGGAGATGGAGGGCGGAGCGTCCGCCGCTCCCGCCGCCCCGTCATCGGCTCCGGCCGCCGCCCCGAGCCTGGATGCGCCAGCCGTTGCTCCCGCCTCCGGCGCGGGCGATTCGGATATGGCCCAGCAGCCCGCTTCCGGCTACGACCCCGAGGACGTTGCCATCTTTGAGCAGACGGTGCTGCACCAGCACAAGAGCCTGGATATGGCCATGGACATGCTGCGCCAGGATCCGAACCAGCGCGACATCATCGACGGCCTGTACCGCAGTCTGACGACGCTGCAGAACTCCTGCGGATACATGGGCCTGGCCGAGGTGAAATCCTACGCCGAGCGCACCGCCGGGTTGGTTGATCAGGCGCGCAAGTCGGACATGGGCTTCGAGCTCTTGCTTGACATGCTCTCGCAGGAGATTGCGATTTTAAAGGACATGGTGTTTGCGGCCATCGCCAAGGTGAAGGGTGGGGAGCCGGCGTCCGCGCCCAAGCCGGAACCGCAGCCAGAGACCAAGTCGGAATCCGCCCCCGCGCCCAAGCCGCAAGCGAAGCCCGCGCCCAAGCCGGAACCGAAGCCCGCGCCCAAGCCGGAACCGAAGCCAGAGACCAAGTCGGAATCCGCGCCCGCGCCCAGGCCAGAGGCCAAGCCGGATGCGACGGTGCAAGCCAAGCCTGCGCCCGCGTCCGCTCCCAAGCCCGCGTCCGCGCCCAAGCCGGAGGCGAAGCCCGCGTCCAAGGCCTCCGCGCCGCCCACGGCGGCCCAGGCCGCATTTGAGGCCGGGCAGCCGCAGAAGGGCGCCACGACCATTCGCGTTGATCATCAGAAGCTCGATCACCTGATGAATCTCATTGGCGAGCTGATCATCAACCGCAACCGCTACTCCATGCTCGCCCGCGCGCTTGAGGACGGCCACGAGGAGGTCGCCACCGTCGCCCAGCAGCTCACGGAGACCACCTACGCCATGGCGCGCATCTCCGATGATTTGCAGGACACCATCATGAAGGTGCGCATGGTGCCGGTGCACACGGTGTTCTCGCGTTTCCCGCGCCTCGTGCGCGATCTTTCACGCAAGAGCGGCAAGCAGGTGGAGCTCATCACCGAGGGCGAGGAGACCGAGCTCGACAAGAGCGTGGGCGAGGAGATCGGCGATCCGCTGGTCCACCTCATCCGCAATTCCATGGACCACGGACTGGAGCCCGAGGACGAGCGCGTCGCCGCCGGCAAGTCGCCCATGGGGCATGTATGGCTGCGCGCCTATCACAAGGGCAATTCCGTGGCCATTGAGGTTGAGGACGACGGCCGGGGCATTGATCCGGAGAAGATGCGTCAGGTTGGCGTCAAGAAAGGGCTTGTAACGGCCGAGGAGGCCAAACTCCTCGACGACCGGCAGGCCATTGACCTCATCTTCGCGCCGGGCTTCTCCTCGGCGGAGAAGATCACCGACGTCTCCGGCCGCGGCGTCGGCATGGATGTCGTGAGAAACAACATCAAGAATCTTAAGGGCAACATCCAGATCAACACCGAGGTTGGGCGCGGTTCGCGTTTCACCCTTACGCTGCCCCTTACGCTGGCCATCATCGACGCCCTTATGGTGCAGGTGGGCAAGGACGTTTACGCCATACCGCTGGACGCCGTGAGCGAAACCACGAAAATCGAGGTGGAGCGCCTGAGCGAGGTGAACCACCGCAAGGCGCTCACCCTGCGCGGCGAGGTGCTCGGCATTGTGGAACTCTCCGAACTGCTGGGCCTGCCCGTCAATGCGGATAACCGCGAGATCCTGCCTGTTGTCATCATCCATGACAACGACCGCAGGCTCGGCGTTGTGGTGGACCGTTTGCTGGAGCGCCAGGAAATAGTCATCAAGCCGCTTGGCCAGTACCTCAATGGTTTTGAGATCCGGGGCATCTCCGGCGCAACCATCATGGGCGATGGCTCAGTGGTGCTCATTCTCGACCCGCATGAGGTGTACCGTCTGGCAACGGTGACGACCAAGCAGGGCACACACGATTAGCGTCGGCATGCCGCGGCGCGGATGCCTTGTCGGCTTGACTGACACGGTGGACAACATGGGGCGGCTTTGCGGGCCGCCTTTTTTTGCGGCAAGCGGAGAGGGTCAGCCCGCGTAGAAGTTGATCAGGCCGAGGGACAGGAGCGCCGTAAGACCGAGCCACAGCGCCAGCATGTTGGCGTGTATGGTGAGCGCGCGGTCCCAGGGGCGGCGGCTGTGCGCAACCAGCTGCGAGAACAGGAACACCAGCGCGCAGGCAACGGTGCATACGCCAAGGAGCAGCTTGGGAGCTATGTCGCCGCCGGGAGCAGTGGGCATGTCCGGCAGGCGGAGCCACAGGGCGACGATGAACGCTGCGGCCAGCAGGGCGCAGCGCAGGGTGCCCCGTGCGGCCATGCGCAGCATATACGACAGCGCGTCGCGGCCGAATGGTTCGCGGTCACGTCGAAGCAGCAGATATTCCAGGCTGATGGCGCCCGCCGCAAGGCCGCCAAGGACAAGCGCGGCGGCCAGGGCGAACCCCAGGCCCGGCATGGTGGTGACATCGGGCAAAATGAGCGGCGCAACGCCGAGTCCGGACTCGCTGGGGGCGTGGAGCACGGCTCGGGCCTGCTCCTGCAGCGCCGTGCTCAGCGCGAGTCCCAGCCATAGCAGCCCACCGGCGAGAATGGCGAGAATGAAGGCTTGGCCCAGGGGGGAGCCTAGTCTGCCGTGCCGGGGCGTCCGCCTGCGCAGCGTCAGCAACGAGGCGCAAAAAGCCAGCGAGGCCAGGCCAAGCAATGCTGGTGGCAGAGGGGCGGCGCGCACCCAGTCCATGAGCCAGGGCGTGCGGTATCCGGCCAGCCCGGCCGAGGCGAAGGCGATGAGCAGGGACGGCACGGCGCAGGTGAGGGCCATGCGCAGCAGCCTGCTCGCGTAGGCTTCCAGGTGGGGGGAGCTGCGCAGGGCCGCAGTCAGGAGATAGAGGAACGCAAAAAAAGGCGCTCCCAGCGCGGCCAGGGCGAAAATAAGCAGAAACGCGGGTGCGCTGAGCGCTCCTGCGATGGGCAGCAAGTCGGCCAGTGGCATTGAGGGGGGCCTCGACTCCTTTTTGAATTACCTGCATAGTGCCGCATATCGACGTGCGAGGCAAGGGCATTTCTTGCGCCGCGCAATGGCGGGCAAATCTTGCAAAAATGCGCGCTGTAGCCTATTTGAAACTGAACAGGGAGCCTCTCATGCGAAAGCCTTGCCTCATCATTGCGCTGTGCGCGCTGACGCTCGCGGGCTGCGCCGGAAAAATGGACGCCCAGCGCGGGCTCAGCGAAGAATGGCGTTTGCGCAGTCTTGAAGAGAACTTCCTTAATTTCAAGGAGACCCAGCGCGAGCAGGAGGAGCGCGTGCGCGACCAGCAGCGCAAGCTCATGGATCGCCTGCGCGTGCTGGAGGAGAATATGGCGCAGTTGCAGCAGCAGCTGGGACAGGCGCCTTTGAAGCCGGCCGCGCCGCTGGCATCAGCTCCCACGACCGCTTCGTCCCATGCCGCCTTGTCGCCAGCGGCGCAGGCCCTGGCCGAGGTCGCCGCCGAGAACGGCGCGCCAGCCCCCGCCGCCGCGGCGTTCGTCGCTCCCGTCAAGCAACCCAGCCTGTATGACAAGGGCATGAATCTCGTGCGTTCTGAGAAGGACCCCGTTGAGGGTCGCAAAACCCTGCAGCAGTTTCTCGACGAGGACCCGCAAAGCGGACTTGTTCCCAACGCCATCTATTGGATAGGCGAGAGCTACTATCAGGAAAAAAACTACGCCCAGGCCATTCTCACCTTTAAGAACGTGACCAGGCGCTTCCCCAAGCACCACAAGGCCGCCGCCTCCCTGCTTAAAATCGGCATGAGCTATGTGATGCTGGGCGAAAAGGACAACGCGACACTGTATCTGCGCGCTTTGCTGAAGGAATTCCCCAAGTCCGAACCGGCCCCGGCCGCGCGCAAAAAGCTCGCGGAACTGGGCGGCTAGCCCTGGCCGGAGGGGCCGCACATGAGCCTGGACGCCGCCAAGGAATTTTTTTCTTGTTTGGCCTTGCGGCATACCCCTGGCCTCGGGCCACGTTCGTGGAAGGCTGTTTTCTCCGCCTATCCCAGCGCTTTTGACGCCGTTTCCGACGCGCGCAACTGGGCCGCGCGCAAAATTCTGCCCAGGAATCGCGTTGATGTCTTTTTGCAAGAGCCCTGGCGCCCCCTGG
>MNUQ01000096.1:10656-10989 GCA_001871085.1 Desulfovibrionaceae bacterium CG1_02_65_16
CGAGTACAGGGCCGCGCGCGCGGCCGAGGTCGGTTCGGACTTGGGGAATTCCTTCAGCAAAGCGCGCAGATACAGTGTCGCGTTGTCCTTTTCGCCCAGCATCACATAGCTCATGCCGATTTTAAGCAGGGAGGCGGCGGCCTTGTGGTGCTTGGGGAAGCGCCTGGTCACGTTCTTAAAGGTGAGAATGGCCTGGGCGTAGTTTTTTTCCTGATAGTAGCTCTCGCCTATCCAATAGATGGCGTTGGGAACAAGTCCGCTTTGCGGGTCCTCGTCGAGAAACTGCTGCAGGGTTTTGCGACCCTCAACGGGGTCCTTCTCAGAACGCACGAG
>MNUQ01000153.1 GCA_001871085.1 Desulfovibrionaceae bacterium CG1_02_65_16
GCGGGAGTCATCCGGCGAAAGGGCGGCGGCGCGGATTGCCCTGGGCGGCCGCGTCTGCTACAGCCGGAGGCGGCGGGGCGCTCCCCCGCCCCAACCGCAGAACAAAGGAGTCATAGAGATGCAGCGTTTTTCCCGTCTGTTGCTGGCCGCCGTTTTTGTCCTGGCGCTGGCCGCGCCTGGTTTCGCCGCCGATCCCGGCAAGGTTTTGGTGAAGCTGGAGACCACCAAGGGCGACATCGTGCTTGAACTGGATAAAAAAAACGCCCCGATCACGGTGGCGAACTTTCTGCGCTATGCGCAAACCGGTCATTACGACGGCACCATTTTTCACCGTGTCATCAACGGCTTCATGATCCAGGGCGGCGGGTATGACGTGAACATGAAGGAGCGTCCCACCGGCAAGGCCATTCAGAACGAGGCCGACAACGGGCTCAAAAATGAGCTGTACACCGTCGCCATGGCGCGCACCTCGGACCCGAATTCCGCCACGGACCAGTTCTTCATCAACGTGAAGAACAATGCCTCCCTTAATTACTGGGGCAAGTCGACGGCGGGTTGGGGCTATGCCGTGTTTGGCAAGGTGGTGGAAGGCAAGCGCGTGGTGGACGAGATCAAGGGCGTGCCCACCGGGCGCCACGGCATGTTCGACGACGTGCCTCTCAAGCCCGTGGTCATCAACAAGGTCAGCATCGTCGCCCAGTAGACGCCGCTGCGATGCGTTTTCGCGGCCCTTCGCCCTTGGCGGGGGGCCGCTTTTTTGCGCCCTGTGCCCGGCGAACCAGGACAGCCGGGCCTAGGCGGCCTGAAAAGGGCCGTCGAAGTCCGGCTCGCCGCCGGCCAGGGTGTCCAGGCTTTCGCGCAGGCGCTGCTCCGCCTCGACGCGGGGCAGGCTGCGGCCGTGGCGAAGCAGGGTGTACACAAGGGCCGAGGGCCGGACGGCGCACGTTGCGGCGTTTTTTTGCGCGGCTGGGGTGTTGGTCTTGGCTGTTTTGGGAGCGGGCAGCAGTAGGAGCATGGCGTGTTCTCCATCCCGGCGTGTCTGGCCGTGATCTGGGCGGAGCGGGGTTCGCCGCCGCCGGAAGCAACCCTGCCTTGCCGGCGTGTCGGGAGAACGGCGCGGCCGTTACATTTTGCGTTTCGCAATAAAAAAGGCCCCGCGTAGCGCCGGGGCCTTGGAGGCGAACAGAACGAAAGGGGGTTACGCGCCGCCGCTGGCGTTGTCCTGCACGGGGGGAACGCCGCAGGCGCGGTCGCGTTCGGCCTCCTCGGCGCGCAGGGCCCGGCGCAGCACCTTGCCCACCATGGTCTTGGGCAGGCTTTCGCGGAACTCCACGTGGCGCGGCACCTTGTAGCCCGCCAGCTTGTGCCGGCAAAAGGCGATGATCTCGGCCTTGGTCGGCTTTTCGCCCGGCCTGGGCACCACGAACACCTTGACCACCTCGCCGCGCGCGTCGCAGGGAATGCCCACGGCCACGGCCTCGTGCACCTTGGGATGCTGGTGCAGAATCTCGTCGATTTCGCGCGGGTAGATGTTGTAGCCGGCGCTGATGATGAGGTCCTTCTTGCGGTCCACGATGAAGAAGTAGCCGTCCTCGTCCATGTAGGCGATGTCGCCGGTGTAGAGCCAGCCATTGCGCAGCACGTCGGCGGTGTCGTCCGGCCGGTTGAAGTAGCCGGCCATGACCTGCGGGCCGCGCACGGCCAGCTCGCCCATTTTGCCCGGGGGCAGCGGGGGGCCACCCACGTCCATGTCCACTATCTTGGCCTCGGTGCCGGGCACGGGCAGACCGATGGAGCCGTGCTTGGCCACGCCGTGCAGCGGGTTGATGTGCGTCACCGGGCTGGCCTCGGAAAGGCCGTAGCCCTCGCAGATGCGCGCGCCGGTGGCGGCGCGGAACTGGTCGAACCACTCAACGGGCATGGGGGCCGAGCCGGACACGCAGTAACGGATGGACTTGAGGTCGTACTGGCCGACGTTTTTTTGCTGCAACAGCGAAATGTACACCGAGGGCGCGCCCGGAAACACCGTGGGCTTTTCCTTCTGGATGGTCTTGAGCACGTCCGTGGGTGAATAACGGGGGAAGGGAATCTGCGTGGCGCCAAGGGCCGTGCACAGGTTGAGCGACACCGTGAGGCCGTAGATGTGGAAGTAGGGCAGCACGCCCAAAAAGGACTCGGGCTGCTCGCCCATGCCGGGCAACATGGCCTTGCACTGCTGCACGTTGGCGCACAGGTTGGCGTGGGTGATCATGCAGCCCTTGGCCAGGCCCGTGGTGCCGCCGGTGTATTGCAAAAGGGCCAGGTCCTTTTGCGGAATGACGCCCTCGGCCGTGAAGGTGGAGAGCCCGCTCATGAGCGCGCTCCAGGTGTGCACGACCTTGCCGTCGAAAGGCACCTTGCGGGTGTTGCCCTCGCGCCAGGCGCGCAGCCTGTAGAGCATGTTCATGGGGAAGCGCAGACTGTCGGCTATGCTGGTGACAAAAAATTTCTCCACGGGCAGCTGCGGCCGCAAAGGCTCTATCTTGTTCCACAACAGGTCGAGAACGATGAGGAAGCGCGCGCCGGAGTCGTTGAACTGGTGGACGATCTCCGTTTCCATGTACAGCGGATTGGTGAAGACCACGGTGCCGCCGGCGCGCAGCACGCCCCAATAGGCGATGATGGCCTGCGGGGTGTTGGGCAGCATGACGGCCACGCGGTCGCCGCGCTTGAGGCCATGCCGGCGCAGGTTGGCCGCGACCAGGCCGGAAAGTTTGACGAGCTTGGCGTAGGTTATGCTTACGTTTTGGAAGACGACAGCCGGGCGGTCGGGCCAGCGCTTTGCCGCCTCGAAGAGCAGCTCGAAAAGCGGCTTAATATCAAGTGGCGGAACTTGTGGAACATTTTGATCGTAATGCTTGAGCCAGGGGCGGTCAATCTCGGGCATGGTCCAACCTCATGGAACGGTCATGGGACATGAAAGGCCGCAGGACTATAGTTGCGCGCACCGTATGTGGCAAGGGGAAAACGCCCGTGGAATTTTAAACGGATCGCCGCTGGATATCGGGTTTGTGACGCGGATTATTTGTTATGTCTATGAATGATTTTGGCCTTTCCGGGTGGGGTAATGTAATTTTCTGCTTCTGCCGAATAAACCTAGGGGCGCGTTGACAGCAACGGCTTTGTGAGTTTAAACAGGAATTGAAAACAAACAAAGATCATTGATGAAGTGAATGATTCCAGGGTGGCTAGCCCGGAATTTGCATGTTCTTGAACATGTTCGTGGTCCGGCAGTCTCTTCCCCCGGACCGGGCACACGGGATTTCTGGCTTTACGACCGCGCATCAACCATCGGGTGAATGAACATGCTGCTTGCAGACGGAAAATACCTCAAGCCCAGCAAGGAGACCAGGGTGCTCGCCATTCTGGATTCCCTGTCGCAGGATTCGGCCCTGTCGCAGTTTGAACTTGGCCGCAGGCTCAAACTCAGCGGCGCCATGGTCAACCAGTATCTTAAGCTGTTGCAGGAGCGGAACCTTATCGAGTTCCGCCCGGTGAACGGCAAAAGCTACCGCTACGTGCTCACCAGCGGGGGCGAGAAAAGCCGCCAGCAAATGTTCAGCGACTATTCGAGCGAAACCATCCGCCTGTACACCAACATCAAGGATTTCATCCTCTCCAAGCTGCGCGGCCTGGAGCTGCGCGGCAGCAAGAAGATCGCGCTGTTCGGCGCCTCGGAAACCTGCGAGGTGGTGCTTTCCGCCCTGCGCGACACCGCCTTTCAGGTGGTCGTCGTTGTGGACAACGACGTGGAGAAGCATGGCGCTTTGTTCCACGGATACGTCATTTCGTCGCCCGTGGTGCTGGAACACGTGGATTGCCAGGCCGTGGTCATCACCTCCTTTGGCCGTCAGGACGAAATCTACCAGCAACTGCAGTCCGTCTCCACCAGGAGAGGGCTCGAGACCGTGAGGTTGTGAGCATGGCGCATGTTACCTCCATTACGCTTCCCAACGGCCGGCAGATCGGCCAGGGGCACCCCTGCTTCATCGTTGCCGAGGTGGGCAACAACCACCAGGGCGACATGGCCACGGCCCGCCGCATGGTCGAGGAGGCCGCGCGGGCCGGAGTTCAGGCCGTGAAGTTTCAGAAGCGGCACATGGAGTCTTTGCTGACCCGGGCCGGCCGCGAGGCTCCCTATACCGGAGCCAACAGTTTCGGCCCCACCTATGGCGCGCACCGTGAGGCGCTGGAGCTTTCCGCCGCACAAATGGCGGAGCTCAAGGCCTTGTCCGAGTCCCTGGGGCTGGTGTTTTTCGCCTCCGCCTGGGACGAGGTGAGCCTGGGCGAAATGCTTGGCATCGGCATGCCGGTCATCAAGGTCTGCTCCGCCGACGTGACCAACCTGCCCCTGGTGCGCAAGGTGGCCGAAAGCGGCCTGCCCGTCATCATGAGCACCGGCATGAGCAGCCTGGAGGAGATCGACGCCGCGGTCGCGGTCATTCGCAGCCGGCACGAAAGCATCGTGTTGCTGCACTGCAACAGCTCCTACCCCTGCGCCGAGGAAAAAATCGGCCTGCCGGTGATGGAGACCCTGCGCGAGCGCTACAATCTTCCCGTGGGCTATTCCGGGCACGAGCGCGGCTTGGCTCCCAGTGTGGCCGCCGTGGCCCTGGGCGCCTGCGTGGTGGAGCGCCACTTCACCCTCGACAAGAACCAGATCGGCACGGACCACAAGGCCTCGCTGGAACCCGCGGAGCTCGCCCAGCTGGTGCGCATGATCCGCGAGGTGGAGGCCTGCATGATCCTCAAAGGCAAGAAGGTGTTCCCCGAGGAGCAGGCCTCGGCCAAGAAGCTGCGCAAATGCATGGTGTTCTCGCGTGATCTGCCCGCCGGGCATGTGGTCACCTCCGCCGATTTGACCACGCGCAGCCCGCTGGACGGCATTTCCCCCGTGCACTGGGAGGAAGTGCTTGGCGCGGCGCTGCTGCGCTCCGTGAAGCACGAGGAGCCGTTGCAGTGGGAGCTGCTCGCCCTTGCCCGCCCGCAGGCCCGCACGGCGGCGCTTTCCACCAGCAGGTAGGAGGCCGCGTCTGAAACTTCCTTCCCCGGCGGGGCTGGCGTTGTCTGCCATGCTCGCGTATGGACGTCCCAAGGACGGTCGCGCATGAAACAGACGAGCATCCTGCTTGAGACAGGCACCAACGAGCTGGAGATCATCGAGCTCTACATCACCGAGGCGGGGTCCCCCGACACGGAAGGCGGCGCGGAGCACAACGCATTTTTTGGCGTCAACGTGGCCAAGGTGTTGGAGATCATCGAATCGCCCCCGACGCTGGAGCCCTCGCCTTCCGCTGAACATCCAAGCTACCTCGGGGTCATCCCCCTGCGCGACATGGTCCTGCCTGTGGTGGACCTTGCCGTGTGGCTGAACGTGCGGCGCGTTCCCAACCAGCATGAGCCCATATTGGTGACGGAATTCAACGGCGTGCGCACGGGCTTTCTCGTTTCCGGCGTCACCATGATCCACCGCGTGAGCTGGAGCGAGGTTGAGCCGCCCAGCCGCTATCTTTCCGACCTGCCCGGCAACTGCATCACCGGCACCGTGCGCCTGGACGAACACTTCGCCCTGCTGCTGGACCTGGAGCGCGCCCTGGTTGAGCTGAACGCGCTGGAGATGAAGGAGTCCGAGCATGTGGAGCCTCCGGCCGAGGAGATTCCCATGCACGTGCTTTTGGTGGATGACTCCACCTCGGTGCGCTTTTTGCTCAAGCGCAACTTCGAGAACGCCGGCTTCACCGTGGAGGCCAAGAACAACGGCGAGGACGCCTGGAATTTCCTCGCCGCGCTCAAAGAACAGGCGGCGGAGACTGGCCGGCCGGTGACCGAACTGCTCGACGCCGTCATCTCCGATGTGGAGATGCCGCGCATGGACGGCTACACCCTGACCAAGAACGTCAAATCCGACGCGGTTCTTGGCGCGCTGCCCGTGGTGCTTTTCTCCTCGCTTATTTCGCCCAACCTGCTGCACAAGGGGCAAAGCGTCGGCGCGGATGCGCAGATCACCAAGCCCGAGTTCGGCGGGCTGACCACCCAGGTGCGCGCCATGATTTTGGAGCGCCGGGCAAAATAGGGGCTTGACGTTTGCCGGGACTTCGGCGTAAGCATCAAGACAGTCAACAACCCCGCAACCTTCGAGTTGAAACGACATGAACCGCACCGCCGCCTGCACCGCCCTGGCCCTAGCCGCCCTGGACGCCCGCGCTGCTCTGCGGTCCGGCATTCTTGTCGTCGTAGTAGGCGTCGTAGGCGGCAACGCGTCGTAGCGGGCAGGTTTATCACGAACCCAAACCCCCGCCGGCGCGAGTCGGCGGGGGGTTTTCGTTTCCGGCCTGGATGAGAATCCGCGGAAAGCGCTCCCCGCCAAGACTCCCGCCCCGGGGCACCCACCTGGAGGTGTCTCATGCACAGGCCGATGATGACCATGACTGGCGCGGAGCTCACCATACGCCTGCTGGAGCGGCAGGGCGTGCACATCATTCCCGGCATTCCCGGCGGGGCCAACCTGCCGCTGTACGACGCGCTCTCCAAAAGCGCCGTCATCCGCCACGTGCTGGCACGGCACGAGCAAGGCGCGGGCTTCATGGCCCAGGGCATGGCCCGCACCACGGGCAAGCCCGCCGTGTTCTTCGCCACCTCCGGTCCCGGGGCCACCAACACCCTCACCGCCATCGCCGACGCCAAGCTCGACTCCGTGCCCATCATCTGCATTACCGGGCAGGTGGCCAGCAGCATGATAGGCACCGACGCCTTTCAGGAAGTGGACATCTACGGCATGTCCATTCCCGTGACCAAGCACAACTTTTTGGTGCGCAGCGTGGAGGAGCTGGTGCGCGTCATTCCCGAGGCCTTCCGCATCGCCGCCTCCGGACGGCCCGGTCCCGTGCTCATCGACATCCCCAAGGACGTGCAGAGCGCGCGCATTACGCTGGCGGAGCTGCCCGAGCCCGGCGCGGCCGACCCTGTGGAGCGGCCGGACCATGAGGCGCTTTCCCAGGCCGCGCGCATGCTGGCCGAGGCAAAATGCCCCATCTTCATGCTGGGCGGCGGCGTGGCGGCTTCCGGCGCGGCGCAGGCCGCCCGCACCCTGGCCGAGGCCGCCTGCCTGCCCGCCGTGATGACCCTGCTGGGCCTTGGCATCCTGCCCGACGCGCATCCGCTGAACCTTGGCCTGCTTGGCATGCACGGCACCCGCGCGGCCAACATCCTCATGCGCGAGTGCGACCTCCTGCTGGTGGCCGGCGCGCGCCTGGACGACCGCGCCACGGGCCGCCTGGAGGAGTTCTGCCCCGACGCCCGCATCATCCACATCGACATCGACCAGAGCGAGCTGGACAAGCTTAAGCAGACGCATTTGGCCATAACCGGCGACGTGGGCGCGACCATGGAGGCGCTCCTGCCGCTCATCGACGCCGGCGCGGCCAAGCGCGCGCGCGCGCCCTGGATTGCCCGCGCGGCCCAGTGCAAGGCCGAGAATCCGCAGGAGCTGCCGGGCCTGGCCGATCCGCTGACGCCTTACGGGCTGGTGCGCTGCACGGGCGAGCTGCTGGGCAAGGGCGCCATTGTGGCCACGGACGTGGGACAGCACCAAATGCGCGCGGCGCAGGCCTACCCGGATTTGCAGCCCCGGGCCTGGCTCACCTCCGGGGGGCTGGGCACCATGGGCTTCAGCCTGCCCACGGCCATTGGCGCGGCGTTGGCCAACCCCGGCGCGCAGGTGGTCTGCTTCAGCGGCGACGGCAGCATTCAGATGAACATTCAGGAGCTGGCCACCGCTGCGGAAACCGGGGCCAACGTCACCGTCATTCTGGCGGACAACGGCGGGCTCGGCTTGGTACAGCAGCAGCAGGATCTGTTCTATGGCCGGCGCATCTTCGGGTCCGACTATCGGCACCACGTGGACTTCATTAAAATCGCCGAAGGCTTCGGCGTGCGCGCGCTCGACCTCTCGGCCAGCAAAACGCCCATGGCCGACTTGGAGCGGGCGCTCAAGCGCGAGGGCCCCTGCCTCGTGCGCATCCAGGTGGAGGCGCAGGACAACGTGTACCCCATGGTGCCCCCGGGAGCGGCCAACACCAACATGATCTGCGAAGACGCGCCCGAGACGCGCGAAGGAGGGGAATCCCATGCCGCATAACACCGCGAAAAACGCCGCCGCGCCGCTCATGGCCCTGCGGCTCACCGTGAACAACCACCCCGGCGTGATGACGCATGTGTGCGGGCTGTTCGCCCGGCGGGCCTTCAACGTGGAGGCCATTCTGGTGACGCCTCAGGAGGGCGGAGGCACCAGCCGCATCTGGCTGGTGGTCAACGCCGACGAGCGCGTGGACCAGATGGTGCGGCAGGTGCGCAAGCTCAACGACGTGCTGGAGGTGCTGGCCTACGAGGCGGACGGCAGCGCGCTGGCGCGCATGGACCAGTGCATGGCCGGCTGGGAGGCTGCGGGCCCCTGCGCCGAGGCAGTGGCGTGAACGCGAAGCCCTGGCTTTGCCGCACGGCATCGCCGGAATCGTCCCGCGCGGGGGGGACGGCGGGCTTCTCAACATGGAGGAATGCGGTCGGATGAAAAAAGTCGGAATCATCAGATGTCGGCAAACGGAGGACCTGTGCCCCGGCACGACGGATCTCAAAATCGCCGCCGAGGGCAGGCTGGTCTTCGCCGAAATGGGGCCCGTGGAACTCGTTGGCTTCGTGAGCTGCGGCGGCTGCCCGGGCAAGCGCGCCGTGGCCCGCGCGAAGATGCTCGTGGACCGGGGGGCTGAGGCGATCGCCTTCGCCTCCTGCATGGGCAGGGGCAATCCCATCGGCTTTCCCTGCCCGCACTTCGCCGCCATCCGCGACGCCGTGGCCCGGAAGCTCGGGCCGGAAATCGAGCTGCTCGATCACACGCATTAGTTACCGGCGGTCAGACGGGGAACGCCACTGGCTGGCGTCATCGCCCCGAGACGACGCGCCCCGGCGGGAGAAATTCCGTTGGGGCGTTTTTCTGTGGGGGAGGCGGCACGGCCGGAGCGCGCGCCCATCAGCGCGAATCACTGTGATGAATGGCATGTCGTCGAGCCGTCCCGCCAGCTCCCGAAGGCGCGTCTGCGTGGGAAAACGTGCCGTCACGTGAATCGCTGGTGGCGCATCTCGGTGACGTGTTCAAGAACATCGGGGCGCAATGCCATTGGCGAATGCCTGCGTTGCGAAGAAAGGTCGCGGAGTCCTTCGCCATTTTTCTGGCGTGCCAGCCACTTGAAAACCGTGCTCACGGAGATGGCGAGCGACGTGACCACGGTGGGTGCTCGACCGTTAGTTCGCCCGCCGCAATCCAGCGCACAAGCCCCGCTCAAAGCACCACCGTCAATCTGGCATTGGCCTGGATGCTCACTCGATTCATTTTGGCCGATTGGGTTCTCGCGGACGCAAATCGACTGAAAAGGACGGGGTGAACGCCCCTCCTATAACTTCACGGCTAAAAGCCGTTCTCGCGCAGGAAATCGGCGGAGATCCTGGAGGCCTGTCCGGCTTTTTCAGCCTGTCCGGCTTTTTCGCCCTGGGCGGGGCCGGCCCAGGCGGCCAGCATGCCCTGCACGTATTTGCCGATGAGGTCCGTCTCCATGTTCACCTTCGCGCCCGGCTTCCAGCTGGCTATGGTGGTCTCGCGCTGGGTGGTGGGGATGATGTTCACGCTGAGGCTTCCAGGACCGCGCGCGTTGACCGTCAGGCTGATGCCGTCCAGCGCCACGGACCCCTTCTCGATGACATAGGCGCCGTGCTCCGGCGGAAAGGTGAGCGTGTACACGCGGCTTTCGCCCTCGGAGGCGACGGATGTTACCTCGGCCAGGCAGTCTATGTGCCCGCTGACGAGATGTCCGCCCAGGCGGTCGCCCATGGCCAGGGCGCGCTCCAGGTTCGCCACTCCGCCTTTTTTGAGTGCGCCGAGGTTGGTGCGGCGCAGGGTTTCCGCGCTGGCGTAGGCGCTGAACCAGCCCGGGCCGAAGGTCTCCACGGTGAGGCACGCGCCGTTGACGGCGATGGACTCGCCGGCGGCGATGTCGGACAAGTCGAACAAGGCGCGGATGGTGAGCCGCGTCTCCGCGCCGCGGGCCGTCACGGCCTCCACGCGGCCCAGGCCCTGCACCAGTCCCGTGAACATTACGCCCTCCTCGGCTTGTAGGTCAGCTTCAAATCCTCCCCGCAGGAGGACGCGTGGGCCAGCCGGAAGGGCAGGGACTGCGCCATGCTTTGCACCGCCTCGCCGGCGAAGAGGCTCTTGCCCTCGTCGTCGCCCAGCACGCGCGGGGCCACATAATGCACGAACTCGTCCACCAGATCCTGCCGGCACAGGCTCAGGGCCAAGTGCCCGCCGCCCTCGCACAGGGTCAGGTGGCAGGAGAGCTCCTCGCGCAGGCGGACAAAGCCCGGTGCGAAGTCCAGGCCGTCTTTGCCCGCGCCGGGCAGCTCCGGCAGGCCCCAAATGCGCGTGCCGCGCGCGCGCAGCTCGTCGGCCAGGGGGGTCTTGGCGGAATACTCCGTGGTCCAGAATATGGCGTCCTGCGGGCGCTGGCGCAGAATATTGAAGGTGGAGTAGGCGTTGGGCAGCTTGCCGGTGACGATGACGGCGAAAGGCTGGCGGAAATCCCGGGGCAGGGGATCCTCCTCCAGGCGGCAGGTAAGCTGCGGATTGTCGCCGTAGAAGGTGTTGCCGCCCACGATGATGGCGCACACCTGTGAGCGCAGCCGGTGCACGTCCTGCTGGGACTTGGGGCCGCTGACGGCCTGGGGCCTGCCGCCGCGCGCGGCGATCTTGCCGTCGATGGTGCTGGCCATTTTGAGAATATTGTAGGTGCGGGCCGTGGTTTTCCAGAGCACGAACTCGTCGATGAGGTCGCGGCAAAGGGCCTCCTCAACGCCAACAATGACCTCCACCCCGGCCGCGCGCAGAACCTCAACGCCGCCGCCGGTGACATCCTGGTTGGGGTCGCCGCAGCCGACATACACGCGTTTGAGGCCCGCCTCGATGACGGCGCGGGTGCAGGGCGGGGTCTTGCCCTGATGGTTGCAGGGCTCAAGGGTCACAAACAGGTCGCACTCGGCGGGATTGACGCCCTTGGCGCGGGCGTCGGCTAGGCAGTTCACCTCGGCGTGGGGGCCGCCGCAGGCTTTGTGCCAGCCCTCGGCCACAACGACGCCGCCTTGCACCAGCACAGCGCCCACGCAGGGGTTGGGGGCGGTGCTGCCGCGTCCGCGCAGGGCCAGTTCGGCCGCGCGCCGCATGAAGAGATCACGAGGACTTGTAGTCTCCAGGCATGTAGGCATATTCGACTCCCGCTTCCTTGAGCATGGCCCCGGCCAGTTCGTCCGGGTACTGCTCGGCGTAGTAGATGGCGCGCACCTGGCAGTTGATGAGCATCTTGGTGCAGATGAGGCAGGGCTCGGTGGTGCAGTATATTTCCGCGCCAGCCAGCGAGAGCCCGTGCAGCGCGCATTGGATGATGACGTTTTGTTCCGCGTGCAGGCCGCGGCAAAGCTCGTGCCGCTGGCCGGAGGGGATGCCCAGGCGCTCGCGGATGCAGCCGACTTCTTCGCAGTGGGCCACGTTGGTGGGGGTGCCGTTGTAGCCGGTGGCGATTATGCGTTTGTCGCGCACGGCCACGGCGCCCACGCATCGGCGAAGGCAGGTGGAGCGCTCCGCCACTAGGTGCGCAATGCGCATGAAGTAGGTGGGCCAGGGGACGCGTCCGTTCATGCTGAGGGCCTCCCGAAGCCTTTGGATAAGCCGCCCGGACCTGGCTTCATGCTGGTCCGGGCGGCCCGTTACGCTTTGTTTACCAGGCGAAGAGCGGGAACTCGCGGGCGAAGTCCTCCACTTCAAGGCGGATTTCATCCAGCACGGTTTCGTTGTCCTTGTTCTCAATGGCGGCGGTGATGGCCTCGGCCACGGCGAGCATGTCCTCTTCGATCATGCCGCGCGTGGTGAGCGCCGGGGTGCCGATGCGGATGCCCGAGGTGACCGTGGGCGGCTTGGTGTCGAAGGGAATGCCGTTCTTGTTCACGGTGATGCCGGCCTTGTCCAGGGCAATCTCCGCTTCCTTGCCGGTGATGTCCTTGCTCGTCAGGTCCACGAGCATGAGGTGGTTGTCCGTGCCGCCGGAAACCAGCTCGAAGCCAGCGTCCTTGAGATAGCCGGCCAGCGCCCCGGCGTTTTTGACCACCTGCTCCTGATACTGCTTGAAGCCCGGCTGGAGCGCCTCGCCGAAGGCCACGGCCTTGGCGGCGATGACGTGCATGAGCGGTCCGCCCTGGATGCCGGGGAAGATCTGCGAGTTGAGCACCTTGGTCTGGTCCTCGCTGGAGAGGATCATGCCGCCGCGCGGTCCGCGCAGGGTCTTGTGCGTGGTGGTGGTGGTGAAGTGCGCGTATTCGATGCAGCTGGGGTGCAGGTCGGCGGCGATGAGGCCGGCGATGTGCGCCATGTCGACCATGAGCAGCGCGCCGACTTCATCGGCGATGGCGCGGAAGCGCTTGAAATCGATGATGCGCGGGTAGGCGGAGGCGCCGGCGATGATCATTTTGGGCCGGCATTCCTTGGCGGTCTTCTCCAGGGCCTCGTAGTCGATGGTCTGGTCGTCCTGGCGCACGCCGTAGGGCACGATGTTGTAGAGCTTGCCGGAGAAGTTCACCGGGCTGCCGTGGGTGAGGTGGCCGCCGTGGGCCAGGTTCATGCCCATGACGGTGTCGCCGGGCTTGCACGCGGCGAAGTACACGGCCATGTTGGCCTGGGAGCCGCTGTGAGGCTGCACGTTGGCGTAGCCCGCGCCGAAAAGCTGCTTAGCGCGCTCGCGGGCCAGCTCCTCCACCTGATCCACAAATTCGCAGCCGCCGTAGTAGCGCTTGCCGGGATACCCCTCCGCGTATTTGTGGGTGAGGACGCTGCCCATGGCCTGGCGCACCGCCGTGGAGGTGAAGTTCTCCGAGGCGATGAGTTCGAGTTTGCTGACCTGGCGGTCTATTTCGTTCGCAATGGCGGCGGCGATGTCCGGGTCCTGGATGAAGAGTTCTTCCATGATGCGTCCTCTGTGCTGGCGTGGGTTGTGGCGCGGCTGCCGCTTTGGCGTCCGCTAGTCCGTGTAGCGTTTGAAAAGCATGCAGCCGTTGGTGCCGCCGAAGCCGAAGGAGTTGGACAGGGCGTACTCGGCCTGCATTTTGCGCGCGCCGGCCGCGCCGTAGTCCAAATCACACTCGGGGTCCGGGTTGATCTGGTTGACGGTGCCGGGAATGATGCCGGTGTGCAGCGTCATGACGCTGAACACGGCCTCCACGCCGCCGGCCGCGCCGAGCAGATGGCCCATTTGCCCCTTGTTGCTGCAAATGGCGATGCTCTTGGCATGCTCGCCGAACACCGTCTTGATGGCCCGGGTCTCCCCCAGGTCGCCCAGGTAGGTGGAGGTGGCGTGCGCATTGATGTGGTCCACCTCGGCAGGAGCGATGCCGGCCTCTTCAATGGCCTTGCGCATGGCGATGGCCGCGCCGGAGCCGTCCTCCGGCGGGGCGGCCATGTGGTGGGCGTCTGCGGAGGCGCCAAAGCCCACTACCTCGGCCAGAATTTTGGCGCCGCGTTTTTTCGCGTGGTCCAGGCTCTCCAGCAGCAGCAGGCCGCAGCCCTCGCCGATGACGAAACCGTCGCGGTCCTTGTCGAACGGGCGGGAGGCGCGCTCCGGATCGTCGTTGCGTGTGGAGATCGCCTTCATGGCGTTGAACCCGGCGAAGGCCAGCGGGGTGATGGTGGACTCGGCCCCGCCGCAGAGCATCATGTCGTTGCGGCCAAGCTTGATCTCCGAGAAGGCCGCGCCGATGGCGTGCGTGCCGGACGAGCAGGCGGTGGTGGTGCAGATGTTGGCTCCGCGCGCGCCGTGCTCAATGGAGACCATGCCCGCGGCCATATTGGCGATGATGGTCGGGATGAAGAAAGGGCTGATGCGGCCCGGGCCGGAGTCACGAAGCTTCTGATGCTGGTGCTCTATGCCTTCCAGTCCGCCCAGGCCCACGCCGATGATGACGCCTGCGCGGTGGGCTTCCTCCGGCGGAATGGCGTAGTTCGCCTGTTCCATGAGCATTTTGGAGGCGGAGACAGCGTATTGGGTAAACTTTTCCATACGCCGCGCTGCCTTGGCGTTGATGTACTTGGTCGGATCAAATCCCTTTACCTCTCCGGCGATGGTGGTGGCGAAGCCGGTAGAGTCGAAGCTGGTGACGGGGCCAATGCCGGACTTGCCGGCGAGGAGGTTCTCCCAGCTCGACGCGAGGTCGTTTCCAAGGGGGGTGATGGCGGCCACAGCCGTGACGACAACCCTGTTCATGCAGCACTATCCGTTTTTCGGGGGCAGCCCGTGCAGTGGAAAAGACGGAGCGCCCCGCAGCCCATTGCAGGCAGGGCGCTCCGTGGAATTGCGGGGAACAGGACCTTGCGGCCGCTGTTATTTGTGATTTTCGATGTAGTCAATGGCGTCCTTGACCTTGAGGATCTTCTGCGCGTCTTCGTCGTCGATCTCAATGTCGAAGGCCTCTTCCATGGCCATGATCAGCTCGGTGAGGTCCAGCGAATCAGCGCCCAGATCCTCGACGAAGGAGGCTTCGGGTTTCACTTCATCGGCGGAAACGCCCAGCTGCTCCACGACGATGCCTTTGACTTTCTCGGCTACGGACATATTCCCTCCAAAAGGTGTTTTTTACGTGACGTTTAGTTACATGTACATCCCGCCATTGACGGACAGGACCTGCCCGGTGACATAGCCCGCGCCCGGTCCCGCGAGGAACGAGACGGCGTTGGCGATGTCCTCGGGCGCGCCCAGGCGGCCAAGGGGGATGTTCTCAAGCATTTTTGACACGATGGCTTCAGGCAAAACCGAGGTCATGTCGGTTTGGATAAAGCCGGGGGTGACGGCGTTGACCGTGATGTTGCGGGCGGCCAGCTCACGCGCGGCGCCCTTGGTGAGCCCGATGAGCCCGGCCTTGGCGGAAACGTAATTGGCCTGCCCGGCGTTGCCCATTTGCCCCACCACGGAGGCGATGTTGACGATGCGGCCCGCCCGCTGCTTGACCATGATCTTGGCGGCCTCGCGCAGGCAGGCGAAGGCTCCGGTCAGGTTCACCTCAAGCACGCGGTCCCAGTCGTCGTCCTTCATGCGGATGATGAGTCCGTCCTTGGTGATGCCGGCATTGTTCACCAGCACGGCCAGATGCACCTTGTCTTTGATCTCCTCGGCGAAAAATGTGCTGACGGCCTGCCTGCTGCTGGCGTCGAGGCAGAAGGCCTTGGCCTCGCCGCCGGCCTCGGCAATGGCGGCAACGGTCTTCTGCGCTTCTTCCGGGCGGCTGACGTATGTCAGATAGACCTCGAAGCCGTCTTTGGCCAGGCGCTCGGCGCAGGCCCGGCCAATGCCGCGGGACCCTCCGGTGACCAGTGCAACCCTGGGCAAATCGCTCATGTGTCTCCTCTCTTCCGGCTGGTTCGCCGACGGTGTGCTACGCGCCTGATATCCGAATTTCCGGCGGACTGCAAACCCGCTTTCGGTTGCCTCTGGCGCGGATATTAGAAACGGACCAGGGCCGAGCCCCAGGTGAACCCGCCGCCGAAAGTGCCCAGCAGCACGAGATTGCCGGGCTTGATGAAGCCATCGGCAACGGCCTCGGAAAGGGCCAGCGGCACGGAGGCGGCCGATGTGTTGCCGTATTTTTGCAGGTTGGTGAAGACCTTTTCCTCGGGCATGGAGAGCCGCTTGCCCACGGCCTCCACAATGCGCAGGTTGGCCTGGTGCGGGATGAACACGTCCACGTCGTCGCGGGTGAGGCCGTGGCGCGTCATAATGTCCTGGCACACGCCGCTCATGGCGCGCACGGCGTGCTTATACACCTCGCGGCCGTTCATTTCCACAAAGAAGTCGTGGCGAATGGTCTCGCCCAGCTTGTAGGGCGTGCCGGAGCCGCCGCCCTTGACGGTGAGCAGGTCGCCCATGGCGCCGTCGGCCGCGACGAGGACGTCCTGTACGCGCCCGCCGGAAAGTCCGGGGGCGTCGGCCGTCATCACCACAGCGCCCGCGCCGTCGCCGAAGAGCACGCAGGTGCTGCGGTCGGTGTAGTCCACGCGGGAGGACACGATGTCGCCGCAGGCCACGAGGATCTTGGCCTCCGGGTGCAGAACGATGAGCGCCCGGGCGGTCTCCATGGCGTAGAGGAAGCCGGAGCACGCGGCGGAGAGGTCCATGGCCATGCGGCCGGCTATGCCCAACCTGTGGGAGAGCATGCACGCGGCGGAGGGGATGACCGAGTCTGCGGAGAATGTGGCCACCAGCACGTGGGTCAGCTCGCTTGCCGCCATGCCCGCGTTCTCCAGCGCCTTTTGCGAGGCGCCGAGGCACAAATCCACGCAGGTTTCGCCCTTAAGCGCCACATGGCGCTCGCGGATGCCGGTGCGGGTGATGATCCATTCATTGTTGGTGTCCACCATGCGCTCGAAATCGGCGTTGGTGAGCCGGGTTTCCGGCACGCAGTGGCCCATTCCGCGGATGATGCAGGATGTGTTCATTGGCTCGCTCGTCGGTGGGGGTGGGCCGGCATGGGCCGGCGGTTGGATGGCTGCCGGCCTTAAGCCGGCGCCGAGGTCTCTTCTTGGGCCTTGTGCCGGCAGAACTGTCCCAGCTCCTTGTGGGCGGTGAGCTCTTCGGCCAAGTGCTCGTGGGCTTTCTTGTCCACATAGGTGGCGGCCATGCGGATGGCGTTGGTGACGGCCTTGATGTTGCTTGCGCCGTGGCACACGATGAGGATGCTTTTGAGGCCCAAAAGCGGCGCGCCGCCATACTCCGCGTAGTCCAGCATGCGGGCGAAGTTCTTGAGCGATCCCATGGACAGGGCCGCGCCCATGCGCGAGAGCATGTGGCGTTTGAGCTCGCGCTTGAGCACCCGGCCGAAGGACCTGCCCAGCCCCTCGGAGAGCTTGAGGCAGATGTTGCCCACAAAGCCGTCGCACACGGCCACGTCAAGGTCGCCGGTGAAGACGTCGCGGCCTTCCACGTTGCCCACGAAGTTCAGCGAGGTCTGCTTGAGGAGGTCGAAGGCCTCCTTGACCACGGTGTTGCCCTTGCCTTCCTCCTCGCCAATGGAGAGCAGCCCGACGCGCGGACGCGCAATGCCAAGGACATCGCGGGCGAGCACGTCGGCCATGATGCCGAACTGGGCCAGGTGGAAGGGCTTGGAGTCCACGTTGGCGCCCACGTCAATGAGCACCACGGGGCTTTTCTCCGTGGGCATGATGCTGGCCAGCGCCGGACGCTCCACGCCCTTGATGCGCCCCAGCACGAACATGCCGCAGGCGACGGAAGCGCCGGAGTTGCCCGCGCTGACCACGCCGTCGGCCAAGCCGTCCTTCACCAGCTGGCAGGCCACCAGGATGGAGGAGTCCTTCTTGCGGCGCATGGCGTCGCCGGGCTTCTCGTCCATGTCCACCACCTGGGAGGCGTGGTGGATGGTGACGGGCAGCGACCCCACGCCCTCATGCCGGGCCAGCTCCGCGCGCAACACGGCCTCATCACCCACAAGGATGATGTTGACGCCCTCGCGGGCGACCTGCAGTGCTGCGGGGATGTTGACCTTGGGGCCGATGTCGCCCCCCATGGCGTCAACGGCGATGCGAGGCCTGTTCTCAGGCATTCGTCGCGGGCGTCAGGGCCTGGCGGTCCTTGTAATTGCCGCAGGCGTCGCAGGCGCAGTGCGGCAGCACGGGCTCGCCGCACTTGCACAGCACGACATTGGGGGTGGCGACGTGATCATGCGCGCGGCGCATGTTCTTGCGGGACTTGGAGGTCTTTTTCTTGGGTAAGGCCATGATGGCTCTCCTTATTGTTCTGATGGACCCGGCCGAAAGGGGACGCCCCGGCCGCGTTCTTGTTAGTGTAACTTCAAGTTGCGCAGGACCGCAAGCCTTGGATCGCCCTTGTCCTCGGCGCAGGCGCACAGCTCGCGGTTGCGGTTCACGCCGCAGTTGGGGCACAGACCCTTGCAGTCGGCGGAGCAGATTGGGTTTTCGGGCATGGCCAGCAGGAACTGCTCCCACAGGTAGCCGGCGGCGTCGAGCTCCGGCGCGCCCTTGACCACGCGCAGATGGCTCTGCTCCTCCAGTTCGTCCTGGCTGTGTCCGGTCTCCTCAAAACTGTCGAACCGGCCCGAGAGCGGCAGCTCGAATTTCTCCACGCAGCGCACGCACGGCATCACGATGGAGCCGGAGAAGCCTCCGCTCACCAGAAAGCCGCCTTCCTGCGGGGTTATGCGCATGGTGGCGGAAAAGGCCTGGCCGATTTTGCCGGCCACGTCGAACTCCCGCATCGGGCCGGCCCATAAGGACTGGTCCGTGAAGGTGTGGTCCTGGCCCTCGGCCGGAATGTCTTTAAGTGGGATCCAAAGTTCGATCATGCTGCCTCGCAGGCCGCATGTCTATACGGGTGGCAGTTTGTCTGTCAAGAAAAAAGCACTTGCCTTTTCCCAGGCGTGGAGCTACAAGTCCACTTCCTTGACGCCGGGAACCCGGCATCGAGAAGCAGCGCGGCCCGAGGCCGCTTCCACATAAAGCGAATGTTTCAGGAGGTTTCCCATGTCCAAGACGTGCGATATCTGCGGCAAACACCCCGGCTCCGGCAACAACGTGAGCCACGCCAATAACCGCACCCGGCGCCGTTTTCTGCCCAATTTGCAGCGCGTCAAGACCGTTCTGCCCTCTGGCGAGGTGCGCTACATCCACGCCTGCACCCGCTGCATCCGCAGCGGCTCCGTGGTGAAGCCCGCCGTCCGTCCGGTGGTTGCGGCCTAGCGCCAGCACCGATTTTTTGCGCCTTTTCCGCACCAAAAGGCCCCGTTTCGGCGGGGCCTTTTTGCGTTTCCGCGCCGTCTCTGTCCGTTTTGTCCAGCCTCTTCGGTTTTTCTGAAGACCGCGTTCAGCTTTCCCCATTGGACCTTTCGCCGGGCTTTTGTTATTGTCGCCCTCCAGCGGCCGCATTGCCGGTCCGACCAGGCAAGGGGGGAGCGCATGTCACGGGAATACTTTGCGGAAGCGGCCAGGAATTGGGACGCCATGCGTCAGGGCTTTTTTTCGTCCGCCGTCCGGGACAAGGCGCTGGCGCTCGCCGGCATCGAACCGGGCTCGCCGGAAAACGCCAGACTCACCGCCGCCGACCTCGGCGCCGGCGCCGGCTTTGTCACCGAGGCGCTGCTGGCGGCCGGGGTGAAGGTTTTCGCCGTGGACGCCTCGCCGGAGATGCTGGAGCATTTGCGCGGGAAGCTCGGCGGCGGCCTTGAGGCCGCAGGGCGTCTCACCACGCTTGTGGGCGAGGCGGAGCGTCTGCCCCTGCCGGACGGTTCCGTGGATTTTGCGTTCGCCAACATGCTGCTGCACCATGTTCAGGCCCCCGGCGCGGCCATCGCCGAGATGGCGCGGGTGCTCAGACCCGGCGGCCGGCTTGTGCTGACCGATCTGGACAGCCACGCCCACGCCTTCCTGCTCTCCGAACATCACGACCGCTGGCCCGGCTTCGCCCGCGCCGACGTGCGCGCCTGGCTGACTGCGGCCGGCCTGCGCGACATCTCCGTGGACTGCTGCGGCGAGGACTGTTGCGCGGATTCCAGTTGCGGCGCGGACCACGCGCGCGTGTCCATCTTTGCCGCCAGCGCAAGCCGCCCGGTGCTGGGGCTGCGTCTGGCCGAGGTCGATCCCGAGGCCGTGGCCGGCTACGCGCGCGGGTATTGGGAGAATTCCAGGCCGCTGCTCTGCGCGGAATCCGTGCTGGCCGCCGTGGCGCGGGGGCTGGGCGTGCGCTCGCCGCTCATTCCGCGCATGGCCACGGGCTTTTGCAGCGGGCTTTCGCGTACGTGCGGGCCGTGCGGAGCCTTTTCCGCCGGGGTCATGGCCCTTGGGCTGGCCCTTGGACGGGACAGCGGCCGCGATGATCTCAACGAGACCTTCGGCCCGGTGCAGGAATTCCGTGAATATTTTTTGGAGCGCTTCGGCTCGCTGGAGTGCCGGGCTATTGCCGGTTATGACCTGGGCGATGTTCAGGGACTGGCCGCCTACCGCGAAAACTGTGTCAAAACGCGCATCTGCGCGCCCATGCTGGAGCAGGCCGCGGCGCAGGTCATCCGCATTTTGAAGGAGTCGAGACCGTGACGGACATTCAGAATTTCCCCGCTTTTCTGCTGGCCACGCTGGCGCTGTGCGCCATGCCCGGACCGGATTTCGTCTACATCCTGGGCCGGTCCATGGCCCAGGGCCGGCGTGCCGGCGTGGTCAGCGCGCTGGGCGTCAGCGCGGGCGCCACCGGGCACATGCTGGCGGCGGCTCTTGGGCTTTCGGCGTTTTTGGCCGCGTCGGCCGGGGCCTTCCTGGTGCTCAAATATGTGGGCGCGGCCTATCTCATCTACCTGGGCGTGCAGAGCTTCCGCACTGCCGGCGGCAGGCCGGAGGCCGTCGCGCAGCGGCCGTCCCCGGCTCCCCGGCGCGACCGCCAGCTCTTTTTGCAAGGCGTGTTGACGGATTTGCTCAACCCCAAGGTCGCGCTGTTTTTTCTGGCCTTTTTGCCCCAGTTCATTGCGCCGCACGCCGCGAACAAGGTGGGCGCGTTTCTGCTGCTGGGGGGCATCGAGCTCGCCATCGGCCTTGCCTGGGATGTGCTGCTGGCCCTGTGCGCCGCGCGCATCGCCCGGCGGCTGTGGAGCGGCGCGCGGTTCCAGCGTTTGGCCAGCCGCGCCCTGGGCGGCGTGCTGCTGGGCCTGGGCGTGGCCCTGGCCTGCGAGGATCGCTAATCCGCAATGGCCGGACCGAACGGATTTGAAGGGCCAAGCGGCCGGGAGCATCCGGCGGGACGGGAAGAAGGCCGCGCGGTTTTTTTCGACGCCCCGGCTTGTGAGGCCGGTGGCCTGCCCGTCGCCGCAACGTCTCCTGGGGAGTTCGGCGGTTTTGACGTTCGGGAGGGCTCGGGCTGGGGGCGGCGCTTGGCCTTCGGTGCGCCGTATGCGCTGCGCCGGGCTTGCGCCCTGGCCGACGTGCCAGACGTTGTGGACTGGGCCGAGGCGGAATCCCGCGCGGGACGCTGGGCCGTGCTTGTGCTGGCCTTCGAGGCCGCGCCGGCCTTCGACCCCGCCCTGACCGTCCACGCCCCGCGTGTTGGGCTGCCGCTGGCCTGGGCCGCCAGCCATGCCGCCCCATTGCCGGACACCGCGTCCGGTTCCGCTTTTTCCGATATTCCCCCGTACGCAGGCGTCGGCCCCTGGCGCGCCCTTGTTCCGCCCAGCAGCTATGCGGCGCGTTTCGCACAGCTGCAGGCCGGAATTTTGGACGGCGAAACCTATCAGGCCAATTACACCGTGCCCTTTGAGCGCGCCTGGCCCGGTGGAGACGACGGACGGGCGTGGTTTGCGCGGCTGGCGGCGGCGCAGTCTGCGGGTTTCTGCGTCTGGCTGGACATGGGGCGGCACCGCGTGCTTTCGCTTTCGCCGGAGCTGTTCTTCCGCCTCGACGCGGAGCAGGGGACAAAGGGACGGGAGGGCGCGCGCGGTTTGCTCGCACGGCCCATGAAGGGCACCGCTCCAAGAGGCGCGGACGCACTCCAGGGCGGCCCCCTGGATGCCGCCCTGCGCCAGGGGCTGGCCCGTTGTCCCAAGAATCGGGCCGAGAATGTCATGATCGTGGACCTGCTGCGCAGCGACCTGGGGCGCGTGGCCAGAACCGGCAGCGTGCGTGTGCCGCGTCTGTTCCGCGTGGAGGCCTATCCCACCCTGTTTCAGATGACCTCCGACGTGCGCGCACAGCTCGCCCCGGGACTTGTCCTGCGCGATGTCCTTGCGGCGCTGTTCCCCTGCGGGTCCGTCACCGGCGCGCCAAAGGTGCGCACCATGCAGATTCTCCGCGAGTTGGAGCCGCACCCGCGCGGGGTCTACTGCGGGGCCATAGGCCTGCTGGAGCCGGGCCGGGAAGGCCAGGCGGGCGCGGCCACCTTCAGCGTGCCCATCCGCACCGTGGAAATCGACGCCGTGCGCGGGCAGGCGCGTTTTGGCGTGGGCGGCGGCATCACCCACTATTCCGATGCGCGCGGCGAGTATTCGGAGTGCCTGACCAAGATGCGCTTCCTCCTCTCTCGGCAGGAGGACTGCGCGCTTCTTGAGTCGCTGCTGTTGCTGGATGGCCGGTACCCGCTGCTGGCCGGGCACAGGGAGCGCCTGACGCGCTCGGCGGAAGCGCTCGGCTTCGCGCTCGACATGGCGGCGGCGTTGCGGGTGCTGGAGGACCTTGCCCGGAATCACCCGCGCGGCCGTTTCAAGGCCCGGCTGCTGCTGGAGCGCTCGGGCTTGGTGCGCGCCGAGGCCTCGCCCATTTCCCGAGGCGGCATGGCTGGCGCATGGAGGGCTGCGCTGCGTGTGGGATTCGCGTCCATGCGCGTGGATCCTGACGACGGCTGGCTGGCGCACAAAACCACGCGGCGAGCGTTGTACGAGCAGGCCCTGGCCGCCTGTCCCGGTTGCGATGACGCGCTGCTGGTGAACACGCGCGGCGAGGTGACGGAGTCCACGCGGGCGAATCTCGTGCTGCTGCTGGATGGGCGGCTGGCGACGCCGCCGCTTGCAAGCGGACTGCTGCCGGGGGTGTTCCGCGCCGGGCTGCTGCGTCGCGGCATTGTGCGGGAGCGCGTGCTTTTTCCCGGCGATGTGGCGCGCGCCGGGCGCGTGTGGCTGATCAACGCCGTGCGCTGGTGGATGCCCTGCCTGATGGTCTGACGGCTGCCCCGGCTTCGGATGCAGCGCCGCAACGCGTGTTAGCCGGGCAGCTGGAAGCCCGCGCCCGGCTAGGCCCTGGCGTCTTCCCGCTCGCTCTGCTTGAGGGGCTCCGTGGTGGCGCTGACGCGGTTGCGGCCGTTCTGCTTGGCCGCGTACATGGCCCTGTCCGCGCGGCCCACCAGGCTTTCCACGCTTTCCGCGTCCGTCAGGCTCGCCACGCCGAAGCTGGCGGTGACGCCGCCCGGCGTCAACCCGAGCAGAACCTCGTCATCCGCCACGGCGCGGCGCAGCTTCTCCGCCAGGACAAGCCCCGCCTCGGTGTCGCAATCGCGCAGAATCATGAGGAACTCTTCGCCTCCCCAGCGGCACACCGTGTCCGAGGCGCGCAGGTTTTGGCGCAGGCGCACGGCAACGCGCCTGAGCACCTCGTCGCCCACAAGATGCCCGCGCAAATCGTTGATCTCCTTGAAGTGGTCGAGGTCGGCAAGAATGACGGTCAGCGGCGTCTTTGTCCGGTGCGCCAGATCTATGGCCTGCAGGAACAGGGCGTCCAGGGTTTGCCGGTTCAGCAGGCCGGTGAGCTTGTCGGTGGTGGCCATCTCCGCCACGCGCTTTTGGTAGCGCGTAAGCGCCATGCCGGTGATGAGCACCACGAGCAGGGTGACGCCCAGGCAAACGGCCAGATTCACGTACAGCGTGCGGCGTATGCCGGCCAGCGCCGCGTCCTCGGTCTTTTCCACAAAGAGGAACCATTTGAGTTCCGGAATGTAGCGCACGTTCAGCAGGTGGGTCTGGCCGCCGTTACGATATTCGTAGGAGCCATGCTGGGTGGCGAGAATGGCCGTGGCCTGGTCGCGCAGCCCCTCGACGTCGTTGATGTTCGTCGGGCCGTTGTGCGCGCCGTTGGCGGAGAGCAGAATGCGTCCGTCCTTGTCCACGAAGCTGATGCGCCGGTCGAAGCGCTGCTGATACTGGGTGATGGCGCGCCGCACGGCCTCCACGGTGAGCCCCACGCCGGCCGCGCCGAGGTAGCGTCCATCGTAGTCGAGCACGCGGTAGTTGATGAAAATGGTCAAGAGGTCACGGTTGGCCATGTCCGGGTCCACGTTGATTTCGTAGGGCTCGGGCATGTCGCGCACGCGAAAGTACCAGGCGTCGCGCGGCTCGCCCTCGCGTACGCGTTTGAGCAGGCCCGATGGGTGGTAGTAGTTGTGCGTCTTTTCGGAGATGAAGAAGCTGGTGAAGGCGTTGTACCTGGCCATAACCTCGCGCAGGTAGCGGGTCATCCGTATCTGGTCGCGCTCGCCGTCGAGGGTCCAGTCGCGCAGAAAGGTGTCGCTGGCCATCATGGAGGCCACGAACACCGGCCGCACCAGATCCTTCAGGATCTCGGAATACACCGTGTCCGAGGTCAGCGGCAGCTCCTGGGTGAGGATGGCGTCGCGAATGGCCTGGCGCGACACCTGGTAGCTCACCAGCGTGGTGCTCAAAAATCCCAGGCCCAGAATCAGCGTGACCAGCAGGAGCACTGGGCGTTTGCGAGGCAGGGCGATGCGGGGCATCGAGAATTCGCCATCCCTTGGGAATGTGGTCTGGCCGGTGAACCCGGCGGAACGACGCTCCCGGTTATTCGACGGTGACGCTTTTGGCCAGATTGCGCGGCTGGTCCACATCCTTGCCGAGGTAGTCGGCCATTTCGTAGGCGAAGAGCTGAAGCGCCGGCAGGGTGACGAAGGCGGCCAGCGGTCCATTGGCCCGCGGCAGGGTCCAGGGGTGCTCCACGTCCAGGTCCAGCCCTTCGTTGGTGAGGGCGATGATTTCGCCCGCGCGCGCCTGCACCTCCACCAGATTTGACTTCACTTTGGGGAAAAACTCGTCGTCCAGGGCTATGGCGAAGGTGGGGAAGCGCGGGTCGATGAGCGCGATGGGCCCATGCTTCATTTCGCCCGCCGCGTAGCCTTCGGCATGGATGTAGCTGATCTCCTTGAGTTTGAGCGCTCCCTCCAGGGCCAGCGGGTAACAGGGCCCCCGGCCCAGGAACAGGAAGCTCGTGGCCTCCGCGTAGCGCCGGGCCAAATGCTGGGCGCTGGTGCGCAGCCCGGGCAGGGCGTTCTCCAGCAGCGCCGGCAGGCTGGTCAGCTCGCGCACCATGTCCGCGCAGGCGGCCTCGGTCATGGCTCCGTTTCTGCGGCCCCAGTACAGGGTGAGCAGGAGCAGCGCGGCCAGCTGGCTGCACATGGCCTTGGTGGAGGCCACGCTGATTTCCGGCCCGGCTTGGCTGTAGACCACATGGTCGGCCTCGCGCGAGATGCTGGAGCCCACCACGTTGCACAGGCCGATGACCGGCAGTCCGCGGCTTTTGGCCAGCTTGATGCCGGCCATGGTGTCCATCGTCTCGCCGCTTTGGCTGATGGCGAGCACCACGCCGTTCTTGGGCAGAATGGGGTCACGGTAGCGGAACTCGGAGGCTATTTCCACCTGCACAGGGATTTTTGCGTATTTTTCCAGCAGATACATGCCCCACAGGCCGGCGTGGTAGCTGGTGCCGCAGGCCACGATATGCAAACGCTCCGGCGCGGGCATGTCGTCCAGCTCGGGCAGGCGCACCTGCCCCGTGGCGGCGTCTATGCGTCCGAGAAGGCAGTCGCGGATGACCTTGGGCTGCTCGAAGATCTCCTTGAGCATGAAATGTTTGTAGCCGCCCTTTTCGGCCGCCTGCACGTCCCAGTTGATGTGCGCCACCGTTTTCTCAATGGGGGCCAGGGTGGCCGTGTCCATGACCTCCCAGCTGGTGGCGGTGATTTTGACCAGCTCGCCGTCCTCCAGGAAGACCACGTCGCGCGTGTAGGGCAGAAAGGCCGGAATGTCGGAGCCGAAGAAATTTTCGCCGGTGCCCACGCCCATGACGAGCGGGCTGGCCACGCGGGTGGCCCACAGGGTGCCCGGGTGGTCCAGGCTCATGACCACGATGGCGTAGGTCCCCTCCACGCGGGAAAGCGCGGCCGAAATGGCCAGGGTCACGTCGCCGCCGGTGTCCTTCAGGCACTCGGCGATGAGGTTCACGAGGACCTCGGAGTCCGTGTCGGACCGGAAGGCGATGCCCTTGGCCGAGAGCTCGGCCTTGATGGCCTGGTAGTTCTCGATGATGCCGTTGTGGATGATGGCGAGTTTGCCCGTGTGGTCCAGGTGCGGGTGGGCGTTCTTTTCCACCGGGGCTCCGTGTGTGGCCCAGCGGGTGTGCCCCATGGCCGATGTGGCGGAGAACACGTTCCGGCTTTCCAGCTTTTTCTCCAGGTTGCCCAGCTTGCCCTCGGCGCGGATGACCGAGAGCTCGCCGTTCTGGACGAAGCTGACGCCGGCGGAGTCGTAACCGCGATATTCAAGACGGCGCAGGCCCTCGATGACGAGGGGGACGGCGGGCCTGTGTCCGCAGTAACCAATGATTCCGCACATGGATGAAACCTCCGTCGGCGGCTTGGGGGTTAGGGGCGGGGCGCGGGCTTGGTCCGGCTGGCGCGGGTCCAGAAGTCGGGCCAGTGTTTCAGCAGCTCGCGCAGGGCGCGGCCGCGGTGGGAGCGCGCGTTCTTTTCCTCGCGCGCAAGCTCCGCCGCGCTTTTGCCCAGTTCGGGGTCGAAGAAGAGCGGATCGTAGCCGAAGCCGGCGGCGCCGCGCGGGGCGTTCAGCACGCGGCCTTCCCAGCGTCCCTCGGCGAAAATTTCCTCTCCGTTTGGCGCAATGGCCGCCACCAGGCTGACGAAACGGCAGGCGCGCGCATCCTCGGGCACGTCTTTCATGACGTCCAGCAGCTTTTCGTTGTTTCGCGCATCGGTGGCGCCGGGATCGGAAAATCGGGCGGAGTACACGCCGGGCGCGCCATCAAGCGCGTCCACCACCAGGCCGGAGTCGTCGGCCAGGGCGACAAGCCCGGTGGCCTGGGCCACTGTGCGCGCCTTGAGCGCGGCGTTTTCGGCAAAGGTGGTTCCGGTCTCCTCAATCTCCCCGATTTCGGGGAAGGAGCCCAGGCCAAGGACCGTGAGGCCGAATCCGGCCAGCAGGTCGTTCAGTTCCTTGATCTTGCCCGGGTTGCGGGTGGCCAGGACGATGCGGTTTTCCGTGGGGGGATCGGGGCGGCTCATGGCCCGTTGTCTACCTGTCCGGGCCGGATTTCGCAACCGCCAGTTGCGGGGGCAGGTGCAGGGTCACGCGGGTGCCCTCGCCGGGCACGCTGAAGAGCTCCACCGTGCCGCCGATGTCGTCGAGGGTCTTTTTGGTCATGGAGAGCCCCAGGCCGGAGCCGCGCCCCTTGGTGCTGAAGAACGGGCTGAAGATTTTATCGCGTATTTCCGGTGGAATGCCGTGACCGGTGTCCTCCACCTCCAGCAGCACATGGGTGTGGCCCATGGCCGTGCGCACGGCGAGCCGGCCGCCTTCCGGCATGGCCTCCACGGCGTTTTTGACGAGGTTGATGAGGCACTGCTTGATGAGCTCCGGTCCCGCCTTCACCTGGGGCAGGTCCTCGGCCAGCTTCAGCGTGGGCACAATGCCCTGGTTTTCGCAGGCCAGGCCCATAAGCTCCATGGTGTCGCGCACAATGTCGTTGAGGTCCGTCACCCCCCGCCCGGGCTCCACGGGCCGGGCGAAGGTGAGGATGCTCTTGAGGATGCCGTCGAGCCGCTTGGACTCCTCGATGATGATTTCGATCTTCTCGCGCGCGGCGGGCTCGCTTATGGTGCGCAGCAGCTGGTTGGCGAAGCCGCCGATGGCGAACAGCGGGTTGCGTATCTCGTGGGCGATGTAGGTGCTCATTTCGCCGATGGAGGCCAGCCGTTCGGACTGCTGGAGGCGCTGCTCCATTTGCGTGCGGTTGGTTATGTCGCGGCGGATGCACAGAAAGCTCACGGGCGCGCCGGAGTCGTCCTGAATGGGGTAGACGTACTCGCGCGTGTAGTGCAGGCGCCTCTCGGCGTCCACATGGGCCAGGGTGGATTCCGAGCCCTCGCCGGTGAGCAGGGCGTGCTCAAGGGGATGCGGGGCCTCGGCGTTGCCGTTCAGTCCCTCGGGCAGGCGGAAGAACTCGCGCAGGTGCCGGCCCATGATGGCGCTTTTGGGCAGATTCTGGCTCGTCAGCACGGCCTTGTTGCAGTCCAGCACCCGCCCTTCCCCGTCCACCAGCGCTATCTCCTCGCGCAGCTGGTCGATGACGTTCTTGACCAGGCTGCGGCTTTGCAGCAGGTCGAACTTGCAGGCCACCCACATCTGGTCCGAGGAGAGCAGCCGCAAAAAAAAGCTGGCCGCGGCGCGCTCCACAAGCGTAAGCGAGGCCGGCAGCCCATGGCGCAGATCGGTCAGCAGGGCCTCCTGCCCGGTGGTCTCCATGACCATGTTGAGCTCCGGGTGGGCGGCCAGCATGTCGCGCCAGCCGCCGTACACGGGCAGGTCCACTCCCGGTGGCGCGCCGCCGCCGGCCTGGGCGCCCTCGTGCAGGGCCAGGGCGCGCAGGCCCAGCTGGCCCAGCACGCGCTCGTTGCCGAGCGAGACGAAAAGCTCCCAGAAAGGCGCAAGGGATGTCTTGTCGCCTATGAGCCCTATGCGGTATTGCTTCATCGCCCGCAGGGATTCCAGCATGTCGGGGTCTCCTTTTGCGCCGGGGGGACGCGTCACAAGGATGGTCTGACGGAGTATTTTACACGACGGCAGACAAAGCGCAACAGAGAGTCCACAACATTGCCACAGCAACATTCGAGGAGTTCACACATGTCGTCCATCCGCGTCCACACCATCAGCCTTGGCTGCCCCAAAAACCGCGTGGACACGGAGCGCATGCTCGGCGCGCTCGGTCCGTCCTTCGCCCCGGCCGAGGGCGTGGACGGCGCCGATCTCGTGCTC
The DNA here is from genome assembly GCA_001871085.1 of Desulfovibrionaceae bacterium CG1_02_65_16. Taxonomy (GTDB): domain Bacteria; phylum Desulfobacterota; class Desulfovibrionia; order Desulfovibrionales; family Desulfovibrionaceae; genus Humidesulfovibrio. The sequence continues at coordinate 28,723 of MNUQ01000153.1, forward strand.
GTGAACACCTGCGGGTTCATCCGCCCGGCGGTGGAGGAGAGCGTGGACACCATCATCGAGGTCATCCGCGAGGCCGAGGCGGCCGAGAAACGCCCGCTCATCGCCGTGACCGGCTGCATGGTGAGCCGTTACGGCGAGGCGGACCTCGCCCGCGATCTGCCCGAGGTGGACCTTTGGCTCTCCACGCGCGAGCTTGCGGCCTGGCCGGAGCGCATTGGCGCGGCCCTGGGCCGCGAGGGGCTGGACGCCATGGGCGCGCGCCGCCTGAGCACCGAGCCGGGCTACGCCTACCTCAAGATCAGCGAGGGGTGCTCGCACAAGTGCGCCTTCTGCACCATCCCCAGCATCCGCGGCAAGCATGTGAGCCGTCCGCTCGACGAGCTGACCCGCGAGGCGCGCCTGCTGGTGGAGCAGGGCGGCGTGCCGGAGCTGGTGCTGGTGGGCCAGGACGTGACCAGCTACGGCCGCGACCTGGACATGAAGGACGGCCTCAAGCGTCTGCTCGACGCCCTCATGCCCATACGCGGGCTCAAGTGGCTGCGGCTCATGTATCTGTATCCGGCGGGGCTCACCGACGGCCTGCTGAAACACCTGAGCAGCCTGGGGCGGCCGCTGCTGCCCTATTTCGACATTCCGCTGCAGCACGCCCACCCGGAGATCCTCTCGGCCATGGGCCGGCCCTTCGCCCAGGATCCTTCGCTGGTCATCGACCGCGTGCGCGCGCACTTTCCGGAGGCGGCGCTGCGCACCAGCCTCATCGTGGGCTTCCCCGGCGAAACCTCCGCGCACTTCAAGACGCTCAAGGCGTTTGTGGAGCGCTCGCGCTTCACCAACCTCGGCGTGTTCCCCTACCATCAGGAGGAGGGCACCCGCGCGGCGGCGCTGCCCGGGCAGGTGCCGCAGGGCGTTAAAACGCGCCGGCGCAACGCGCTCATGCAGTTGCAGGAGTCCATCAGCCGCGAGGTGCTGGAGAATCTCGTCGGCACCCGGCAGGAGGTGCTGGTGGAGGATGAGAGCCCTGAATGGCCAGGCCTGCATGTGGGCCGCGTGTGGTGGCAGGCCCCGGAGGTGGATGGCGTGACCTATGTGAGCGGTCCCAAGGTGAAGCCCGGCCGCATGGTCATGGCCGACATCGAGCAGGCCAAGAGCTACGATCTGGTGGCTTTGGCCTAGCGCCGGAGCGAAACGGCGGCGGCGCGGCTGGTCCGCGGGGAGGCGCACATGGTCAAGAAGCCGAGGAGGAAACTCGGGCCGGCGGCGACGTTCAATCACGACACGCACTTGGTGACCAACGTCAACGCCAAGTTCGAGGCGGGGCTCAGCACTGGCCAGCGCGTGGCCGACGCCGTGGCGCGCGTCGTGGGCGGCTGGCCCTTCATCATCACCCAGACCGTGATCATTCTGGCCTGGATGGCCGTGAACGGCTACCTCGCCTATCAAGCCGCGACCAATCCGGCCTATTTCAAGGCCTGGGACCCGTATCCGTTCATTCTGCTCAACCTGGCGCTGAGCTTCCAGGCGGCGTACACCGGACCCATCGTCATGATGAGCCAGAACCGGCAGGCCGAAAAGGACCGGCTCATGGCCGAGCAGGACTACCACGTCAACGTGCGGGCCGAGGAGGAAATCAAGGTGCTCATGGAGCAGCTGACGCACCAGGACCAGCTTCTTCTGGAGCTCGCCGCCCGGCTGGACAAGCTTGGACAGGCGAGCGGCCTGACGGATACGGAGGAGTAGCCGGCCTCCTTTCCCTTTCGCCCCTTCCTGTTGGGGGGCCCTCCCGCTTCGCCCCGCCCTGCCATGAGCGTTGCCGGCGTTTTTTGCGCCCGCGCGCCACCGTTTGGTGGCTCCTTGCTGCCACCCCCGGCTTCCGCCCGCCTTCCAGAGTTGGCAGGCCGTGGATTACGGTAAGCCATAACACGCTTACATAAAACGATAAAATATTTTTCTTCTTCGGCACAGGCCTTGCTCTACAGGTTGTGCGCGCAGGCGCACCCCCATGCAAAAAAACCGAAGAGGAGCAGCATATGACAAACATGAGCAGAAGAGATGTGTTGGGTTGGCTTGGCGGCGCGGCGCTTGGCGGCGTGCTGGCTGGTGTTGGCGGCGTTGTGGCCACGGCGGGCGACGGGCTGGCGGCCAAGAATGACAAGCCGAAGCTTAAGGAGACGCCCAAGCCGGCGGCTTGGGTTCCGCACAAGCTGAACGCGGTGGAGTGCGCGCCCGTGGCCTATGCCGGCTACTGGGATGACGGCCTGGGCTGTTGCTACGGCTCGTTTCACGCCATCATCGGCGCCATGGGCGAAAAGTTCGGCGCGCCGTACAATCAGTTTCCCTTCCGTATGATGGAGGTGGGCAAGAGCGGCATTTCCGAGTGGGGCACCATCTGCGGCGCGCTTTTGGGCGCGGCCAGCGCCTATGCCCTGTTTTGGGGCCGCAAGGAGCGCGATCCCATGGTGACGGAACTGTTCCGCTGGTACGAGCGCACGGCCTTCCCCATCTATGATCCCGGCGCGGGGGCGCAGGGCGCTGCCGGACCGCTGCCCACCCATGTTCCCGGTTCTGTGCTTTGCCACATTTCGGTGAGCAGCTGGTGCCAGGCCACAGGCATCGACGCCGGGAACGTCAAGCGCAGCGAGCGTTGCGCGCGCGTTACCGCCGATGTGACGTCCAAGGCCATTGAGATCATGAACGCCAAGATAGACGGCACATTCGCACCGGCGCTCAAGTCCCAGGCGGAAGCGGCCTGCGGGGCCTGCCACGGCAAGGGCAAGGTTTCGCCCATGCTCAAGGGCCGCATGGACTGCACGCCCTGCCATGGCGGAAGCGCGCACGTGCAGGACAAGTTCCACAACCACCCGTAGGTCAGGCAAGGCCGGGGGGACGTGCATTTTTGACATGAGCCTCTGCCACCACTTGTGCCAGGGGAGGGCGTTTGGGAGAGCGCCCTCCCCACCCCAGGGCGTGGCAAGGGCAGGGGCGCGGCTGGGTCGCCGGCCGCGTGTGAGCAGTTTTCCGCACCACCCCTCGCGGAAAAGGGAACAAGGGGGAGGGCGGTGGCCCCCGCCTCCCCCGCATTCCCGCCGTTGCGGGGGCCGGCTGTGGAAGCCGGCGGCGATTGCGGCGTGGCGCAAGGACGAAGACAGCTGCGCCGGAGCGCTTGTCCCTGTCTGAACCCGAATGGTCGGAGCTGGCGGCGCGGCGGTCTGGACGGAGGCCAAATTTTGCCGAATGGTCCCGGGCGAATGGCCCTTGGTCGAATGGTCCAATTTCATGGTTCCCGCGCGGCGCCTCCACGCGCAAGAACAGGGGAGGGCCCCCGCACGCCCTCCCCGCCTTGCGGGGGCGCAACCGCCGCAGCGGAAAGAAGCACTTCGCGTCCGGCGCTCTCCTTACGGGCGTGGGGAGGGGGAGGGCGCCGGGCCCTCCCCGCATTTTCCGGCCAGTCTGGCCGATTCGTTCACCAGATGCGCCTGGCTGCGGCAAGTCAGGCGGTTCAGCCAATGCAGGCGATCCGGCCCTCACGCAGACGGGCGGGCTGTTTTTTGCCAATCGGGGCGGCGGACTGGTCCGGGACGGCTACTCGCGCATGGCGTGCTTGAACTGGTAGGCCAGCTCCCAAATGTCCTCGCCCACGCGCAGGCTTTCGGCAATGCCGCGCGAATAGATGAAATCCGCGCCGCGCCAGCTTACAAAGATGTCCAGATCCTTGAGAAAACGCATGGCGTTGGCTTCGCCCTCGGCCGGCGTCGGGGCCGCGGACACTTGTTCGGCCAGGGCGGCCTCGATTTTGGCGTGCAGGTCCGCCTTTTGGTCCTCGCGCAACATGTTCAGCAATTTTGCAAGCAGCGTCTCGCGTTCCATACTCCTCCCCGTGCTAGTTCTTCCGGTAGTCACCGGTGTTTATGCGCAATCGCTTGAGTATCTTCTGCAAGGAGAAGCGCTCCACGCCGCTTATCCTCGCCGCCTCTGAAACATTGCCCTGGGTGTGCTCCAGCAGGCGGTGCACATAGGTGCGGGTGAAGTCATCCAGCACCATCTGCTTGGTTTCCTTGTAGGGCGAAAAAACGCTGCTGTTTTGCTGGGGGGTGCCGGCCCCGCTCTCCACCTGGCGCACGTGCGCGGCCTCTATGCGCTCGCCCGGGCAGAACACGGCCAGCCGGCGCACCAGGTTCAGCAGCTCGCGCACGTTGCCCGGCCAGGCGCGGCAGGAGAGGTACGAGAGGGCCTCGTTGGAAAGCTCCTTTTGCGCCACGCCGAGCTCCCGGCAGACCGTGAGCAGAAAGTGGCTGGCGATGCGCGGAATGTCCTCGGCGCGTTCGCGCAGGGGGGGCACGTGGATGGCCAGCACGTTGAGCCGGAAGTAGAGGTCCTCGCGGAAGCTCTGGTCGGCGATCTTGGCCTCCAGATTCTGGTTGGTGGAGGCCAGGATGCGCACGTTGACCGTAAGAGCCTCGTTGGTGCCCACCGGGCGCACCTCGCCCTCCTGGATGACGCGCAGCAGCTTGGTCTGCACGGCGGCGGGGATGTCGCCTATCTCGTCGAGCAGAATGGTGCCCAGGTTGGCGGCCATGAACAGGCCCTTGCGGCTCATTGAAGCGCCGGTGAAGGCTCCGCGCGCATGGCCGAAAAGCTCGCTTTCCAGCAGCGCGTCGGGGATGGCGGGGCAGTTGACGGAGATGAAGGGCGCTCCCGAGCGGTGTCCCAGAGCCTGGATGGAGCGCGCCACCAGCTCCTTGCCCGTGCCGGACTCGCCCCGGATGAGCACGGTGTAGTCGCTGGCGGCCACGGCCAGTATGGACTTGCGCAGCCGCCGCATGGCCTGGCTTTCGCCAATGAGCATGGGGCCGAGCTCGCTGTCGGCGGCTTTTTCGCGCAGGCGCATGTTCTCGCGCAGCAGCAGGCTGCGCTCCATGGCCTTGCCCACCACGCGGAACAGATGCTCCTGGTCGATGGGCTTGGTGAGGAAGTCGTAGGCGCCTTCCTTCAGCGCGGCCACGGCTGTTTCCACGGAGCCAAAGGCCGTGAGCATGATGACCGTGAGCGAGGGATTTTGCGCCAGGGCGGCGGTGAGCAGGTGCTGTCCGGAAAGCCCGGGCATGCGCAGGTCGGTAATGAGCAGGTCGTATTCGCCGCGGTCCAGCTCGGTGAGCGCCTCATCGGCCGCGGTGCGCACCTCGAAGGTCCAGCTGGGGAACTGCCCGGCGAGCAGGCGCGAGAGCCCCGCCGCGAAGTCGCGCTGGTCGTCCACAAGCAGCACATTGCCGCCGGGCGCGGCGGTTTGTCCGGTCATCGGCCCTCCTTGGCGGGTGTGGCGGCGGCGAGGTTGTCGGTCGATGTGCTGGCCGATGTCCTGGCCGCTTCGCCGGCCGGTTCACTGGTCAAAGCCTCGGCTCCGGCGGCGGGGAAGGTCAAGGTAAATATGGCGCCGTCGTCGCTCGCCACCTCCACCGAGCCGCCCAGCTCGCGCATGAGCTCATGCACAACGGTGAGGCCAAGTCCGGTGCCCTTGCCAATTTCCTTGGTGGTGAAGAAGGGGTCGAAGATCTGCCCGATGTTTTCCGGGGCGATGCCCGGGCCGTTGTCGGCCACGACGAGGCGCGCGGCGCGGCCGTTCGCCACCGTGCGGGTGCGGACAGTGATGCGTCCGGTTTCCGGAGCCACGGCGTCGAAGGCGTTGACGAGCAGGTTGGTCAGAATCTGCTCCAGGGTCGAGGCGTCGGCCGTGACCAGCGGCAGATCCCCGGCGAGCTCCAGGGTGAGCGCCACGCCGTTCTTGTCCACCTGCACGCGGAAGATCTGCGCCAGGTAGCGCGCCACGCCGTTCAGGTCGCTTGGGCCCGTGGCCGACTTGTTGGCCCGCGCCAGGCCGAGCAGGTCCTGCAGCACCTTTTGCGCCTTCTTGGTGTGCCGCACAATGACTTCCAGATCCTCTTGCGCCTGGCTGCCCTGCTGGCTTTTTTGCAACAGCTGGGCATAGCAGCTGATGACGCCGAGGGGGTTGTTGATCTCGTGCGCCAGCCCGGCGGCCAGCTTGCCCAGCGCGGCCAGCTTCTCGCTTTGCTGCATTTGGGCGCGCATGCGTTTTTCTGTGGTGGTCTCGCGGATGTAGACCACGGCGCGCCCCACGCCGGCGCCGTCGCTCAAGGGGTACACGCTTACGGCCAGGGTGCGCTGGCCGGGCAGCTCGAACTCCAGGCTTGAGGGCGCCGCGCCGGAGATGGCCGCTGCCAGGGTGCCGTCCTTGACAGCCGGGGCGGAGATGCTGGCGAACCAGGTCTGGATGCGCGAGCCGGGGCGGATGCCCTCGGCCAGGGCCCGGGCCGAGGAGTTGGCCAGCACCACGGAGCCGCTCTCGTCCACCAGCAGCAGCGGGTCGGAGATGCCCTCGAAAATGAGCTCCAGCAGGCGGTTTTGGCGCAGCAGGGCGTCGATGGCCTCCAGGTTCTCGATGGCGATGCCCAGCTGCTGGCCGAGCGCCAACAGAATCTCCGGGGCCACCTCGGGCCGCTTGCCGCCTTCCCAGAACAGCCCCATGAGCCCGCGGTTGAAGTCCGAGGTGCTCACGGGCACGAAGACGCGGTCGGCCTCCATGCGCACCTGCCCGTTGTTCACCACGCGCACCCAATCGCGCGGCATCAGCGCCTCGCAGTCCGGACCGGGCCAGGCGTATTGCTGGCGGCCCAGGGGCGCGCACAGGTAGGCCGCGCGCGTGGCGCCAAAGCGCTGGGCGATGCGCGGCAGGGCCGCGTTCAACAGTTCGGCGTGGTCCTGGCTGCGGTTCAGGTCGCCCAGAATATCCACAAAGAGGCGCACGTCGGTCTTGTGCTCGGCCGCTTCCTGGCTCAGGTCGGCCGTGCGGCTGCGCACCTTGTTCTCTAGGTTGGCGGCGTAGTCCTCCAACTGGCAGCGCGCCTCGCGCAGGTGCGCTGCGAAGGCGCCGAAGGCCTCCAGCAGCGAGTGGATCTCGTCACCCTCGTCCAGGCGGTCCAGGATGCTCTGGTCCTTGGGGCTGGTGAAGTTCTCGCGGAAAATGCCCGAGAGCCGGCGCAGGTTCGTCACCACCAGCCGGTTGAAGAATATGACGATGAGCAGGAACACGCCCGCCGCCACCGCGAAGAACGAGCCGCCGAAAAGCGTTATGGACTGGCGGATGTGCTTGACGCTTTTGTCCACGGGCATGCCCACAAAATCCAGCCCGGCCAGCTCGCCCTCCTTGCGGCCAAAGCCGCGCTCGGCCCCGTAGCGCTCTATGAGCACGCGCGGGGCGTTTTGAGGGTCGCCGTGGCAGCTCATGCACTCGCGCTCGAAATGCACCGGCCGCGCCATGACGAAGTGCTCCACGCCGTCTATTTCGCGGTAGCCGCGGTAGGTGCTGGCCTCCGGGTGGCGCTGAAAATAGTGGATGAGCCCGCGCTCCATCTCGTTGGCGGCGGAGGCCGGGTTGCGCGGCGAAAGCGCCACGCGCCGGTACAGGTACTGGTCGCGCTGGGTGTTCAGGTCCACCAGCACTTTGCGGGTGACGAAGGAGGTGCTCATGGCCTCCAGCAGAAACTGCTGGGGCGGAATGTTCTGGCGCACGGTGGGGCGCAGAATGTCGCGCACATACTGCTGCACAGAGGACAGGTGCGAAAAGACCAGCTCGGCCTTGGCCTCGGCCTCGATGTGCAGCATTTCGCGCAGGTGCATGTTGAGGGAGAAGAGAAAAACGCCTCCAAGCAGGAGGAAAATGCCCGCCAGCCCTAGCAAAAACTTGCTTTGCAGCTTGCCGTGAAGGTGATGCGTCATGCGGCCATCCTGCGGTGGGCCAGGGGGGCGGCCCTGGGGTTGGACCCGCCGCGCCGGGGCCTTGGCGCGACGGGCATGTGCCCGGACCGGGGCATTCTCCCGGTCCGGGCGGGGCGATTGGGGTTACACGCCGTGGGCGGCGGGGAAGAAGGTGGCGCTGATCCAGTAAAGCAGGACCAGGGAGACCACTCCGATGGAGATGCTCCAGGTGATGAGCTTCTTTTCAATGGGTTCGAGGGGCTCGTACTCCATCTTTTGCATTTCTTCAGCGATTTTCTTGTGATCAAGCTCCATATCGTAGCTCCTTGTCTTGCGCGGGTTAGGCGACAGGCGGCTTAACGCCGTGGAAGAACAGCCAGGAGATGAACAGGCCGATCCAGATGATGAATCCGAACAGGCAGACGACGTACACCGCGGCCAGTTTGCCCAGGCCCTCGGCCCACAGCTTCTTGAAGTTCGACACGACGCCGATGGTGAAGAAGGTGAGCACGAAGAAGATGCCGCGGAAGACGCCGGTGCCGGCGATGGCGGCCTTGCCGAGCTTCACCAAGCTGGCGGGCTCGGTGGCGCAAATGATGAGCATGATCAGGAAGGTGATGACGTAGCCGAGCACGAAGCGGGGGAAGCGGTCCAGAATGTCGGTGAACTTCATGCGCTGCCCGGGCTTGCAGTCGATGAACGTGCACCACACGGCGGCCAGCACGAAGGACCAGATGCCGATGAACACGTCGATGAAGATCTTGATGGTGGTGGCGGCCATGGTGATCCAACCGGCTTGATACTGCACGCCGGTTTCAGCAATGACCTTGGCGCGGATCAGCGCGTCGGTGATGGCGCCGGAGGCGATGGCGCCGCCATCGCTCTTGACCGCCAGACCCATCCAGGCGCCAGCGACCATGGGCTCGTTCCACAGGCCCCACTGGGCGGCGAAGGGCAGAATCAGCATCTCGATGCAGGTGAACACGACCACCAGGGAGGAGACCATGATGGGCACGATGGGCCGGGCGCGGATGGCGCCGCCCGTGGCGATTGCCGCGGAGACGCCGCAGATGGAGATGCCCGAGGCCAGCGGCGCCGACCATTCCTTGCTGAACTTGAAGTATTTGCGGGCCACGTAGTACACGAGCGCCCAGTAAATGAGATAGGCCTCGACGATGGCGCAAAGGCCTCGGAAAATGACCGCGGAGGCGAGCCCCAGGGCGTCGACGGCCTTGACGCCGAGCTCGGCGCCCAGGATGACGATGGCGATCTTGATGTACATTTCAGGACGCAGGGCTTCCTTCAGCTCCTCGGACACGCCGGGAAGGAAGTTGCCGATGAAGATGCCGGCCAGCAGGGCGACGATGAAGCCGGCCTCACCGGTGAGGCCCATGGCCCAGGTGAGGTTGTACTTGGCCAGCTGGTCGGGAGTGGCGGCGATGACCGCGTAGTGGCCGACGGCCCAGCAGGCCATGGCGATGACGAAAACCACGCTGAAGGATTTGACGAACTTGCCAACTTGGCCGCCAAGGAACTTGACGCCAACGGCCAAAAACGCAGTGATGAAGACATATGTCAGGATCAGGGACGCATAGCCCGGTATGCCTTTGTAATTGGGGCTGACGGCGGAGAAGATCTTGTCCGCCGACGTCCAGACGCTCGTCTTGAGGCTCCACCCGAGGGCGTCAATGCCCACGAAGTTGAGCATGCCGAGCCCAAAGAGAATAAGCCCCATGATGAGGGCGAGTTTATCCTCGGTGAGCCATCTTGCTTTTTCCGACATGTGAACCTCCTTGCACGCATGTTCGAAGGAATTATCCCGGCGGCCACCCCGGCGCGCCGAACCAGACGTTGGTGGATGAAAGGGGCCGGGACCGACTCCCAGCCCAGCCCCGGAGCGTGCGCTCCCCTCAGGGCGGTCCCCCTCTCCTCACTCCAGCTTCCCTAAAGCAAGACTGGGGCCATTATTTCACAAGGCTCATTATGCTGATATTACACATTTTTTAAAACACGCAGCGCCGCCGCCCGCCAACTCTTGTTTACATGGTGCATACGGACGGAGGCAGGGAGCA
>MNUQ01000180.1 GCA_001871085.1 Desulfovibrionaceae bacterium CG1_02_65_16
CACAATGTCGTCACGCGACAGAGGGGCGGATGGTAAGCCGGAGGAAGCGGTTGAACTCCGGGAGCGAAGGCAAAATTTCGTGAAGCGGCGTCAGCCAACGAGGCCATTCAGCTCGGCCGGGGCCAGACCATAGGGGAACTATGTTCCTTGATGATGGATTCCGAAGCGGCAGGCCGATCATGCCGGAAATCGAACGCAAGGGAACCGCCGTTGTCGTGCGTGGCTGCGATGCCGAAAAGTTGCAGAAAGGTTGTAGCGCTGCTGAAAGGCGCCTGGTGGAGGCGTTAAGCCCGCGCCGCCAGTCATGGCCTCCGCGCTTGACGGTGAGCAAGACGCCGGTTTATCGAAGTCTCACCTCAGCGCTCCCCGCCTTGGTCACACCCGGCAATTGTCGCCGGGACAAGTCGCCAAGTCTCGGGGAGCCTTTTTCTGCCCGCGCGTCACCCCTGAGCCAAGTCCACCCGTCACGCCTGCGCAACCGACGCCACGGATTCTACCCTCTCCTTCCCGCCCTGCCTGCCTACAGCGCGATTTTGCGCGACGTGATGAAGCGGGAGAGCGTCGGCGGCGAGACGTCCAGAATGCGCGCCAGACTGGCCTTGCTCACGCGCTTGGCGAGCATGGCCTTGATCTCCGCCTCCCGGCCGTCCAGGCGCGACTTGCCGAGCACGCCCCTGGGCCGTCCAAGCGTCTTGCCCTCGGCCCGCGTCGTGGCCACGTCGCGGTCGACCGCCACGGCCAGGCGCTTGCGCATCTTGCTCACGGCCGCGCCGCTGACGCCGAAAAATTCCGCGATCTGGGCCTGATTGAGCCCGCGCGCGGCCAGGTCGGCCATCACGGCCTTGTCTATGGCCCCGGAACCCCGTGAAGGATGCCGCGCCAGCTCGCCCAAGGTCGCGTCCAGCTCCCCGCTCCCGTTCATCCCAACATCTCCCCGCCCGGCTTAACCGCTTGGCTTAACTCTCGTTTACCCATTCGCTTCGCCTTGTCCGGAATTCTTAACCTGTGCGTAACCTCCGCCCTGCTCCGGCGCGGTTAACGCTACCCCGGCTCCAGCTCGGCCGCCTCGCGCGCCCGCATGGCCTCGAACTCCTCGTCACTCATGCTGCGCAAGGGCTGCCGGACTCCGCCCGCTCGCGTCAGGTATTGGCCGGCCAGGATCTTATCCATGCAGCCGCGGTTAACCAGCCAGCCCAGGCTCGCGCATAGCTTGTCATCCCCCTCGCCCATCAGCCGGGGCATGGTGCGCACGCGCCCGAAGAACTCGCGCCACCACTCCAGCTCCTGGCGCTCCGGCTCGGCGGCCCAGCGCGCCTTGATATCCCGGAGCACCCGAGGTGTCAGCACCGGTTTGGGCAGTTCGGGCAGCGTCTCGGAGTACAGCTCGGCAATCTCATTCACGGGAACTTCCCCCTCCCCCCCGCTTGGGGGGGCAGGGGGGGATTTAAAGGCATTGGAATTGGTATTGGAGCATTGCTGTTGCAATGCTGTGGCATTGCCGCTGCATTGCATTGGCTTCGCTTCCTCACTACGCTTAGTGCCCCAACGTTTTTCCGCCTTCAGCCGGGCGGCCTGGCTGCGTTCCTCGGCCTGGGAGACATACGGCTGTTCCTCGCGCCAGTTGGGCAAAAAGTACACGCCGTCATCGCCCAGGGCTAAAAAGCTGCATTCCATTAAGTCATTGACAAAACTCTCGCTTTCCTTGCTGACATGGCACGCCAGATGGATGTCCCGTGCCGATATTCCGGCCAATCGGCCATCCGTCGGGAAGTGCTCGGCCACGTAGTCCCAGAGATACAGGACCGCACAAATGCCGTCCGAACCATGCAGGTCCAGCATGCGCAGACAGCGGATGTCGCGCATGAATCCTTTTGGAAGTCGTAAGTCCTGGACAAAATTACCAAGTTGTTTTGCCATACGTCCGTGCCCTTTCGCCTCATCCAAGCCCATCACCCAACTCGATCCGCCCAAGCCGCTCGAAATTTTGTCAACCAGCGCCGCCGACGCGCGACGCAGCATCAATCAGCATGCGAAATTCCACTTTGCGGCAATGCCGCAGCAATGCTACGGCATTGCCACTGCATAACCGACCGCCGCGACAAAATTTTCTTGTCCGGCGCGGCGACGAAGGGCATGCTGCCCACACCCGCGAAGAACTTGTGAGCCCAAGGACCCAGCAAAACGCCCTTTAGCATATCGGCCGCCGCAGACTGTCGCCGAGGACAACTTGTTCCACCTTATGATCGTTGGAAAGAACCCAACCGCGAAAGGAATTGGCGCTCACCGACGCTCCCCCCAGCGGAGAAGAAGATGGATAAGTTGGAAATAGAGTTAACCGTTGGAAATCGGTCAATCCACAGCGTGACGCCGTAGCGATAGATACTTTTATTTCAGATAAATACGCGTATCCGAAAAATAATGAGCCGGCCTCCGGAGCCGAAGGTCGGGCGTTCGAGCCGCCCATTGCCCACCACGACTATCGAGCGGTTGCGTCAGAAGCGACGCAGCCGCTTTTTGTTTCTGCTACCCTATTGCTACCTCGCCCCTATCCGGGTTTCCGCTTCCCCCACCTCGCCAGCCCCCACCAATAGCGACGACTGCGGCTATCCCGGTGGAAGGGCTGGATGCGGCCGGGTCAACTCTGGAGAAGGAGTGGCGGCAAGAACAGCAAGAGCGGCAGTCGAGAGATCGTGGTCGCCAAGAGTACGCTGGGATTACTGTTGTTCCCACGGCCTATTCCCGACCGTACCAGCCAGCCAAGAGACAGAACTTGAATCCCGCTGGGGCGCATTCCGCCAGTGGTGTGGCGGTAGTCCTGACCGAAATGCCGCGCAGATGACGAACACCGCAGGGGAGCATGATGGAGGCGCCGGCGGGCAGGTCGAAGGCGTAAGGGCAAAGCAACCGGCCTCGCTGGAGACGACGCTAAAGACCGCCGCCAGCAGAAACATGCGCCGCAAACTGTACGTCAGCTGCACGCGGCCGCCGCCGGGATTTCCCAGCCAACACATCCTGTAGCCCAGGCCGACGGCAACGTCACGAACGTCTCACCGCCCGCGCTCAAGGACCTCGCCGGAGGTCAGCGCTCCGGTGGTGAAGGCGAGCGAGGCGGCCGAGCCGAGCACGTTGGCATAGGCCTGCGCCAGGGCTGATCGCGCCTGCACGCCGTCCGTGGCGGCGCTTTCCGCCGAGGTCAGCGTCCCCACGCCCAGTTTGTATGCCTCAAGCGTGGATTCTGCATCCTTGTCCGCAGCCTCGGCGTAGACCTTGGCCGCGTCGTACTGGGCCAACGCGCTGTTCAGGTCGTCGTGCGCGCGGGCCACCTGCCGGATGATCTCATCCTGGGTCCTGGCGATTTCCGCCTGGGCCTCCCGCACCTTGGAGCGCGCGATACCCGTTTGGCTCGCGCGCAGGCCGCCGTCGTACAGGGGCAGCTCGAAGCGCAAAAGCAGGCCCGCCGAGGGCCTGTTGACACTGTAGTACGAACTGTTGTCCACGCGCATGGCCCCGATGTTCTGGTTGGCCATGCCCTCCAACCCGATCTTTGGAAAATACGAAGCCTTGGCCTCCTTAAGGCCAGCCTCGGTCGCCCGCAGGCGCGCCAGCGCCGCCGCGATGTCCGGGCGCTTGGCCAGCGCCAGCCGGATCAACTTGTCGGTGTCGTCGGAAAGCCTCCGTGGCAGGGGGCGGCCTTCACTTGAGGCGATGCCAAGCTTGAGCGTCGGCGCGAGCCCCATCTTCTCAAGCAGGGCGTTGTAGGCGTCATTGTCGGCGGCGCGCGCCCGCTCCAGACGAAACCGCGCCCTGGCCGTCGCCTTGCGCGCGCCGGCGACCTCAACCGTGGTCGCCAGTCCGCGGGCGAGCTTCGCCTCCGCCGCCTCCTGCAGCAGCGCGGCGTTCCGCAGCGCCCGCTCACCAAGGCGCACCTGGGCGCGCACGGCGTCCAGGGCGAAGTAGGCGCGGCTCACCTCCAGAATCAACCGCTGATGCTCGCCCGTGAAACCGGCCTTGGCCGCCTCCGTGCCTTGGCGTGCGGCGTCGGCCCTGGCGTCGCGCTGGCCAAAGTCGAACAGCAGCCATTTGACCACCAGCGAGGGCAGCACCTCGTTGGTGTCGGCGGTGAAATACCCCTTCGAATCCAGCTTTTTGGGGATGGGCATGGCCACGGTCTGCACGCCCCCCAGCGCCATGGCGGTGATCTGCGGCAGGTAGGTGGACTCCACGAGGCCCACGGACAGCGCCGCCTGCCGCGCCCGCTCCCAGGCGATGCGCGTGCCGGGATTGTTGCGCTGCGCCAAGTCGATGAGTTCCGGCAGGGTGTACGCGCGCACGGAATCGATGTGGACATCCTCATGCTTGTAGGGAAGCTGCGGGTCCGGCGGGATTTCATAGTTCCTCACCTGAAGGGGCGCGGCGCCGTTCATGTCCGTGGCGTTCACCGCGGATGCGGCCCCCGACGCGGCATCGCCCCACTGCTCCACGGGACTGGCGTAATCCCGCTCACGCGGATCCGGCGGTGCGGGATGGCAGCCGGCGAATGTTCCGATGACCACAAGGGCGAGCACAATGTGCAACGTGCGTTTCATGCCGTGATTCTCCTTGGTTCGCGTAATGCCAATCAGTCGCGGGTCAGCGAATCGAGTTCGCGTGCCCGCTCGGCCAAGGCCAAACGCCAGGCGGCCCGGCCCAGGATCCTGCCCCGCAGGGTCTCCCTCGCGTCGGGGTCATCGAAATCCGCCACCGGATTTTCCGGCAGGATTGGCGGGGCCGACGACTCCGGCGGATGGTCCTCCACGCCCTGCGCCGCCCGGCCCGAGGCCATTCGGCCCGAGGCCATTCGGCCCGAGGCCATTCGACCCGAGGCCATTCGACCCGAGGCCATTCGACCCGAGGCCATTCGACCCGAGGCTCGCCGAGCCAGCAGGGACAACCAGGCCACAAGCTGCCCGCGCCGGCACAGGGCGTCCGCCTCGGACGGGGTCCGCCCGCACTGGCCGGGCTCGGGCGGACGCTCGCCGTCCAACACCAGCGCCGGCCCCAGCAGTGACTGCACAGCCCCCACGGACGCAGCTCCCAGCCTGGACGCCGGGCGGCCCGGCTCGTAGGAGCTGAAGGTGAACAGTCGTGCGGACTGCGCCAGGGCGCTGTTGAACTCGAAAACCAGCGTGTCGGAGCGTTCCGGCGGCCGCCCGGTCCCGAAATCCTTTTGCGAAAAGAGATGCGCGAGCTTGCGCAACGCTGAGGCGAGGCCCTGCCGGGCCTTGTCCGTGGCGCCTTCCGGCCAGATTCTGGTGAACACCAGCCAGACGATGACATTGCCCAAAAGCACGCCCACCACCCTGTCGCGCGCAGCCGACAGGTCGATGGTGGGGCCGTAGCCCACGAGCACGCACATGAAGAAGGCGAGCGCGGTCTGCATCCCGGCGTAGGAAAGCCGCTCACTGCCGAACGTCACCCAGCTCGTGAGGAAGGCCATCGTCCCGACGAGCAGACTGAGTTCGCCGATGTCGGTCATGTGCGGCATGAGGAAGATGACGCTGGCCAGGCCCAGTCCGCCGCCGACGATCGCCCCGGCGATGCGCAGGACCATGCGATGGAAGGTCTCGCCCGTGCTGCCCACGGTGACGAAGAAGCAGGTGATCATCACCGTGCGGATGCCCGGCCAGGCGATAAGCGTATAGATGAAGTAGGCGGCCATGATGCACAGCGTCGACTTCAGGGCGAAACGCACGTACGCGGGGTTGGTGAACGCGTCTTCAACCAGCAGGCCCCGCCCGGGAGAAGCCTGCGGCTGAACCGCCGTGGCGTAGACCTCCTCCGTGGGCGCGGGCAGCCGCGGGTCCGAGATGCGCCGCAACAACTCCGTGATGCGCTCCAGCAGCAGCGCCGCCTTCGGATCCGCGCTCCAGACGCGGCCGGACAGCTCGGGCAGCGGATGCGCCGGGGGCTGGACGTCCGCCTTGCGCCAGAACGCGGAGGTTTCAAGTAGGCGATAGCCACAGCTCTTCGCCGCGGCGATGAGATCGGGGTCGCGCACATCCAGCCGGGTCCATTCGTTGATGAGGGTCATCATCTCGTGGGTGCGCGCCACCAGCGCCCGGGCCGTGGCCGTACGCTCGGGAGGATGCCTGTCGAGCATGCCGGACATCTTGAGGTGGCGCAGCAGGGCCACCGTGCCGGAGTGGATAAAACCGTTAAGCCAAGCGTGACCGCCAAGCTGGTGGACATCCTCGCCCAGCAGCAGCCGGCCGGCGGTGGACAGCCGCTGCACCAGCAGTTTGCGGAACAGTTCGTCCGGCCTGCGGCCGGTAAGCAGGTTCGCCACGACCACCATGCCAAGGGGCAGCGAGGCCACCACCCACAGCCACATGACGAGTCGAGTGAGGAGTTCCGCGCTGGACCGGGCGGCCATTGTCGGTATCCAGTCGATGAGCGTGAGGGCCATGGCCACGATGAATCCCGAGGCGAAAGCCACCGGGCCGAGCGGGGACACGCGCGCGGAGAACATGCCCAGGAAGGCCACCACGGACATGAACGGCAAGCGCAAGCCCGGCTCCCCGGCGCTGGCCATGTACATGACCAGCGCCGTAAGCACCGCCACAGTCATCGCCCCAATGAGCAACACGCCCGTGATGGCGGTGGAGGCCTTCTCGTCCCTGGAGGAGAAAAACACGACGTAAGCCGAGTAGGCGGTCAGGGGGATTTGGTAAATTTCGGAGACGATGATCACCAGGACCGTCAGGACCGTCATGCGCAAGGCGTCGGCCATTCGCCCCGGGCGGTTGGCCAGCTCCTCCCGCGCCAGCGCGGCGAAGGCCGCCAGACCGCCAGCGCGGGCCGCGCGGCTAGTCGCCATGGCGCACCACCACCACGGCCGACGCGCCGATGCGCATGGCGTTCTGGGGCGGCGCGTCAAGCAGAATGCGCACGGGGAAGCGCTGGGCCAGACGCACCCAGTCGAGGGTCTTGGCCACACGCGGCATGCCGTTGACCAGCGACGCGTCGTCGGGCGTGACGCCCCAGCCGATGCTCTCCACCTGCCCATGCAGGGCGTTTCGCGGCTGCGACATAAGGTACACCGTGGCCGGCGTGCCCGCGCTCATGCGGGCGACCTCCGTCTCGCGGAAGTTAGCCACGGCGTACCACCGGGAGGTGTCGATGAGCGTGAACAGCGGATGGCCGGACACGGCGTACTCGCCCACGGCGATGTTCAGGCCGATGACCTTGCCGCCGAAGGGCGCCCGCACCACGGACTTTTCGAGATCGCGCGCCGCCAGGGCCTCGCTCGCCCGGCTGGCCTCCAATTGCTCGCGCAGGGGCCGCACGCTCTGGACCGCCTGTCTGGCGGCCGCAGCCTGCTGGATGGCCTGCTCCAGGGTGATCTTGGCGCTGTCGCGCGCCGTGCGCGCCTGGTCCACCTGCAACGCGGTGACAAAGCCCTTTTGCAGCAGGGGCTCCAAACGGGCCAAGGTGCTGGCGGCCAAACCCAGCTGCGCGCGGGCATTGCCGACCGCCGTATGGGCGGCGTCGGCCCTGGAAGCCTGCGACGCCACCTCGCCCGAGGCATCGGCGATCTTGTCCTCCAACGAATGGGTCTGCGCCCTGGCCTCGTCCAGTTTCAACTGAAAGGGCTGCGGGTCGATGATGAAGAGCACAGCCCCGGCCTGCACCTGTTGGTTGTTGCGCACCTTGAGTGACACGATTCTGCCGCTGACCTCCGGGGCCAGGTGGATGACATCCGCCTCTATGAACGCGTCGTCCGTGCGCGGCCGGCTGCTCATCCGCTGATAGACCAGCACGCCGGAAACGGCGAGCAGCAGCAAAACGATCGCGACGGACGCGGACGCGGTTTTTCTTCTCATGATGATGGGTCCGTATGCTTAGTTTCCGTAAAAGATGAGCCACAGCAAGAACGTGAGGCATATGGCGACGCCCAGATAAAAGATCAGGCGAGCCGGAAGCAACACGTCAAGGCCGATTCTGATGGCCACCTGCCGGACGGCGATGGTCAGCAGGATGGCGAGGGTTGCACAGAGCATCCAGGCGGGGAAGAAGGAGCCGAGGATGTCCTGCGACGGGGAATGGTTGCAGCCCGCAAGAGCGCAGGGAAGGATGATTGCCGCGCAGGTAGTGAGCCACATCCTGCAACGCTTCGCGATCATTCGCATCACGACGGGGGCCTCCATGTCGAAGTATTCACTCTCCACACGGCACCGCGGCGCCCAGCCGGCGACGAGCATGTTCTCGCCTACGGGCGCCCGCACTTCCGTATGTTCCAGGGAGAAAAGCCTCGCCTTCGCCGGCGCGGCCTCGGGCCAACAAGGCGGCAAACTTCGCGGACTATGCTATGCCTCGCGAAATAACGCCGATGATCGCCAGCAGGTCCGCGGCCATGTGCTCCTGCTCGCCGAGGACAACGGCGTCATTCAGCAGCCGCGCAATATGCCGGGGATCCACATAGGCGACAGTGGCCCGCAGAATGAGGGAAGCCGTCATCTTCGAGTCGTGGGAGCGGAACTCGCCCCGCCGCACGCCTTCCTGAACGACCTGGCCGACCAACTCGGTCATCATCTGGTGAAGTCTGCGGAACTCCGGCCAAAGGTGCTCCAATCCGTCGGCGAACAGATCGTAGATGCCCTGGTTTGCGAGGACTTCACGCCGCGCCGCGCCGTGGTAGGCCAGCAGAACCGCCGCCAGCTTGTCCTTGGCGCTCACGGGCGCGCCAAGCTCCACACGGCAACGCTCCACTACCGCGGCAATGATCCTGGCGCAGATGGCGCCGGCAATTTTCTGCTTCGACCGGAAAAAGCGATAGATATTGGACGGACTCATGCCGACGTTGGCAGCAATGTCGGCGATGGTGGTTTTGGAATAGCCGATGGTGCGAAAGAGATCCTCTGCGGCCGACGCTATCGCCTTACGCGTCGCCTCGGGTTCTCCCGCCTTAGGCGTAGGCATGTATTGCGCTCCTCATGTTGGTAAAACGCCCAGATGCTTCCAATACCATTTTCCTATTGCCGGCTGTCAGTGCGGAGAACCTCGACCGGCATTCCGCTTTCCGCCACCCGCACAGCCTACGGTCAGGTCGACACCGCCGCGAGCGACGGAATATCCTCGACCCAATTGCCGTTCCAGCCTCTGCCGAGGTGCGCCATTCCCCCGACGCAAAGCCCGACGAGGAACTCGCACATGTCTTCGATGTCTTGTCCCTCCAACCCGGAATCCTTAATCAGAACGCTTGCGGGACCACAGGCGTAGACGAACTGGAAGCACTGCCAGATGACCGCAACGCACATTCGCCGCACAAGCCCCTCCCCGCAACTGGGATGCAATGCGCTAAGAATATGAGCTAATTGCCCGCGTTTGGTGTCGAAATACGACCGGAGCAGATTTTGGGCGATGCTTGCGGGATCCAGGCATTCATGTAGCAAAAGCCGTCTAAGTCCGTCGTCCACGCCACAGCCGCCGGAGAACGTGGTCAACAGATGACGCACGAAGGCTCTCAGGTGTTCCTCGGGAGCGCTTGCCGGGAATGCCCCGTCATCATACGGGCACAAGCGCTCACCAGTCTCAAGGAAATCCTCAAGCACGCTGATGTACAGCTTTTCCTTCCCGCCGAAATAGTAGCTCACAGCCGCAACGTTCACACCGGCAGCTGTGCAGATTTCGCGGACGGTGGCATTGGCGTATCCGCGCAGGGCAAACACCTGCCCGCCGCCGCGCAGCAATTTCCTCACGTTTTCTTCATGACGACACGGCATCTGCAACACCCTCCTCATAAGCTTGCTCCCCGTTCAGCCTTGATCCTTCCGATCATTGCCGCGCTTGACCGCGCTCCCGGCCACGCCGCTCGTTCCGAGCGCCACCAGGCCAAGTCCCTTACGTTGCCCAGGCGCCTGTTTGATGACTGATGAACGAAGTATATATTATTCATCGTTCAGTCAAGCGGAATCGCATACCCTCCCCAATATTCCCAGGGGGGATACGACAACTAGCTCTATACGTTTGGGAATATCACAATCTGCTGCGGCTTGTTCGCTCACGCGGAATGAAGGCTGCATCGGAGGTGCAGACATGGTCATGGCGCGCTGCTTGTCACTGGGCGGCGCATGGACAAAGGCTCCAGCTCTGAAGTTATAGGAGGTTGTTCACTCGGCCCGAATCGGTCAGATTGTGTTTGCGAGAACCCAATCGGCCAAAGGAGAACCGAGTGAACATCCATAGAAAGGCCAGATTGGCAGTCGTTCGTCGAGAGGAGCTGGTGCGCCGGGTTGCAGAGGGGAGGCCCCAAGGGACGTGCCGCAGCCTTGGGCGTTTCAGTTCGAACTGCTTATAAGTGGCTGCACCGCCACGCAAATGGCGATGGACTCCGAGACAGGTCTTCCCGGCCCAGGCGTTCCCCCACCGCGCTTCAAGCTGAACTGGTGGAGCAAGTCGCCATGTTGCGGCATCAAAGCCTCACGGGTCGTCGCATCGCCGATCAGCTTGTCCTGCCGGTGGCGAGGGTGCACCGCGGCCTGCGCCGCCTGGCCATGAACCGCCTGAAACGACTAACATCCCGCTGCCGCAGCGCCGCTATCAGTCTGAAAATCCTAGTGATTTTCTGCACATTGACATCAAAAAGTGGGGGCGGTTCGACAAGACCGGGCACCGCGCCCACGGTGCTCACCGCCCTGGCCAACGACCCGCGCCACCGCGACATCACCCTGATGGCGCACAGCATGGGCTGCTGGCTCACCATGGAGGCCTTGCGCGAACTGCGCCTCACCGGACAGGGGCGCGTGCTCGACCGGCTGGGCGCGGTGATTCTGGCCGCGCCGGACATCGACCTCGACGTGTT
>MNUQ01000179.1 GCA_001871085.1 Desulfovibrionaceae bacterium CG1_02_65_16
TGGGGTCGGAACTGCGCGCGCGTGAAATCCTCATGCTGGCCTTGCGCACGGCAGAGGGGCTGGACCTGGACGCGCACCGCGAACGCTATGGCGTGGATCTGCCGGCCAGGCACGCCGACCTGCTCGCACAGCTGCGCGGCGCGGGGCTGGCCACGCTCGCCGGGGGGCGGCTGCGCCTCACCCGCGCGGGGCTGCTCGTGTCCAGCAGCGTCATCCGCGCCCTGGCCTTTGAGGATTGATTCAGGGGCGTTCCCAGACGCCAAAAAAGTGCATGTCCCGCAGCCCTTGCGCAGCGGGACATTTCGCTGTAAGCCGTTGCCCTGCCTGTCTTCCGGGGTTCTGGATTCTTCTAGAAAATCTTGATAATAACCCTACAGCGTCGGTTCTTTCCTGAAATTCCACAACAAGTCATCGACCTCCCCGCAGGGGGAGCAACCCATCATTTTTAAGGATGCCTCTATGACCGAGATCTTGCCGCCAATGCCCGCCGATTTGCCTGATGTAATCCTGAACGACAACGCCAAAGTGGTGCTGACCCGCCGCTACCTGCGCAAAGGCCTGGACGGCAAGCCCTACGAGCTGCCGCGTGAGCTCTTTTGGCGCGTGGCGGCCAAGATTGCGGCGCAGGAGGCGAAGTTCAAGGGCGGCAAGGCGGTTGTGGCGGCGCGCGCGCGCGAGTACTACGACCTGCTCACCAGCTTCAAGTTTCTGCCCAACTCGCCCACGCTTATGAACGCCGGCACCGACCTCGGCCAGCTGGCCGCCTGCTTCGTCCTGCCCATCGGCGACAGCATTGAGGAAATTTTCGACGCGGTGAAATTCGCCGCACTCATCCACAAGTCCGGCGGCGGCACGGGCTTCGCCTTCTCGCGTTTGCGGCCCACCGATTCGCGCGTGGGCTCCACCGGCGGCGTGGCCTCCGGCCCGCTGTCCTTCCTGCGCATTTTCAACACCGCCACCGAGCAGATCAAACAGGGCGGCACCCGGCGCGGCGCCAACATGGGCATTTTGCGCGTGGACCATCCGGACATCATCCGTTTCATCAAGGCCAAGGAGCAGGATGGCGCGCTGAATAACTTCAATCTTTCCGTCGGCCTCACCGAGGCCTTCATGCAGGCCGTGGACAAGGACGAGGAGTATGACCTTGTGGCTCCGAACAACGGCGAGGTGCGCGCCCGCCTGCGCGCCCGCGAGGTTTTCGGCATGCTGGTGCAAAAGGCCTGGGAGTCCGGCGACCCCGGCATGGTCTTCCTCGACCGCATCAACCGCGACAATCCCACGCCCCAGCTGGGCGAGATAGAGGCCACCAACCCCTGCGGCGAGCAGCCCCTGCTCCCCTACGAGGCCTGCAACCTCGGCTCCATCAACCTCGCCGCCTTCTTTGATGAAAGCACGCCCGGGCGCATCGACTGGGACGGGCTGCGCACCGTTATCCATCAGAGCGTGCGCTTCCTCGACAACGTCATCGAGGCCAGCGTGTACCCCCTGCCGCAAATAACCGACATGGTGCGCACCAACCGCAAAATCGGCCTGGGCCTCATGGGCTTCGCCGACCTGCTCTACCAGCTGGACGTGGCCTACAATTCCCCCGAGGGCGTGGCTCTGGCCGAAAAGCTCATGGGCTTCATCCAGGCCGAGTCCAAGCAGGCCAGCAAAGAGCTGGCCGCTGAGCGCGGAGCCTTCCCGGCCTTTGAGGGCAGCACCTACGCCGCCAAGGGCGAGGGCCCCTACCGCAACGCCACCACCACCACCATCGCCCCCACCGGCACCCTGTCCATCCTCGCCGGCTGCTCCTCCGGCATCGAGCCGCTGTTCGCACTGTCCTTCGTGCGCAACGTCATGGACGGCGACAAGCTTGTGGAGGTGAATCCCTACTTCGAGGCCGCGCTTAAAAAGGCCGAGGCCTACAGTCCCAAGCTCATGGAGGAGGTCGCCAAGTGCGGCAGCATCCAGTCCATGGAATACCTGCCCGAGGACGTGCGCCGCGTTTTCGTCACCGCCATGGACATTGAGCCCATCTGGCACCTCAAGATGCAGGCCGCCTTCCAGAAATACACCGACAACGCCGTCTCCAAGACCGTCAATCTGCCCACCTCCGCCACCCAGGAGGATATCTGGGACATTTACTGGAAGGCCTATGAGTTCGGCTGCAAGGGCGTCACCGTCTACCGCGACGGCTGCAAGGCCTCGCAGGTGCTGTGCACCGGCGATGGCCAGGAGAAGAAAGAGGGCGACCAGGAGATCAAGCCCGCGACCAAGGTGCGCAAGCGCCCGGATATCGTCTACGGCTTCACCCAGAAGGTCGATACCGGCCTTGGCGCGCTGTACCTCACCATCAACGAGCAGGACGGCAGACCCTTCGAGGTCTTCGCCACCATCGGCAAGTCCGGCAAATCCATCACCGCCAAGGCCGAGGCCATCGGACGCCTCGTCTCGCTCGCCCTGCGCTCCGGCGTCGAGGTGCGCGACATCGTCGAGCAGCTCAAGGGCATCGGCGGCGACCACCCCAAGTTTGCGAAGAAGATTCTGCTCCAGTCCATCCCCGACGCCGTGTCCTGGGTGCTGGAGAACCGCTACCTCTCCGGCGAGAAACACGCCAACGCCCACGCCAACGGCCTGACGCGCGACACCTGCCCCGAGTGCGGCGCCGACCTCACCTTCGAGGAAGGCTGCCACTGCTGCAAGCAGTGCGGCTACACCAAGTGCGGGTGATGTAAGGGCAGGAAAGCGAAGTCTCCGGGCCCTCCGGCATCGTCCCACGGACCAGCAAAAACGACCCAAAGGGCCTTGGCAGTGTTCTTTACGCGCCAGGGCCTTTTTTTACGGGGCCGAAGGAGCGGCCGGCTTCCCCTGGCGTCTTCCCGGCATCATGCGGCGCAACCAGAAGGCCGGCGCGTCCCTGCTTGTCCTTTCCCCTGGAATTCCCATGGCCAATCGCGTGCGCAGCCAAGCCGGGCGCGACGCATGGCTCGGAGCGGCCGAGGGATACGTGCCCCTTGGCCGTCGAGCGGTTCAAAGATCGCCCGGATGCGGGGGGGCCGTCAGGGGACAGCCGTCAGATGCGCGGTCCACCACGAATCGTCTGGTCGACGGGGGCGTGTCGGGGCTGTGTCCCCGAGGCCGGTCCCTGGCGCAGGCTCCTTGGCTTTGGACACGGTGGCGAGTTCTCCGCGTGGCGCACACAGGCGCGTGGCGCACACAGGCGCGTGGCCCCTGCGGGCTCAGCACGAGCGCGCGTCTTCCAGCGGAATATTCTCGAGCTCCAGCGGCAGGATAATGAAGAAATTGTTGCCCATGGGCTCGGCCTCGTAGCCCACCTGCCCGCCATGCAGGGTCACCACCTGCCGCACAAAGGCCAGCCCGTGGCCGGTGCCGTGCTCCGCGCCGGTGGTGCTGGCGCGGAAGCCGGGCCGGAAAAGCTCGCCGCGTTCGGCCTCGGGAATCACCTGCCCGGTGGTGAAGACATTGAGCTTCACGCCGCTTTTGCCGGGGCCGAAGGCGTCGGGCTGAACCGCCCATCCGTAGGCCATGAACTTGCGAGGGCGGCCTGTGGCGTCCAAAACCTCGCGCGTGTACTTGACGGCGTTGGAGAAGAGATTGGCGTACACCTGGGCGATGAGCCCGAGGTCGGCCATGAGCATCACCGGCTTGTCGGGAATGCCGCCCATGGAGAGGTCTATGCTCACGCCGCGGTCGGCCAGGCGCGGCTGGAAGCGCTCCACCTGCGGCTCCACCACTTGCTGACGCAGGTTCACCAGACGTTTTTCCAGCACGTAGCGGCCTTCCTCGAAGTGCCGGCGGCGCAGCAGCGTTTCCAGAAACAGGCTGGTCTGCTCGTAGTGGCGGTTGATCTCCTCGTATTGGGCGCGCATGCGGGTTTGCAGCACGTCCAGCTCCTGCAGGAACGCGGGCGGGGTCTCGGCCGGGGCGTCGAGAATGAGCCGCTCCAGGGTCGATATGGACCCGCGCAGGCGGTTGAAGAAGAGTTTGAAGGTCATGTTGGGCACAATGACGTTGTGCCCTATGTCGGCCACGAGGTTTTGGATGAAGGTGAGGTGCTCGCGGTTCTTGGCGCGGGCCATGCGGTTGTGCATCTGGTAGCCGATGCGCCCGGCGAACTTTTCGTAGAAGAGTTTCAGCGTGGGCGGAAGCGTTGCGCCGCCGGCGATTTCTATCCAGCCGAGAATGCCCCCGGGCAGCGGGAAGCCCATGAGTTCGGCGGTATCCTTGCGGCCCTTGATGGGCGCGTAGTAGTGCGCGCCGCGTGCGGCCGGGACGCTGGGCGGCTCCTCCCGCGGCAGCTCGTGTGGAATGAACAGGCAGCGCGCCAAGCGCCACTGGCCGGGCTCGTTGCGCAGGTATACCCGCAGCGAGTGCCCGAAGAAGACCCGAGGCAGGGTCACGCACAGGGTCAGCAGGTCGCGGCGGGAGTCGTATTCCTGGGCGAGATCGAAAAACGTGTTGAGCATGCGCTGCTCATCAAGGGAGAAGCCGTAACCCTCGGCATCCTCGATTTTCTGGTGGATGCGCTGTTCCAGGGCCCGCAGGCGCACGGAGTCGCCCTCAAGGCACAGGGTGGGGTCCGGGGGCAGCGGCGGTCCGCCATTCGGTTCGCCATTCGATTCGTCAACCATGCGTGTCTCCGCCATCCGGGGTTTGTTCATGCTGTCCGGGGCGGGCGTCGGCCACGCCGAGCACCACGCGTTCAATGTCGAGGCGGCGGTCCGCTTCGCCGCGCGGAGCCAGCCGCCACGTCCAGGTTTCCCCGCGCAGGCCGGGGTTCACGCCGTAGAGCAGGTCTTCCTCGTAATGCGCCGCTCCTCGCTCGTCCAGGCCGTGCTCGCGCACGTCGGTCACGAGGCAGACAGGGCAGGGCAGCGCGGCCAGGGCCGCCAGATGCGCGCGCACGATTGCCGCGCCGCAGGCGTCAAGCCATGCGGGATCGGGAGCGGGGACGCGCTGGCGCAGGGCGGCCAGCAAGGCCAGGGGCAGCTGCGAAAGCAGGTTGGCGCTGTAGGCGAAGTCCAGGTCGTCCAGCCCCAGGGTCAGGTCAACGGCGAATGCCGCGGCGAATGCCGTGGCGGATGCCGCCGGGTCTGACGCGGCCAGGTCGGGCCTGCCCTGGTCCGGGTCCGGCGGAGGGGGCGGCCGGTCCAGCGCGCGCGTGAGGTCCACATGCAACAGCTCCACGTTGCCCAGAGCCCGGGCAAGCTTGCGCGTGCGCGGCAAAAAGGCCATGTCGGCCAGAACCACCCGGCGGAACAGCGAGGCCAGGCGTTCCAGCGGCACGTCGTACAGCGTTCCCGCGCCATACACCACGGCCGTGCGCCGGCGCGTCAGCCCGCCCGGCCAGTCAGGCCTGTCCGGTCTGTCCGGATCGGCGCCGGGGGCCTCGGCTGCGGCGAGACACAAGGCCCGAGCCCGGGCGAGGTGCTCCGCCCAGGCCAGCCGCTGGCGGTTGTGGCGCGCCCAAATGCCCACAAGCTCGGTGAGGTGCCCGTGAGGATTGGGCTCGCCGCCAAGGCGCGCGCGGGCATAATGCAGGGCCTCAAACAACATGCCTTTTCGTCCCTCCGCCGTTATTGCGCGGCATTCGCCGGCACCCGCCGGCACTCGCGCCTAAGCCTAGGCCCGCGCCTCAATGAATTTTTCCGGCAGGGCGTTGCACACCGGGCAGCGGCCGGGGGTCGCGCCCGCATGGATGTAGCCGCAGATGGGGCAGACGTGGTACTCCGCCTCGCCCCGGGTGCGCTCCTCATAGGCGGCCAGATGGCTGGCCTGGGCGCGCGCCATCTGCACCAGCAGGGCGCCGGCGGCGCGGTCGCCCTCG
Organism: Desulfovibrionaceae bacterium CG1_02_65_16; assembly: GCA_001871085.1. GTDB lineage: Bacteria > Desulfobacterota > Desulfovibrionia > Desulfovibrionales > Desulfovibrionaceae > Humidesulfovibrio. The sequence continues at coordinate 5,831 of MNUQ01000179.1, forward strand.
GCCTGGGCCAGCACGGTCCAGGGCAGGGTCTCCATGGCCATCTCGCGTGATTCCTGCAAGGCCTCGGCCAGATTTTCGACGGTGGTGCCAATGCGCCCGCGCAGCAGCAGCAGGGCCTTTTTCGCCTGCGCCTCCTGGCCCATGGCCAGGGCGAGGAACATGGACTGGGCGGGGTCCTTCTCCTGCGCGGCTTTTTGCGCGCGAATGCGGTTTTTGGCGGCGGCTATGGATTGGCGCACAAAGGCATTGGCAAGGGGTTCTTCTTCGGGCTGCATGGCTTATGGCTCCTGTCTTTCCGGGTTGGGGGGCGTGCGCCGGGAGAGGGCCTGGCGCACTGCCTCAAGCATTTCGGCCCGGGTGAAGGGCTTGCGCAGCACAGCTTGCGCGCCCAGGCGGCGCGCCGTCTCCAGATAGATGTCCGGGCCGACGCGCCCGCCGCCCGAGACCACAAGGGCCCCGGTCCCCGGGGCCAGGTTGCGTAGCTTGAGCAGCACCTCGAAGCCGTCCACATCGGGCATGACTACGTCGGTGATGACGAGATCCAGGTCCAATTTGGCGATTTCGTTCAGGGCCTGCCGCCCGCCGTTTGCGGGCACGGCGCGGTATCCGCCTTGCTCAAGCATACGGCATATCAATTCGCGCACGTCGCCGTCGTCGTCAACCACAAGAATGCGCTGGGTCATGCGTCCCCTCCTTGTTGCGGGGCCAGCGCCTGGCGCACGGCCAGGGCCAGTTCGCCCGTGGAGAACGGCTTTGGCAGCACGCGGACCGCGCCGAGGAGTTCCAGGCGGTCCGGGGGGACGACTCTGCTGAAGCCGCTGATGAGTACAATGGGCAGATCGGGCCGGATGGGGCGCAGGCCTTCCGCCAGTTGCAGCCCGGTGAGGCGGGGCATGTTCATGTCGGTGATGACGAGGTCGAAGGCGTCGGGATCGTTCAGAAGGCGGCTGAGCGCCGCTTCGGGCGAGCGCTCGGTGGCCACGCGGTAGCCCAAGGGGGCCAGCGTCTGCCTGCCCAGCTCAAGGAGGTCGGGTTCGTCATCCACCAGCAGAATGCGCTCGCGGCCGCGCAGGTCGCCCGAGGCGGCGATGGCGGCGTTTTCCTCAACGCCGGCGTGCGTGGGCAGCACTAGCTGGAAGCGCGCGCCGCGTTCCGGCTTGCTCTCGGCCCATACGGCGCCGCCCAGGCTGGTCACAATGCCATGCACCACGGCCAGACCGAGCCCCGTGCCCTCGCCCGGGGCCTTGGTGGTGAAGAACGGATCGAAAATTCGGCTGAGGAGCTCCGGCGGAACGCCTTGCCCCTGGTCCTCCACCACAAGGGAGAGATAGTCCCCCGGGGGCAGGCGGTGGCGCGCGGCCAGCTCGGCCGAAAGGGGGCCGGACCCCGTGCGCACCGTGAGGCGTCCGCCTTCGCCGCGCATGGCCTGGGCCGCGTTGGTGCACAGGTTCATGACGATCTGATGGATCTGCGAGGGGTCGGCCAGGATGCTGGCCCCGGCGGCAAGAGCGCTGTCGATTTCGATGTTTTTGGCCAGGGAGGCCTCAATCAGGGCGAGCGCCTCGGCCACCACGGCGTCGGCGCGCAGCAGCTTGGGCTTATGCTCGCTGCGGCGGCTGAAGGAGAGGATTTGCCGCACCAGCTCGCGCGCGCGCAGGCTGGCCCCCAGCACGCGGTCCAGGCAGCCGCGCCCCCGCGAGCCCTCGGGCAGGTCGTCCAGCGCCAGTTCGGTGAAGCCCATGATGGACGCCAGCAGATTGTTGAAATCGTGGGCGATGCCGCCGGCCAGGGTGCCCAGGGCCTCCATTTTCTGCGCCTGCCAGAGCTGGTGCTCCAACTGCCGCTTTTCGGTGACGTCGCGGCACACGGCCACGAAGGTCAGGTGCGTGTCGGTGCGGCTGCGCATGGCTGAAACGGTGAACTCCACCTCCGCCGGGGCGCTTTCGGACTTGGCGAACAGGCAGGTGCCCCGCCAGGCGCCTTCCTGCCCCTCGCCCGCGCAGGAGGAGCTGTGATGGTTGATGACATCGAGGCGCAGGTCGTACACGGAGCGCGGCCGGTTCTGGGCTTCGGCGCGGGGCAGACCGGTCATGCGTTCCAGGGCGGGGTTGGCGTAGAGCACGGTCCCGGCCTCGTCGGCGATGAGCACGCCCTCTGCGGCCTGCTCAATGGCGAGATGCAGGCGGCGCAGCTCGGCCGCGGCCTGCTTGTGCCCGGTGATGTCGATGCCGTAGGAGATGGTCCCGGTGACCGCGCCGTCGTGCTTGAACAGGCTGTTTTGCCAGGAAAGGTGCCGCAGGCGTCCGTCACGCGCGCGCAGCAGGCCCTCGTGCTGGCGCGGCAGGGCCGCGCGACCGGCCATGAAGTCCTCGTACCGCGCGGCGGCGGAGGCGGCCGTGGGGCCGGGCAGCATGGCCGCGTGCCAGGGGCGGCCCAGCATTTCGCTTCTGGAATAGCCGGTGATGGTCTCCGCCGCGGCGTTGAACACGGTGACGCGGCCGCGGGTGTCCAGGCCCACGATCATGGCGTTGGCACCCTCGATGAGACTTTCGGCGTAGTCGCGCGCCTGACTGATGACGGCGGCGTCGCGGCGGGCGCCCAGCACGTGCCACAGCCCGGCCAGAAAAAGCTGCAACTGGCGCGTGTCGGCTTCGATGTAGGGTTCGCGTTTGTTGGCCACGCCGAATACCACCGCCACGTGTCCGTCCTCCATCAGGGGCACGGCCATGAGACGCTGGATGCGTTGCGCTTCCGTCCGGGGGGCGTCGCCAAGTCCGTCGTCCGCCCCATCGTTTGGCGCGTTGTCATGGGCCGCGTCGGCGTCGTTGTCCATGACCGGCGCGCGGCAGTGCAGACACGCCGCCCACAGGGCCGTTGCGCCGGTGGCCGCGTCGCCCTGGCCCCACCAGTGCGTGTGTGCCGGGGAATCCTCGCCCTTTTCAAAGAAAAACAGGCAGCCCAGGCCGCTGCCAGTAAGCCGCACGCCCTCCTTGAGGGCGAAATCGATGACATCATTGGTGCCGTTTTCGCCCATGCGTGTGAGTTGCAGCAGGGCCTCCATGCGCTCCCGGGTCAGGCGCAGCTCGGCCAGGGCCTGGTCGCGCGCGGCCAGCGCGCCGACAAGCCGGCGGTTTACGCGCACAAGGGAGACATACCGCCACAGCAGCAGCAGTCCCGCCAGCACGGCCAGCATGGCGGCGAAGGTCCACAGAGCCGCGCTGGAGAGCGGTGGTTGGGCCGGGCCCGTGTGCCAGGCGCTGTACAGGGTTTGGAATGCCGGCGTGTCGCGGTAGCCGGCGAGTGCGGTGTCCAGCCGCAGCAAAACGTCCTCGTGTCCCGGAGCCACGGCCAGGGCGCGGGCGACCTCGGCCAGGGGCGCGCTGCTGCGGACCAGCTTGTCCCCGAGGCTGGCCGCCTGGGCCGCGCGCTCCGCCAGCGGGCTTTGAAAGACCATGGCATCGGTTTCGCCGGAAACAAGGTCGAACAAGGCCTGCGGCAGGGATTGCGCCTTGTGGATGCGGATGCCGGGAACCCGGTCGAGCATCTCCAAGGACACGCTGCCCTCCAGCGCGGAGACCCGCAGCCCCTTGAGCTCGGGGAGGCTTGCGCGCGGGGGCGCGTCAGCGCGGGTGTAGATATACAGGGGCTGGGTCTCAATGGGCAGGGTGAAGCCGAACGTGCGCTCGCGCTCCTGGCTGACGCCCAGGCCCGGCAGCACATCCGCCTCGCCCTGGGCGAGCAGGCGGCGGGCCTCGCGCGGGTCGCTGGCGGTGATGAAGCGCAGATGGTAGCCGGCGCGGGCGGCGGTTTGGCGCAACACCTCCACGGCGAAGCCCGTGGGCGCGCCGTCCTGGTCGCTTTCATAGAAGGGCGGTTGGCTGGCCGGCACCACGGCGGTCAGCGTGTCGCGTTTTGGTCTGTCCGTTGGCGCGGCTGCCTGGGCCTGCGCGGTCAAAAGTGTGCAAAAAAACAGCGCAGCGGCCAGCGCGCGGAGAAAAATGCGTTCCCGGGGGCAACCTCCCTTGGGGCCGCGCGAGGGCAGGCTGGCGCGCATGGGCTCCGTCCGGCCTAGCCCAGGGCTCGCTTCACATAATCCTCCAGCACGTTGCGCTCCACGGGCTTGGGCATGAACCATGTGGCCCCGATGCCCAGCAGCCCGGAAATCTCGCTGACGCCGATGAACGCCGACATGACCACAACGGGCATTTCGCGGAAGCGTTCCTGGGTTCTGAGCGTGCGTATCAGCGTCGTGCCGTCCATGCCGGGCATCATGATGTCGGTGATGAGCAGGCCGAAGCGGTTCTCCGCGCACAGTGTCTCCCAGGCGTGGCGGCCGTTGGGGCTCACCACGGGGCAGTGCCCCATGCGTTCCACGATGGCGGCGACAAAGCGCTGGGAGATGGGGTCGTCTTCAGCGATGAGGACTTTGAACATCGGCGTTTCCTCCCATTGGCGGGCAGACATGACCTGAGGTCCCTTGCGCCCGCGCACCAAGGGGAGGACCATCAATTTCCGTTCCAAGCGCCGCCCCGCGTTGTCCTTACGGGGAATGCCCCCGCAGCGCGCCGGTTGCGGCTCAAACGTCCCTTCTCCTATTCCGGATTTTCCGGAAAAGTGCTCTCCGCACGCCGGGGGCGCACCAAACCGTGTTTGCTCAGCAGCTCATACAAGCGGGCGGACTTGAGCCCGGAGCGGTCTGCCGCCAGTGTGGCGTCGCCGC
>MNUQ01000120.1 GCA_001871085.1 Desulfovibrionaceae bacterium CG1_02_65_16
CATCCGCCGCGGCCTTTGCTGCGGCGTCCGCTGCGGCCTTGGCGGCCGGGTCGCCGGAGGCTGCGGCCTCTGCTGCGGCCTTTGCTGCGGCGTCGGCTGCGGCTTTGGCTGCGGCCTCCGCTGCGGCCTTGGCCTGGGCCTCAACCGTGGCCTTGTTGGCGGCCTGCTGCGCGGCCTGCACCTTTTCCTCGTGGCTGGGCGGCGTCACCGTGTCCTGGGGCGCGCCTTGCTGCACGCCGGTGGCGGTGAGCGATTGGAAGTATTTGTATTCCTGCGGGGTCATGATCACGACCGGCCCCGCGCCGAACTTGCCCACCTCGACCTTGACGCCCGCCTGCGAGAGCACCTGGTACTGCCCGCCGCCAAGGGGCCGCACGAGGACCGGATGTCCATCGAAAACCATGACCAGGTGGCTTTCCGAGGCCTCGGGCTGGCCGGGGCCGGGCACAATGTGCGCCGTCTCCGTGCCGCGGATGCCTATGGTGGCCAGCGGGCTCTGCATTTTGAAGGATTCCGGATTGTGCTTGACGATTTCGCCCGTCACCGTGCGGAAGGTGCCCTGGGCCATCTTGAAAAGCACGTGTCCCGACCCCTTGGCGGCGTCGTAGACGTACTGGTCGAGGCTCACCTTGGAGCCCTCGCCCACGTTCAGCACGGTATGGTCGAGGAACTGGATGGAGCCGGCCGAAGCCTTGGCGGAGGTGATGACATCGCCCTTGAAAACAGGGCTGTCAGCGTGCAGATCGCGGCTGCCGCTGGGGCCGGCCGCCGTCACATGGCCCTGAATCGCTTTTGCGGAGCCGATTTCCTGAGCCATGGCGTTTCCCTCGCGCTGCAGGTGGGGGAGAGAGGCGCGCGCGGCTGGGGGCAGCCCTGGAATGCGCACACCCTTTTATTCTACGTACACGTAGCAGGGAATCAAACATGCGTCAACGCGGCGCGGCGGAACGCGCCGGGGGGAGCCGCTGGGGATGTCGGCGGGGCGTCAGTTCTGCCGCTTTTTGTGCTTCGTCTGCCGTCCGGTCTTGCCCGTGGCCTTGCCGGCCGCTTTGCTCTTGCTGACGGTCTTGGTCTTGCCGATGGACTTGGTCTTTTTCTGGGTGGGCCTGGCCTCGACCTTTGCGGCCTTTGCCGTCTTGCCCTTGCGGCCGCGTTTGCCCTTGGCGGCGGTCGCCTTGTCTTTGACCCGCGCGGCGGAGTGGGCATCATACAGCGGGGCCTTGCCCACGCCGAGAAACCCCGGATGCACGCCGAGGTCGCCGGCGGCCTGACCCCAGGAGCGGCCCTCGCGCCGTAATCCCTCCACTTGCGTCTGGCTCACGCCGGCCACATGGGCCAGGGCCTCCACCCGCGTTTTCTCCACGCGCTCATTGGAGGCGTCCAGAGCGGCCTCGGCCTGCTTGGCCGCCTCGTGGCCGTGCCTGCGGGCCTTCCAGGCCTCGTCGCGCAGACGGGCGTTCTCCTCCAGCACGGAGTCCATGTGCCGCAGCACGGCGTCGTCGCTGACGGCCAGCGCCTGGCCGGGCAGCACGCCGCCCAGGGCCAGCGCCAGGGCCGCGCAGGCAAGGCGGCGTTTGAGGCCAAGGGGGGAAAAGGCGTGTTGCAGGGCTGCGGTGAGCCGGGGATATGCCGTCATGATTCTCTCCGCGTCAGTTCGCCAGCTGGCTGGCGTTTGTCGTTCATGCCGGGGTGGGCCCGGTCTCCTGGTTTTCCGGCTCGGGGGGGGCCGCAACGGGCTGTTGCTCCGCGTTGACCGCCGTGGCGGGAGCGCGGCGCGCGGCCGAGACGAACGCCAGGGCGAGCGCCGCCGCCGTGGCCGGCGTGTGCAGCACCGGGGCCAGACAGCCGCACAGCGCGAGCACGGTCAGCAGGCCGTAGCCGAAGCGCCGCCGCCCGCGCAGCGCGCAAATGAGCCCCGCGCCAAGGACCAGCAGCGGTCCTCCCGCGCCCCACCCGGCGAACAGCCGCAAAAGCGAGGCGGGAATTTGAAAGACGGACACGGGCAGGCCCTCGTTGTCGGCATCCCAGACCATGCCCTGGAATTCGGGCATGGCCAGGGCCAGCGGACTGTCCAGGGGCAGGCCCGTGGCGATGGCCTCCGGCTGCTGGCTGACGGCCTCCACCGTGGCGGCGTAGTACCATTCGAGCCCGAGTTCGTCGCCGGCCATGCCCGAGCGCTGGAGGGGCAGCATAAGCCCCACCCAGATGGCCAGCACGCAGGCCAGGGCCATGCCTGCGCGCCGCAACACCGGCCCGCGCTCAAAAAGCAGGCACAGCAGCGCGCCCGCCGCCAACCCCGCGCGCGAGCCGGAGGCCAGCAGCCCGGCCAGTATGAGCCAGCGCGCCAGACGGGGCACGCCCGGCACGGGCGCGTCGTCAAGGGTGGCGCACAGCGCCAGGGCGAGAAGAAAGCCCAGGGCGTCCGTGGTGCCGGGCGCGTCGCCGAACAGCAGCCCGCCGCCCGCCACCACGCCCCGCGCCATGATGGCCGTGAGCAGAAAATCGAGCACCACCAGCGCGCCCAGGCCAGCCCCGGCGCGCGCCAGGGACTCGCGCTGCGGCGGACCGAAGCTCCAGGCCCATAGCGCGGCGAACCCCACAAGGGCCGGCAGGCGCAGCTCGTCCAGCAGGGGGGCGTAGTCCGGGGCCTGCGCCAGGGCCAGGGCCAGCGTTTTGACCAGCACCCAGGCCAGGGCGGCCAGCATGACGGTCAGCACGGGCACGGGCCACAGGCGGCGGTTGTTTTGCGCGCGGGCCGCCCCGACGCCGGCCAGACTGGCCAACACCGCAAAGGCGGAAAGCACCACCCAGGGGGCCATGCCGCCGGGGCCGTAACTGTGGCCCAGCCCGGGCTTGGCGGAGAGCCTGCCGGCCAGAATGGCCAGCGGCGCGGCCACGAAGGCCACGAAATAGGGCAGCGGCGCGAAAAACGAGACGGGGCGCGTGTTCATGGGCGGCCTCTGTGCCGGGAGCGGGCTGGGAGTATGTGCTGCATGGGCCTCGTCCGGGGAAAGTGTCCCCCGAGGGGGCTCATAGCGCGTATGGCCCTCGCGGTAAAGTCCGGCGGGCCATACGCCGGCTGCAATGCGTCGTCAGCGCGGCGCGGCCCCGCGTGGCCCGGCCCAGCGCGCCGGGGGAGGCGCGCCGCCGACGCAACGTGGATACCCTCGGCGGGCCGGCGCCTAGAGTTGCACCTGGGTGCCCAGCTCCACCACGCGTCCGGGCGGAATGCCGAAGAATGTCGTAGCGTTCCACGCGTTGCGCGACATGAAAGCGAACAGGCTCTTGCGCCAGGACATCATCTTGGCGCCGCCGCCGGTGAGCAGGCTCTCGCGGCCAAGATAGAATGTGGTGTTCATGAGCTCCACGTCCAGCCCGTGAGGCTTGGCCTGCTTGAGGATGTCCGGCACGTTGGGCGTTTGCATGAAGCCGTAGGTGGCGATGATGCGGAAGAAGCCGTGCCCCAGGCTGGACACCGCCAGCCGCTGCGAGGCCGGCACGAAGGGCGACTCCGAGGCGACGATGGACAGCAGCAGGATCTGCTCGTGCAGCACCTTGTTGTGCTTGTAGTGGTGCAGCAGGGTAATGGGCGTGCCCGTGGACGACACGGACATGAACACCGCCGTTCCCGGCACGCGCACCGGCGGCTTGCCCGCCACCAGGCTGTTCAGGAACAGGTCCATCGGCAGGCCCATGGACTGGAACTGCCGGCCCAGCGCGGCCTTGCCGTCGCGCCAGGTGACCATGGCGATCATGATCAGCGCCGCCACCGTGAGGGTGAACCAGCCGCCGTCGAAGATCTTGAGCAGGTTGGAAACGAGGTAGGTGATGTCGAACACCAGGAACAGCGCGATGAGCGGGATGGTCTTCCACACGCTCCAGCGCCACAGGGTGTGCACCACAAAGAAGAAGATCACCGAGGTGATGGCCATGGTGGCCGTGACCGCGATGCCGTACGCCCCGGCCAGCCCGCTGGAGCTCTTGAAGGCCAGCACCAGCCCAAGGCAGGCGACCATCATGGCGTTGTTCACGCCGGGCAGGTAGATTTGGCCCTTGGTTTCCGCGCTGGTGTTGATGATGCGGATGCGCGGGCAGTAGCCCAGCTGTACGGCCTGCTGCGTCAGGGAGTACACGCCGGAGATCATGGCCTGGCTGGCGATGACCGTGGCGATGGTGGCCAGACCGACCATGGGGTAGAGCAGCACCTGCGGCACCAGGGCGAAAAAGGGGTTGAAGGCCATTTCCGGCTTGGAGAGCAGAAGCGCCCCCTGGCCGAAGTAGTTGAGCACGAGGGAGGGCAGCACAATGGCGTACCACGAAAGGCGGATGGGCCGCCGGCCGAAGTGGCCCATGTCGGCGTAGAGGGCCTCGCCGCCGGTGATGCAGAGCACCACCGAGCCGAGGACGATGAGCCCGTGCCAGTGGTTGGTGGTGAAGAATTTGACGGCGTAGTACGGATTGAGCGCGGCCAGAATGTGCGGCTGCCCGGCGATGGAGACCAGCCCGAGGGCCGCCAGCACGGCGAACCAGACGATCATCAGCGGTCCGAAGACCCTGCCGATGTGCTCCGTGCCGTGCTTTTGCACCCAGAACAGCAGCACGAGAATGACGCACGTGCCCGGGATGATGAAGGGCTCGGCCGCGTTGGTGGCCACGTTCAGGCCTTCCATGGCGGAGAGCACGGAGATGGCCGGGGTGATGATGCCGTCGCCGTACAGAAGCGCCGCGCCGAACAGCGCGGACGAGATGAGCAGCGCGTGCCGCTTCTTACCGGTTTTCTCCACCGAGCCTTTGACAAGCGCGAGCAGGGCGAAAATGCCGCCCTCGCCCTTGTTGTCCGCGCGCATGACGAACATGACGTATTTGAGGCTGACCACGATGATGAGCGACCAGACGATGAGCGAGAGCACGCCCATGATGTTGACCGGGAGCAGGGCCACGGCGTGCTGGCCGTGGAAGCACTCGCGCACGGCGTACAGCGGGCTGGTGCCGATGTCGCCGTAGACCACGCCCAGCGCCGCCAGCGCCAGCGTCATGGTGCGGCCGTTCGCGTGGGCGCCGTTGCCGTTGGGCTCTGGCGCGTCGTGGACGGTTTCGGGTGCGGAAATGGAACCGGGCTCTTGCGCGGCGGACATGAATATACCTCCAAAAGCGGGTGATCGCGGGGCGCCCCAGATGCTGGAGGTCTTCCCCTTCGCGGCCTGCGAGGTTAGCTGACGGGCTGGGACCGAAAGGTGTCCCGCGTCGTGGTCGGCGCTGCGCCCCTGTGGGGAGTGTGGGTCCCCCGCTCCCGGGCGGAGGGCCCGGGATTCGGCAAAAGCTTTTCATACCCGTGGGGGGAAGAAGGTGTCAAGCCCGCCCCCGGAAGGAGGGTGTGGAGACGCCGGCCGCCGGCCGTTTCCCTCGTGGATTGGCCAGCGTCCGGCGTCGGGGAGGCCGCGCGGCGCTGCCATTATGCCGCGGGTTGCAGGCGTATGGGCACGATGACGAAGGCCACGCCCTCGCGGTAGAGCCGGCGCTGCACCGCGAACACGATGTGGTTGTGCAAAAGCCGGGTGAAGAACGTCTCGCTGGGGAACACCAGCTGCCCGCCGAAGAAGATGGCCTTGGGGAAGCGCCGGCGGATCTCCGGGGTGAGCTTCACCACCTCGTCCACCACGTCCACGCCAACGGCGCTGATGCCTTCGGCGTGCAGTCCGCGCGCGCGCGCGAAGTCCACGTAGCGGTCCAGATCGGCCCGGATGTGCGCCTTGAGCGCCTCCATCTCCGCCAGGCCCTTGAACACGCCGGCGTCCACCATGCCCACCTGCACGAAAATGAAGTTCTTGAATTCTCCGGTGAAGAGCTTGTGCAGACCGAGCAGCGTGTGCATGCCCAGGCCGTTGTATCCGTTGACCAGGATGACGGCGGTCCTGGCCGTGGGGTCGCAGACCGGTTCGCACGCGCCCGTGTCCGTCGCGCCCAGAAAACCGGGATCGGCCTCCATCGCGGGGAGCAGATCGTCCAGCCGCTTGAGCAACGCCCAGGTCTGGTCGTAGTGCCTGCGGATGTAGAGCGCGAGGCCGGCCACCGCGCCGGTGACCATCAGCGTGGCCCAGCCGCCCTCGAAAAACTTGATGGCCGTCACCGTGACAAGGATGAAGGCGCACAAAACCAGCCCCAGGCCGTTGAGCAGCAGGCCCTTTCTCCAGCCTCGCTCCCGGCCGCGCGCCCCCAGCCAGTGGCGCACCATGCCCAGCTGGGAAAGCACGAAGGTGACGAACACGTTGATGGAGTAAAGCACGATGAGCAGGTCCACGGAGCCGTTGGTGATGACCATGAGGACGAGCGATGCCCCGCCCATGAGCAGAATGCCCTTTTGTGTCACCATCCGGTCGGAGAGCATGGCGAAGCGCGTGGGGAACCAGCGGTCCAGCGCCATGTTGGCCAGCACGCGCGGCCCGTCCAAAAAGCCCGTCTGCGCGGCCACGAAAAGGATGGCCGCCTCGGACACGAGGGTGACGAGCACAAAGACGTGCCCAGTCGCGCCCCAGTCGCGCGCGATGGTTTCGAACAGCACGGCGTTGAGCGTTTTGCCGTGCGTCTCGGCCACGCCGTAAAGAATGTACGCCAGGATGAGGCCCATGACCGTTATGGAGAGCGAGGCCGCCATGTAGGTCATGGTGCGCCGGCCCGTGCGGACCTTGGGCTCGCGCAGAATGGACAGGCCGTTGCTCACGGCCTCCAGGCCGGTGTATGTGCCCGCGCCCATGCTGTAGGCCCGCAGAATCAGCAGCACCATGCCCATGAGCCCCAGCTGGCTGTGGGCTGCGCTGGCGTCGGCCACGGTGCGCGCGGCAATGGCCGGCAGATTGCCCAGGTGCGCGCCCACGCCCCAGGCGATGGCGAAGGCGTGCGTGGCCACGAACACCAGGAAAATGGGCACCAGCGCCGCCACCGATTCCTTGACGCCGCGCAGGTTGAGCACAATGAGCCCCAGCACGCCGAAAACGGCCGCCGTGAGCTTGAACTCCGCCCAGGCCGGCGGCAGGAAGCTGAACAGCGCGTCGGCCCCGCTGGCCACCGAGAGCGTGATGGTGAGCGCGTAGTCAACCAGCAGCGCGCAGCCGGAAATCATGCCGAGTTTTGGCGAAAGCAGCTTGCTGGCCACCACGTAGCCGCCGCCGCCGGAGGGGAACAGCTCGATGATTTGCGCGTAGCTGGCGCTGATGACGAAGATGGTGACCATGGAGGCCAGCCCCACGAACAGCGCCAAAAACGTGTGCTGGCCAAGGGCCAGGTAGGCCTCGGCCGGGCCGTAGCAGGAGGACGACAATCCGTCGGACCCGAGCCCCACCCAGGCGAAGAAGGCCACCAGCGAAAGGTTGTGGAACAGGGACTTGTCGCCGAGGTTCAGCGATTTGCCGAGCAGCAGCTCCTTGATGTGGCGGGAGGGGGATGGGCGGCGCGTCATGGCGGGCCCTCCCTATGCCCCCGCCCGAAGGCGGAGGGTGCGGCTGGACAGCGGGCGAGACACAAGACGCAGGCGGCGGGCCATGCGGGGCGCGGGCCGCAAAACGGCCGGATGAACGGTGGGCATAAAAATACCTCCGGTACGATAGAATGCGGGGGATGGCCCCGTGTACCGGAGGTCTTCCCCTTCGACGCCTGCGAGGTTAGCTGACGGGCTCGGACCGAAAGGTGTCCTACGCCGTTTCCGGCGATGCGCCCCAAGGGATGTGGGTCCCCCGCTCCCGGGAAACGTCCCCGGAATTCGGCAAAACATTTTTTACGCCACGTGTCCTGAGCCTGTCAAGATTCTCCCGGTTGCCAAGCCGCCCCGCGCGGGCTACGCTGCCAAAACGTGCGCCTGTACGGGAAAGCTTTGCCGCCGCGGATCGATTTCGCCATAAAGGAATGCTCCTTGCAGTCCGATGAGGGGTGAGGGAGAGACGAGAGGCGAGAGAGAACGCGCCGCAACGCGCCCCGTCCGCAGCGCTTGCGGCAAGTCTGGAGCCAAGGGGAACACATGTTCGCGATCATAGGCCTCGTTGTCGTTATGGGCGCCGTCATCGGCGGCTACCTCATGGAGGGCGGCAATCTGCACGTGCTCTGGCAGCCCATCGAGCTGCTGATCATCGGCGGCTCCGGTTTCGGAACCCTGCTCGTGGGCTCGCCGCTCAAGGTCAACATCACCATCGCCAAAAGCCTGGTCACCGTGTTCACCGGCAAGGCCAAGGGCAAGGCCGAGTACATGGACATCCTGCTCGTGCTCTTTGACCTGCTCTCCCTGGCCCGGCGCGAGGGCGTCATCGCCCTGGAGAGCCATGTGAACAAGCCCGACGGCAGCGCCATTTTCACCAACAGGCCCAGCGTGCTCAAAAATCACGCCGTGCTCGACTTCATCTGCGACAACTTCAAGGCCTACACCGCCGCCAGCATGGAGCCCCACGAGTTCGAGGCCCTCATGGACATCGACATTGAGGCCCACCACGAGGACGCCCTGCAGGCCCCCACCAACCTCAACCGCGTGGCCGACGCCTTTCCGGCGCTCGGCATCGTCGCGGCGGTTATGGGCGTGGTGCTCACCATGGGCAAGCTTTCCGAGCCGCCCGAGGTGCTGGGCCACTCCATCGGCGCGGCGCTGGTGGGAACCTTCCTCGGCGTGCTGCTCTCCTACGGCGTCGTGGGGCCGCTGGCGGCCATCATGGGCACCTTCGTGCAAGAGGTCAGCACCCAGCTCAACGTGGTCAAGGCGGCCATGAACGCCTTCGCCATGGGCTGGCCCCCGGCCATGGCGCTGGAGTCCGCGCGGCGGGCCATTCCCGCTCACGACCGCCCCGGCTTCGACGAGCTGGAGGAGACCTTGCGCCAGAGCAAGAAGAGCGGCGGCGCGTAAGCCCGCGCCCGGGGAGACGTTGGTTCCATGGCGGAAAACCGGCCAATCATCATAAAAAAGGGCAAAAAGGGCCACAACGCGCCCCACGGCGGCGCGTGGAAGGTCGCCTACGCGGATTTCATGACCGCCATGATGGCCTTCTTTCTGCTCATGTGGCTGCTTTCCATGGTTGTGCCCGAAAAACGCGCCGGCGTGGAACAGTATTTTAAGGAATTTAGCTTGTTCGATAAGCAAAGCGCCCTGGACGTGCGCCAGGGCGGGGCCATGATTCCCGACCAGGACAAGCCCCCCGTGCCCCAGCGCGACGAGCTCACCGAACCCGCCGAGGACGGCAAGCAGCCCGCCGTCCAGCCGGAGCAGCTCAAAAGCCGCCTCCAGCAGTCCCTCGCCCTCAACATGCCCGACGTGAAGGACCAGATCACCGTGGACGTGAGCGAGGCCGGCGTGCGCATCGAAATAGGCTACAACGACACCGACCCGCTCTTCGCCAAGGGCAGCCCGGAGCTTACCGCCAAGGGCCGCAAGGCCATTCAGTTCATCGGCGAACAGCTCAAGGGCATTCCCAACAAAATCGAGGTGGAGGGCCACACCGACGCCATCAATTACTCCGGCGGGCGCTACACCAACTGGGAGCTCTCCACCGACCGCGCCAGCGCCGCCCGCGTGGCCCTGCAGCAAGGCGGCCTGGCCGACGACCGCCTGATGCGCGTTTCCGGCTACGCCTCCACCCAGCCGCTGTACCCGGATAACCCGGCCGACCCGCGCAACCGCCGCATCAGCATTCTTGTGCGCAACTACGTTCCCCCCAAGGAGGGCGGCCTCACCGAGGCGTTGGGCGCTGAAAAAAACAAGCCCAAGGAGCCCAGCATCGCCGAGCAGGTCAACGCCACCATTGAGAAGATGCTCTCCGCCGAGGGACGCGACGGCAAGGCCGCCAAGGCCCAGAACGTCAAAAAAGCCGCCAAGGCTCCAGGCAAGGGAGAACACCAATGAGCGCGGAAGACCTTGAGCGCCCGGTCCCGGGCGAGGTCCTGCTTCGCCCCGGAGCGCAGGTCTTCGTCGTGCTGCACAAAGACCCCCTGCGTGAACGCATCGACGTGCGCGTGTCCCGCGTGCTTGACCTGGAGGAGGACGTGCTTTTTCTCGCCCAGACCGACCCGCCCGTCGTCCACGAGATGGACCGCGCGCAGGAGATGGAGGTGGCCGTGCTGGCCGAAACGCCGGAAGCCGCCATGCGGCCCCTGGGCTATGTGGCGCGCCTGCTTGACGTGCGCGACGACTTTCCCGTGGAAGGCCATGCGGGCCAGGCCATAGCCGTGAGCGCCCCCGCCCCTGGGGATTTCTTTGAAACCAGCCTGCGCATGCACTATCGTGTTCCCGTTGAGGAAAACATGGGCGTGGTTATCCGTCTGGAAGGCTACGAGGATCCCGAACTGCTCGATTTTTCCGCCGGAGGCGCGCGCGTGTGGCTGCCCGCGCGAGAAGACGGCCCCGTCAGACTTGAAATGGGACAGACCATCCCCTTCCGTCTGCTGTTTCTCGGCTCTGGCTACGCCGCCGGCGACGGCGTGGTCCGCAGCCTTGAAGCCGGTGAAGCTGGCGTCACCCTCGGCCTGTTCTTCACCAACATGGAGATCCGCGACATCCGCTACCTTGAGCGCATGGTG
>MNUQ01000181.1:0-826 GCA_001871085.1 Desulfovibrionaceae bacterium CG1_02_65_16
GGACAACTGCCACGGGGTAGGCGTTGGTTCCGTCGTGCATCGTGATTTGCAGCACGGCCTGCACAACATCGTCGATGCTGGCGGACAGGGAGTCGGTGCGCACTGGGCCGTTGCCGTCGCCCGTGGTGAGGTCGGCCAGCGTGGTTCCGTCCGCATAGGTGAACTGCGTGAGCTTGCCCGCCATGTCGCCGCAGAAGATGGCCTCTTTGTACGTGGTGCCCATTCTAGAACCCTCCATTCATTGCGTGGTTGAGGATGCGGGCCGCCGAAATGACGGGCCGCAGGGTCGGCATGTTGGCAAGCCCGGCGGGATCCACGTCCAGGCCGGATGCGGAAAGGGCCAGCCCCGCCCCGGCGCTAACGCGCAGCCGCCCGGAGACGAACTCCAGACCGGCGGCCTCGGCCAGCGCCACGGAAAGGCGCAAGGATTCGCCCGCGCCGGGATCAAGCAGGGTCTCGGCCAGACCGTCGCCCGCGGCGAGCTTGGCCGAAAGGCTTCCCCCGGCCGTGTCCGTGGCCGATGCCTTGACCAGCCCGTCGGCAGTGGCGGCCACAACCTCGGCGGCGCTGGCCCCGGCCTCGGCCCGGGCTGCGGCGGACGAGGCGCTGGCGGCGGCGGTTGCGATGAAGCCCGGGGAGTCGAGAACGTCCTCCGCCGGGGTGCTCACGGGATAGGTCACGGCCCGGTCAATTTGCTCCTGCAGGGACTGGCAGATCATGGTCAGCAGATCGAGAGCGGCCTCGTGGGTCTCCGCCGGAAAGGCGGAATTCTCCACATAGTCCACCTCCTGCACAATGGCCGGGGCGCGCCAAACCACCAGCGTCT
>MNUQ01000181.1:840-11071 GCA_001871085.1 Desulfovibrionaceae bacterium CG1_02_65_16
CGGAATCCACCCCGGCTCCGGCAAGGGTGTAGTGCGTGCCGAGCGCAAGCTCCGTGTCCGCGCCATCGCGGTTCAGCACGGCCTGTATGTCGGCCTCGCGCAGGAAGAAAAACGGCAGGGGAAAGGCCTTGGTGACGCCGTTTCCCGTATAGGACGCCTTGGACATCTGTGTGGCTATGGTCATGGGTGCTCCTTGCCGGGTCCTGGGTTCCGGCGGTTATTCGTTCATGGCCAGCGTGGGGGCGATAAGCAGCACGGTCATGGGCAGGGGCTGGTCCTGCACCAGGGTCAGCACGCCGTCCGTGCTCCAGCCCTGGGGAAAGCGCACGGACTTGTCGCCGGTGAACAACGCCGGGGGCCCGTCCATGGCGTCGGAGCTGGTGCGGTAAAGCAGGGGCTCCAGGCGCGACGCGTCCGGCCCCACCTTGCCGCCCAGGGTGCGGTGCAGGCGCAGCCCCACCTCGATGATGCGCTTGGTGCGCGTTTGCGCGCTGCCGCGCTGGCCGGAGTACTCCAGGCGCATGGGCTTGAGCGCCGAGGTATAGCCCAACCCGGCGTGGACGGTGGCGGCCTCGCGGTCCAGGGTGATTGCGCCATCCGCCGCAACGGTCTGATCGGGCTGCACCGCGCCGTCGGCCAGAATCTGCACGCGCCGTCCCGCCAGGTGCTCCAGGCCTTCCAGCCGGCGCACCGGATCGCCGGAATAGCTCATGCCCGCGTCCACAAAGAAAGCCGCGCGCGTGTCGGCGGCGGTTTCGTCGAACACGGGCGCCAGCGTCTCAATGAAGCGCCGCTCCACCTCCACACCGTCGATGACGGCGACACGGCGCGTGGCCAGCCACAATTCGTCGCGACAGGCGGACGCGTTGAACACGGCGCACACGCCCTCCACCGCGCCGTCGGTGACGATGCGCGAAAACGCGCACACGTCCTGTTCCGGCAGATAGGTCATGGCCAGCAGCACGCCGTCGTCCCGCACACAGAAAAGCATGGGGTCCGGCTCCTGCACCAGGGCCAGCTGGGTTATGCCCGGCTCGCCCAGATGCGTGGAAAGCAGCGTCAGGTCCTGGGAGGTGTAGGAGTCCGAGGCCAGGCGGTAGGCCATCTCGCGCACTTTTTTGCCGCTGCGCTGCACGTACAGCAGCGAGGCCCCGGACTGGCAGGGCTGCACCCGCGCGGAGCCGCAGGTGCCCTCCCGGTTGGCCTTGACCCCGCCTGGAGTCACCGGCGTGTTCACGGAGCTGCCGGAAACCGTCCACTCGCCGCTGGTGGAGCCCACCCAGAGCTTGTCGCGCGGGGCGAGAAAGCAGATGCGGCCGCCGCGCGGCGCGGAAAGGGTCAGCTCCACCGCGTCGTCGTCGAGCGGATCGTCGCCGGGGTCGGCGTTGATGCGGTCGCCAATGGCGAACATCTCCCAGCAGTCGCCGCGCAAATCGCCGGCAGCGTCGCGCACGGACTCGATGGCCGAGGTCGTGCCCGGGCTGGCCGCAAGGGTCATGCGCAGGCTGCTGGAGGTGCCCGCCGAGACGCTGCGCGCGCCGATGTAGCGGTAGTAGCACAGCGTGCCGTCGCTCATCACGCCGGAAACGGCGGTGTTCTTGAGGAACGAGTCGCCCGCCAGCAGCAGGATGGTGTCGCCGGGGCGGCCGTCGGACAGGCTGTCGCCGTTGGTGTCGGTAATCTCGAAGTCGTCCCAGTCGTCCAGCGGCACCTCGCGCGTGGTCAGCCGGAAGTCCAGATGCTCCCCCGTGCGCGAAAACCAGATGCTGAAGGGATCTTTTGGCGTGGCGGCGAACACCAGGCGGTCCTCATGCAGGCAGCACAGGGCTGGCCAGTTGTCCTCGGCCCAGCTCTCCGGCTGGTCCACAAGCGCAAGCGTGGTCAGCTCGAAGCCGCCGTCCTCCGTGCGCGAGAGCTTGCGCGGGGCGAACGCCTCATGCGTCAGGATCAGGCTGTAGCGGTCCTGCACCCAGCACAAGCCGGAAAGATGCCCCGCCAGATACGGCGTCGCCAGCTCCATCACCGCGCCATCCGCATTCAGCACGCGGCCAGAGCCGGAAAAGAAGCGCAGCACGCCCGCGCCGGCGTCGTTCTGGGCGAACTCCAGCACCCAGCCCGCGCCGGCGGCGTCCTCGTAAGGGGCCAGCAGCGATGGCCCCGCGTTGCGCGCGGCCGGGGCCACAAAGCGCATGCCGCTGCGCCGCGTGACCCCGCCGTGGGGCTGCACCAAAAAGTTTTCCAACCGCTGGCAGCCGTTGAAGTATTTGGACACATCCACCCGGCCGGCCAGACGCGGGGAAAGCTCCCCGGCGGTGAAGTTGGTGAGAATGATGGGCACAAGCGACATGGCGCCTCCGTTAGAAGTTGCGGGTGGGAACGTAGGTGAACACGGCGGGCGATTGCGCCTGCCCGCCCAGCCGCAGCAACGAGCCCAGGCCCCCCAGGCGGTCCGTCGCCACCCGGCCG
This sequence comes from Desulfovibrionaceae bacterium CG1_02_65_16, assembly GCA_001871085.1. Classification (GTDB taxonomy): domain Bacteria; phylum Desulfobacterota; class Desulfovibrionia; order Desulfovibrionales; family Desulfovibrionaceae; genus Humidesulfovibrio. The sequence continues at coordinate 3,307 of MNUQ01000181.1, forward strand.
GAAAGCCGGATGCTTTGCGCCTGCTCCGCGCCGGAGTCGAGAATGGATTGCTCGCGCAGGGCGGATTCGTGCATGACGTCGTTGACCTTGTCGTCGCCGGCCCGCTCCAGACTGGTGAGGTTCAGCAGCGTGCTGCCCGAGAGCGTGAGCCCCGAGTTGGCCGCCGCCACACGTGCCGAAGCGCGCTTGTGCTCGTTGTCCTCACGCAATGTGCTCACCTGATCGCGCGCGCCGCGGGCCACGGCCTCGGCCTGCCGCCGGGCCTGGTTCTCCGCCTGCTCGGCCCGGGCTTCCGCCGTGGACGAAATTCTGCCCGAGGAGCCGCCCAGCTCTCCTTTGAGCGCCGACGACAGCACGCTCGTTCCCGCCTTCACCGCCAGGGGCATCACGCTGCTCACACCTTCCATCACACAACCCTCCCGTAGAGATGATGTTCCGCCCCGTCCGGGCCGTAACCCGGGCAGCGGCCCTCCAGTTCAAGCCCCAAAAAGCGCGCAAACCGCCCGGCCCGTTCGTCATCCGCGCTCACGTGCGCCTGCGCCCGGTGGAAGCCATGGACGCGGAACAATTCATCCACGCGCCTGCGCGCCGCCCGGGCCACAGCCACGGCCCAGTCGTCGGCCTCCTGCCCCGCCCAGCACCACAGCTCACCCACGCCGGGCCAAAAACGCACCACGCCGCCGCAGGCCACGGGCCCGGCCGCCGCCATAAGGGTCCAGGCCAGACCCGCCGCCGCATAGCTGCGGGCGAGCTGCGTCCGGGGCCCAAGTCGGCCAAGCACGGACGCGGCTTCCCGGCGCAGATGCAGCGCCTGCGCATGGCGGGCCTCAAAGGGCAGAACAGCGGGGAATCGGTTCATTGGCGCTCCTTGCGCCAGGCGGCTGCCCGGCGTGGAGCGAAGTATAGCCCTGGTTTGTGTCATAGGACAAAAAATGCCCTGTTTTGGCCGTAAAAAGGACATTTTTTGCGGCTTGACACGCGTTAGGATTTTGGCGAAGCAGGGCGCAATGTGACGGCGAGGTGGGTGATTCAGATACGAGGGAGCATGCTGCGGGAAGGCCGGGGCATGCCGCCGGCTGGGCCGGGCGGAACGCTCGCCGTATGTGTCGGACGACAAAAATACCACGGCCCGAAGCATTGCGCTCCGGGCCGTGTGGTGGCGGGATCAACCCGCTGCGGGGCGATGGGAGATTATTCCTCGGTGACGGAACCGCGCGTCAGCATTTTTTCGCGGGTCTTCTTGGCCGCGCTCGCACTGGCATAGGGGCCGACGAGCACCCGATACCACTTGCTGCCGCCCAGATTGGTGGCCACCACCTTGACGGGCAGGCCCTTCTTCTCCAGGTGCTGGGCGCGGCGCTCGGCCTTCTTGCGCGACTGGAACGAGCTTTCCTGGATGGCGTAGGTGGCCTTGCCGGCCTTGTGACGCACCTGGGTGGTTTTTTCCGGCTCGGCCGCAGGAGCCGGCATGGCGATGCCGCGCACCTGATTGGCGCGCAGGTCCGCAACCTGCTGCGCGGCCCTGAGGTCGGCGTCCGGCTCGCGCGGGGCTGTGCGGGCAAGCATGGCGGGCAGCACGCCGCGGCCCTTCTGCTCGTCCAGCACGCCCAGGTACTGGCCCTGGCTCATGCGCTGGAAGGCGATGTCGAGCAGCTTGTGCGTAACGACGGCGCGGGCGCCGGCGCTGCGCGCCCCCAGCACCACGGCGATGATGCGCGTGTCGCCGCGCTTGGCCGTGACCACGTTGTTGTAGCCGGAGGCCTGCACAAAGCCGGTTTTAAGGCCGTCCACGCCGTCATAGGTGGTGAGCAGCCGGTTGGCGTTGTGGTGGTTATGATTGTTGTGCGCGTAGGTGGTCATGGAATGGAAGGTGAGGGCCTGGGGGAAGCGCCGCAGATAACTGGCGGAAAGACGCAGCATGTCGCGCGCGCTGGTGAGCTGGCCCTCGGCCGGCAGTCCGTTGGGATTCTTGAACACGGTCTCGGTCATGCCGAGCTCCCGCGCCTTCACGTTCATGGCGTTCACAAAGGGCTGGAAGTCCTGGCCGCCGGCGAGGTGCTAGGCCAGGGCCACACAAGCGTCGTTGCCGCTGGCGACGGCGATGCCCTTCATCAGCTCACGCACGATGACCCGTTCGCCGGGGCGGACGTTCATGCGCGACCCGCCCTCCATGGCGGCCACGCGGCTCACCAACACGGTGTCGGTGAAGGAGAGGCGGTGCTCCTGTATGGCCTCAAAAACCAGATACAGGGTGATGACCTTGGTGAGGGAGGCGGGGGGGATCTGCTGGTCCGGATTCTGCTCGTACAGAATGCGCCCGGTGTTCAGATCCATGGCGATGGCCGATTTTGCGACCAGCTCGCCGGAGGAATGGTGCGCAGCCTGGACCGGCCGTGCCGCCAACATGATGAGCAGCATTGCGAGAACAAAAATTCTGCTTTTTTCGCGCATGGCAATCCACGGGGTTAGAAGGTTCAGGCGGCACGTGTCGCATCAATCGGGCCACTCACAGTAACCCTGGAACGCGCGGGGTGGCAAGTCCGCCCAGACGGACATGCGACCGGGTTTTCGGTTTGGCCGCAACCTCTTGCGGGCTGGACCTCGCCGGGCCGACGAAAATTGTTATAGTGATTCTTTAAGAAAAGTCTAGGCATATTTCCCGCACCCTGTCAACACATCCCGCGTAGAAATCCCGCCCGCCGCACGCTGCACGGCCGCCGCGAGCTGGACAAAATCCACCCGCCGACGTACATGACAATGGACAAGGAAACACATCCCGCAACCCGCACGGGAGGGCCCATGATGATCGTATTTCAAGCTCTGTCCTGGCCGCCACGGGTGCTCGTCGTCGAGGATGAGAGCATCATCGCCCTGGCCACCACGGCAAACCTCAAGCGCATGGGCTGCGAAGTGGTGGCCACAGCCGCCACTGGGCAGCAGGCCGTGGCCTACGCCAGGGCCAAACGCCCGGATGTCGTCCTTATGGACATCATGCTCGAAGGGGCCATGGACGGCATCGAGGCCGCCACCCGCATCCGCGAGATGCACCCGGACATGCCCATCATCTACTGCACGGCCTACACCGACGCGGGCACCCGGGGCCTTGCAGCGCGCACCAAACCCAAAGCGTTCATGGGCAAGCCGCTGGACTACGGCGCGCTCAAGGAACTCATCGACACGCTGCAATGAGCCATACGCACTTCGCCCTCGCCGCGCCGCTGCTGCTGACGGCCGCGCTCTTTTGCGCCCCCGGGGCCGCCGGGGCCATGGCACCGCGCCCGCAGGCCGCGCCCGCAGCCCAAAACGCCACGCAAAACGCCACCAATGCGGATGAAAATCCAACGGACGCCGACGGCATCGCCCAATACAGAGTGTTGCGGGAGTATTTTGAATGGCAGGCCACCATGGACGACCGCCTGCCCAGCGTGTTCTCGCGCCGGGTGCGCGGGGAGGAGACCATGGCCTTCCTCGGCGCGCGGGAGAATCTGAACCATCGCGGCCAATTGGAGCGTTTTCGCGCGGCCAAGGTGAACCTGAGCGGGCTCACGTTCAAGCGCATCACCAAAGATCCGGATCTGGCGCGCATTCAGGTCACGGGCAACTACACCTTCACCGTGCCCCCCGTGGTGGAGACCGTGACCGAGGATGCGCTCTTTGTGCTGCTGCCCGAGAAGGGCACCTGGAAAATCTACGAACGCCGCGCGGGCTGGCGTTAACCGTCACCGGGGCCGCCGGCCGGCTTTTCCAGCGGGACTCCGGTTCCGCTGAGGCGCGGGCTACAGGGCTCCGCCCGCGCGTAGCGGCGGAACAGTCTTGCGCGCCGCCCCGGGCTGCCGCGCGCGCCGGGGCATGCCCTCCTCCGCCGCGGTGGCCGCGTCGACCACATCCTCAACCGTGGGCGAGCCGCCCGCGGCGTCGGGGTCCGCCTCTGAAAGCCCCAGCTGGCCCTCGTCCGGTCCGCCCACCACAACGCGGTTGCGCCCGCCGTTCTTGGCCAGATACAGCGCCTGATCGGCCAGGGACACCAGCTCCTCGCTGCGCGCCCCGGGACCCAGCGCGGCCACGCCGGCGCTCACGGTAAGGCGCACCTCCGCCTGATTCTCGCCAAAGTTCCGGTCGGCAACCCGCATGCGGATGCGCTCCGCCAGCAACGCGGCCTGATCGCGGCTGGTGTGCGGCAAAATCACCGCGAATTCCTCTCCGCCATATCGGGCGGGCAAATCCGTGCTGCGCAGGCTCTCCACCAGCAGGGCGGCCGTGCCGCGCAGCACCGCGTCGCCGGTTTGATGGCCGTAGGTGTCGTTGATGACCTTGAAATGATCGAGATCCATCAAGATGAGCGACAGGGGCAGATCGTAGCGGTCGTGGCGCTGCGCCTCCTCCTGCAGCCGCTCCTCGAAGCGGCGGCGATTGGCTATGCGCGTCAATCCGTCATGGTCGGCCATGCTCTTCATCTGGCGGAACAGCAGCGCGTTGCGCAGAGCCAGGGCCAGATGATTCACCGCGGCGTTCAGGGTCTGCACCTGGTCCTTGGCCAGACGCAAATCCTTGTCGGTCAGCAACGCCAGGCAGCCAAAGCCCTCGCCTCCGGCGGAAAGCGGCAGCATAAGCAACCGGCCGGCCGTGGGCGTTGGGGTTTGCCGCATGTGCCGGCCGGGCGTAAGGCAAACCTGCCGGCTGTCGGCTACTTTGACCCCGCTCAGGCGTTCGGTGGCGGTCAGCAGCACCTCCTGCCAGGCGGCGTTCTCCTCCGGCCCCATGAGGCAGTGCATGTACAGCTCGGCCTCCAGACCGGAGCCGCTGGCCGCGCGGCTCCAAAACACCGCGCACAAAACGTCCACGGGCAGCAGGTGCCGCAAATCCGAGCGGGCCTTGGTCAGAATCGTCGCGGCGTCCAGCGAGGCCGTGGCGCGGGAAAGCATGCGGTTCAGGAAGCTCAAATGGTTGCTCTTGCGGGTGAGCAGCTCGCGCTCCAGCATGATCTCCTCGGTCTTGCGGCGCAGATCGGCGGAGAGGGAGTCCAGCTCGCGCACGCGCAGCAGGGCGTCGCGCACCTTGTAACGCGTCAGCGGGGCGCTCACGGCGGTGAGAAAGCCCTCGGCCAGCACCTGTTCGGTCTCCACCGGCTCGCCCCCCTCGTCGACAACAAGAATACGACGCAGGGAATCCATGGCGCGGCAGGCCTTGCGACGGGATTTTGGCATGCCGGCCCAAACCGCCAGCGGAATCCACGCGCACTGGCTCTGGCCTTCGTGTCCGCGCATCCAGGCCACGGCGTCCGCAGGCAGATTACGCAGGGCAAAGCCCGGGCCAGCGCTCTGCTCAATGATGGCGGCGGTGTCCGGATCAAGACCAAGACCCCACATTATTTCAGGATGTTCAGCTGCGTACATGGCCGTTGGCCTCCTCGTCTCTAGGTACAGTACGCAATCGTTTTGCAAGGAGCGGTCCAACGGCAATCCGTTCCAAAACCCGAACAACGGCATCCGCAGGCGGCGCTTTGACAAAAGCGGGCAAGTGTGGCTTGGTCGGCGGATGAAAAAGCCCGGCGTCTTCGGCACCCTGGACCCCTTCATGGAGGGCGGGCCCATTTTGGGCCGCCGGGTGGCCAACGTGGGCTTCCTGCGGGCGCTTTTCGCCCGCGACCCCTTCGAGGCCTATCATTTCTTCATCGCCGACAAGCCCCTGCGCGACTCCCTGGCCGCCGCCCTGGCCGAGTTCGCACCGGAAATGGCCCAGGCCGGCCGCTTCGTCCTCATGGACCGCCGCGAGCTGCCCGCCCGCATGGCCGACACGGCCTACGCCTGCTTCCATCAGTCCGATTGCATCAACTATCCCACGCACATCGCCCGGCTGCGCAACGCCGTAAGCCCGGAGCTGTTCCCCGTCACCGGCCCCATGCACTCCCTGTCCTACCCGGACTTCCCGGCGGCCTTTCTGCGCCACCTGTGGGCCGGGGCCACCGGACGCGACTGCATCATCGCCACCTCCGAGGCGGGCCGACGCGCCACCGAGGCGTTCTTCGACCAACTGCGCGCGGGCTATGGCCTGGCGCACATCAAAGGGCCGAGCATCCGTCTGGTCCCCCTGGGCATCGACCCCGAAAAGGCCGAATCGCCGCCGCCGGGCCGGGAGGAAAAAGCCGCGCTCCGCGCGGAGCTGGACCTGCCGCAGGACCGCGCGCTGATCCTGGTGCTGGGCCGGCTGTCCCACGCGAGCAAAATGGATCTGCTGCCGCTTATCCGCGCCATGAGCGGCCTGTTCGCCCCGCCCAAGGGCGAGGCCGCGCCTCTGCCGCCAAGCGCCGTCTCCCTGGTGCTGGCGGGCTGGGCCGACGAGGGCGACGCCTTCCCACAGTCCGTGGTGGAGATGGGCGCGCGCGTCGGGCTCGACGTGCGCCTGGAGCTGCGCCCCGGCGAAAAACGCAAGCTCAGGCTCCTGCGCGCCTGCGACATCTTCGTCTCCATCGCCGACAATCCGCAGGAGACCTTCGGCATCACCCTGCTGGAGGCCCAGGCCGCCGGCCTGCCCGTGGTGGCCTCGGACTATGACGGCTACCGCGACCTGATCGCGCACGGCGAGACCGGCCTGCTGGTGCCCACCACCGGCCCGGCCCCCGCGGCCCCCGACGACATGGTGGACATGCTGGCCCCGCTGCTTTTCGACAACCAGTACCACCTGCTGCTGGCCCAGCGCACGGCGGTTGACGCCGCCGCCCTGCGCGCCGCCCTGGCGCGGCTGCTGGCCGACGCCCCCCTGCGCGGGCGCATGGGCCGAGCCGGGTACGAGCGCGTGCGCGCGCACTACCTCTGGCCGGACATCATCGAACGCCACCTGAACCTGTGGGACGAGCTCTGGTCCCTGCCCGCGCCGGACATTGAAACGCTGCGCCGCGTGCCGCACCCGCTACAGCTGCCCTACTCGCGCATCTTCGCGTCCTACCCCACGCGCACGCTCAACCCCGCCGACCGTCTGCGCCCCGCGCGCGCGGGCCGGGCCCTGCTCGCGGGGAAGGAACACCCCATCGTCTACGCCGGGCTCGACGGCTTCATCCAGGCCGACGACATCCGCAAACTGATCTTTCTGGCGCGCAAGGGCGAGACGGCGGGAGCCCTCGCCGAGCGCTTCCGCGAACTCTGCCCCGGACTCGGAACGGACGCCGCGGCCTTCCACATCCTCTGGTCGCTCAAGCACGACCTGCTGGAGCCGGAGACGTGACCGCCAAGGACATTGCCGCCGGCCCGGCGCCCGTTCTGCACCACGCGGCCCTGCCGCACCGGGGCGGAGCGGTGCGCGTGGCGCGGCTGCTCATAACCGCCCAGCGCGCGGCCGGCATCGACGCGCGGCTGTCCTTCGAGGTGGCGGAAAACAACCCCGAGACCGCTTCCCAGGCCGACCCCGCCGCCGGACAAAGCGACGCCCTCCCGCTTTGCGGCCCCACCCTCCCCGCAAATCTGGTCCAAACACTGGCCGCGCTGCCGCAAAACGCCACGGTCCACCTGCACACCAGCACGGACTGGCCCGCGCTGCTGGGCGGGCTGCCAGCGCCCCAGGCCCAACGCCGCATCCTCATCACCCTGCACGACGCCAGCCCCCTCACCGGCGGCTGCGCCTACCCGCTGGACTGCCCGCACTTTCCACGCTGCGCCGAACCCTGCCCGCGCCGCTTCGCGGACGCCCGCGACCGACAGGCGGAAACAGCGGCCCGCCTCCGCGCCCTGGCGCCGGGCGTCGTCTCGCCCTCGCGCTGGCTGGCCCGGCTGAC
>MNUQ01000138.1 GCA_001871085.1 Desulfovibrionaceae bacterium CG1_02_65_16
CTGGGGCGAAAGGTTGAGGCCGGACGGTTGCGCCTGCGTCGCTTCCATAGGGCTGAAGCGGCGCGGATAGGGGGCTTAGGCGTCGTGCCTGTGCCCCCAGGCCTGCTCGTAGGCGGTGCCGCCGCGCTCCATGATCTCCTCGGCCGCGGGCGGCACAAGCATGGCCAGACAGCGGCGCTGGCGCCAGCGCTCGCGGACGTCCGTGGAGGACACCTCAAACACCGGCACGGGCACAATGCGCAGGCTGTTGCCGGTGGCGAAGCGCATATGCCCCTCGCCCACGCGCTCCATGCCCGGCCATGTGGACTCGGCGAAATCCGCCACGCCCAAGGCGTCCGCGCCTTGGCGCAACGCCACGGCCAAATGGCACAAGTGGGGAATCTCCAACCCGCGCCGCCAAGTGGGCAGGGCGAAAAAGGCCTCGCTGCCGAGAATGAAGGTGTAGTCGTCCTCCGGGGATTTCTCGCGCAGGGCGCCCAATGTGTCCACAGTATAGGAGGGGCCTGGGCGCAGCCCTTCCAGCCCGCTGGCGGAAAGCCCGCTGACGCCGCGCACGGCCAGCTCCACCAGACGCAGCCGGTGGGCGAAGGGCAGCATGCCCTCCCCGGGCTTGTGCGGCGGCTGGCTGGCCGGCATGAGCAACACGCGCTCCAGGCCGAGCGTCTCGCGCGATTCGACGGCCATGCGCATGTGGCCCGCGTGGATGGGATTGAAACTGCCGCCGAGGATGCCGATCCTGCTCACCGCTGTGAACCTCTCGCTCAAACCGCCCAAGGTGTGTGGCCATGTCCCGGCGGGCGGAAGCCGGGCGGCGCGTCTACTCCCGAATCTGTCCCTGCCCCAGCACCACGAATTTGGCGCTGGTGAGCTCCAAAATGCCCATGGGCCCATAAGCGTGCAGCTTGGTGGTGGAGATGCCTATCTCCGCGCCAAGCCCCAACTCGCCGCCGTCGTTGAGCCGCGTGCTGGCGTTCACCGCCACCATGCTGGCGTCGGCCTCGCGCGTGAAGCGCATGGCGTTGGCGTGGTCGTTGGTCAAAATAACCTCGGTGTGATTGCTGCCGTACCGGGCGATGTGCTCCAGCGCCTCGTCCAGGCCGTCCACCACCTTCACCGCCAGGGTGAGGGCCAGAAACTCGCGGCCCCAATCGTCGTCCGCCGCGGGCTCGGCCTTGGCTTGGAGGGAAAGCAGCGGCAACGAACGCCCGCAGCACTTGCACAGCACCCCGGCCGCGCCCAGCGCCTTGCCCACGGCGGGCAAAAACTCCGCCGCCACGTCGCGATGCACCAGCAGGCACTCCAGGGAGTTGCAGGTGCCGGGCCGCTGGGCCTTGGCGTTCAGCACAATGTCCACGGCGCGTTTAAGGTCGGCGCTCTTGTCCACAAAGGTGTGGCACACGCCCTTGTAATGCTTCAGCACCGGCATTTTTGCCTGCGCCACCACGGCGCGGATGAGCCCCTCGCCCCCGCGCGGAATGACCACGTCGATGAATTCATCAAGCGCAAGCAGCGCGCCCACGGCCTCGCGGTCCGTGGTGGGCGGGGCCTGCACGCAGGCCGCGGGCAGGCCGGCCTGGGTCAGCGCGGCGTGGATGAGCTCCATGAGCGCGGCGATGGAGTGGAAGGCCTCGCTGCCGCCGCGCAGAATGGCCGCGTTGCCGCTTTTGATGCACAGCACGGCGGCGTCCACGGCGGCGTTGGGACGCGACTCGAAAATCATGGCCACCACGCCGAGGGGCACGCGCATGCGGCCCACGAGCATGCCGTTGGGGCGTTTCTTCATGGAGAGGATCTCGCCCACCGGGTCGCTCATGGCGGCCACCTCGCGGCAGCCCTGCACCATGGCCTCCAGCACCTTGTCCGTGATGGTGAGTCGGTCCAGCCGGGCCTGATCCAACCCGCGCGCGCGCGCGGCGTCCACATCGCGCGCGTTGGCGGCCTTGACGTCCGCCGCGCGGTCGGTCAAAAGGCCGGCGAGGTTCAGCAGCGCCTGCTGCCGGACAGCGTCCTCGGCCGCGGCCAGCTTGCGGGAGGCGGCCCGCGCATTCTGGGCGATCTGTCGCATTTGTGCGGCGATGTCCATGAAGTCCCCTCATGCTACACGTTCAGCCCGCGTCATGTCGCAAGGCCCCAAAATTGTTATCCTCGAACCCCTCCCAAGTCAACGCGCCAAAAATTCCCCGCAACGCCGTTCCGCAATTTTGTCAGATTTTCTTACAGCTTTTCAGGATTTTGCAGTGTCGGATAAGATATTTGCGGGAAGCACAGGATTGTCCTTTGACCTGATTGACATTTTTGAGTAAACATCCTTGGTCCGAACGCACTGGGCGAAACGCGCCCAACCTCAGCCTCTTCTGTAAGGAGCTCCCCCGCATGGACGAAAAAACGCCGCAAGGCAGCAAGACCGATCCCGCCGTCAACCCCGTTGTCGCCGCACAGCTGGAGCAGATCAAGAAAAGCGTGCCCGACACCTCCGAGCGGCTCTTCGAATTCCTCTCCGACCACCTCAAGCCCATCCTCCTCGGCTGCGTGGTCATCCTCCTGGCCGTGGCCGCCTATGAGGGCGTGGGCCACTTCCGCGCCAAAAGCGCCGCCAAGGCCGCGGACGTGCTCGGCGTCATTCTGCTGGAAAAGACCGAGCCCAAGGCCCGCGTGGAGGCCCTGGAGGGTTTTCTCAAGGACGCGCCCTCCAGTTTGAAGCCCACCGCCGAGCTGGAGCTGGCCGCCGCCGCCATGGTGGCCCAGCAGTACGACAAGGCCGAAAAGGCCTGGACCGACCTTGAGGGCTCCTCCTCCGAGGACATGAAGGCCATTGCGGGCATTGGCCACGCCAAGAGCCTGATGCTTGAGAACAAACCCAAGGACGCCCTGGCCCTGCTGACCCAGCTGAAGACCAAGGCCCCGGCCGCCTACAAGCAGGCCATCGCGCGGCAGATCGCCGTGTCCGCAGAGGCCGCCGGCGACGCCAAGACCGCCGCCGAGGCCTACACGGAGCTCTCCAGCAAGGACAGCGACGCGCCCGGCAAGCCCTATTTCGAGTTCAAGGCCAATCAGCTGAAAACCAAAAGCTAAAGGAAGCCCCCCATGGCGAGTCCCCTCTTGAACGGCGCTCCCGGCGAAACGCACCTGCTCCTCGGCAACGAGGCCATCGTGCGCGGGGCCGTGGAGGCCGGCATCCAGTTCGTCAGCTGCTATCCGGGCACCCCGTCCTCCGAGGTGCCGGACACGTTCTTCCGCCTCTCCCCGGAGGGCGCGTACACCTTCGAGTACTCCGTGAACGAGAAGGTGGCTCTGGAGGTTTCCGGCGGCGCGACGCTGGCCGGCGCCCTGTGCCTGGTGACCATGAAGCACGTGGGCGTGAATGTGGCCGCCGACCCCCTGCTCACCCTGACCTACACCGGCGCGCCCGGCGGGTTGGTGCTGCTCTCCGCCGACGACCCCGGCTGCCACTCCAGCCAGAACGAGCAGGACAACCGCATTTACGCCCGGCTGGCCGGGCTGCCCTGCTTTGAGCCCAGCACCGCGCAGGAGGCCAAGGACATGACCCGAGCCGCGCTGACCATCTCGCGCGAGCTGGCCGCGCCGGCGCTTCTGCGCACCACCACCCGCGTGAACCACCTGCGCGGCCCCGTCACCCTGGCCGAGCCCACCGTGCTGCCCAAGCCCGCCGGCTTCCAGCGCGACCCCGCGCGCTTCGTGCCCATTCCGGCCTTTGCGCGGCCCATGCACCAGCGCCAGCTGGAGCGCATTGAAAAACTGCGCGCCCTCGCCGAAGCCTCGCCCTTCAACGCCGTTTCCGGCGCGGGCGCGGTCGGTGTCGTGGCCTCGGGCATCAGCCGGGCGTACCTCGCCGACGCGCTGGACGAAACCGGCCTGGCCGGCAAGGTCAAGGTGCTGGACCTCGGCTTCACCTATCCCCTGCCGGAGAAGCTCATCGGCGACTTCATGGCCGGGCTGTCCACCCTGCTTGTGGTGGAGGAGCTGGAGCCCGTGCTGGAGACCGAGATCCGCGCCCTGGCGCAGAGGCTCGGCATCAGCCTGAATATTCTTGGCAAAACGCCCGGCCCGCTGCCGCGCATCGGCGAATACGACGTGGCCATGGTGAGCGCGGCCCTGCGCCAGGCCGCCGGCCTGCCCCAGCCGGAAACGGCCGCCTGCGCCTGCGGCGCCGATCCGGACGTGCCCCTGGCCAACCGCCCGCCCAACCTCTGCGCCGGCTGCCCGCACCGCGCCACTTACGCCGCCGTGCGCAAGGTCTACGGCGACACGGCCGTGTACTCGTCCGACATCGGCTGCTATACGCTGGGCATTCTGCCGCCGCTCAAGGCCGCGGACTTCCTCGTCTGCATGGGGTCGAGCATCTCCGCCGGAAGCGGAGCGGCCAAGGCCGCGGGTCAGACGGTCGTCGGCTTCATCGGCGACTCCACCTTCTTCCACTCCGGCATCACCGGGCTGATCAACGCGGTGTTCAACCAGCATAACATCCTGGTGGTTATTCTGGACAACCGCACCACGGCCATGACCGGCCACCAGCCCAATCCCGGCGTGGACAAGACCAACCTGGGCGACAACCCCGTGCGCGTGGACATCGAGTCCGTGGTGCGCGGCGTGGGCGTCACCCAGCTGCGCAAGGTCAACCCGCTGAACCAGAAGGCCACCCTCATGGCCATTGAGGAGTTGAAAGCGCTTTCCGGCGTGCGCGTGCTCATCGCCGAGGAGCCCTGCCCGCTCTTCGCCCGCCGCACCCTGGGCGTCAAACGGTCGCAGGTGGCCTATGTCACCGGCGACTGCGCCAGCGCCAAGGCCGACGGCTCCTGCGGGGACTGCCTGAACACGCTGGCCTGCCCGGCCTTCTACGTGCAGGACGGCAGCATGGCCATCGACCCGCTGCTCTGCTCCGGCTGCATGCTTTGCCTCCAATTCTGCAAAAACATCAAGGCCCGCAAGGGGGACGCCAAATGAGCACCAAGCTGCGCATCTTCATGACCGGCGTTGGCGGCCAGGGCACCCTCACCGCCACCACTCTGCTCGCCCGCGCGGCGCTGTCCGTCGGGCTGCCCGTCACCTCGGGCGAAATCCACGGCATGGCCCAGCGCGGCGGCGTGGTCGAGTCCACCCTGCTCATCGGCTGCAAGAGCCCCAAGATCGGCCCGGGCGAGGCGGACATCCTCCTCGGCTTCGAGCCGCTGGAGACCCTGCGCGCCCTGCCCTACCTCAAGCCCGGCGGAGTGGTGCTCTCCAGCTCCGAGACCATGCCGCCGCCTTCCGTCGCCACCGGCAAGGAATCCGCGCCCAGCGTGGACGACATCCGCGCCAAGGTGGCCGCCAAGTGCGGCAGCTCCTGTTTCCTCCCCGTGCGCAGCCTGGGCGTTCAGGCCGGCGCGGTGCAAAGCGGCAACATCGCCCTTCTTGGCGCCTTGTGCGCCATGGGCGCGCTGCCCTTCGGCAAGGAGGTTTTGGCCAATACCATCCGCGCCACCATGAAGCCCAAGGTGGCGGAGATCAACATCAAGGCGCTGGAGCTCGGCGCCGCCTGCCCGGCCTAAGGGCGCGAGCGAGGACAAAACATCCCTCATGGCGAAAACCGAGGCCCACACCTGCGCCCCAGAAGGCAGCCTGACCGCGTTGCGCAGCATTCTGCGCGAGCTTTCGCCGGGCGCGCCCCTGGAGGAAAGCCTGGGCGGACTGCTCAAGGTTCTGTCCAAACAGATGGGCTACATGCGCGTGTTCCTGGCCATAATGGACCCGGAATCCGAAAGCCTGCGCCTTTCCCTGGCGCACAGCCCCACGCGCTCCATTCCGGCCACGTACACACCCGGCAAAGGCGTGGTGGGGCAGGTGTTCGAAACCGGACGCCCCATCATCATCCCCAAACTCTCTGAGAACACGGAGTTTCTGAACAAGGCCTTCGGCCGCTCCCCGGAGGAGCTGGCGAACTCGGCCTTCGTCTGCGTGCCCGTGGTCATCGCCCGGCACGGCGCGGTGGAGACGCTGGGCACCCTTTCCGCCGACCTGCCCATCATGCCGGATGCGGATCTGGAGCGGCAGCGCGAATTCCTCGAGGTCGTGGCCGATCTCATCGCCAACCAAGTGGCCCAGTTGCAGGAGGAAATGGCCCTGCACAAGCACCTCATGGCGCAGGGCATGGTCACTCCCGGGCTCGACGCAACGCCCCCCCCCAACTTCGTGGCCGCCAGCAAGAGCATGCGCGTTGTGCTGCGGCAGGCGCGGCAGGTGGCCCCCAGCCGCGCCACGGTGCTGTTGCGCGGCGAGTCCGGCACCGGCAAGGAGCTGCTGGCTGAGGCCATCCACCTTGGCAGCCCGCGCGCCGACAAGCCGCTCATCAAGCTGAACTGCGCGGCCCTGCCCGCCGATTTGGTGGAAAGCGAGCTCTTCGGCCACCAGAAGGGCGCGTTCACCGGCGCGGTGCAGACCAAGCGCGGCCTGTTCGAGGTGGCGCACAACGGCACCCTGTTCCTCGACGAGATCGGCGAACTCTCGCTGGACGCCCAGGCCAAGGTGCTGCGCGCCATTCAGGAAAAGGAAATCCAGCGCGTGGGCGGCGAGCAGACCCTTTCCGTCGACGTGCGGCTCATCTGCGCCACGCACCAGCCGCTGGAGGAGCTTCTCGTCCAGGGCCGCTTCCGCGAGGACTTGTTCTACCGCATCAACGTCTTCCCCGTGTTCATCCCCGCCCTGCGCGAACGCCGGGAGGACATTCTTCCCCTGTGCGAGCATTTTCTTGCGGATTTCGCCAAGGAATACGGCAAGAGCATCAAGCGCATCAGCACCCCGGCCATCGAGCTTTTGAGCATGTACCACTGGCCGGGCAACGTGCGCGAGCTGCGCAATTGCCTGGAGCGCGCCGTACTCATCTGCGAGGAGGAGGTCATCCGCACCTACCACCTGCCGCCGACGTTGCAGACGGCGGACAGCTCGGCCACGGGCATCAACCTGTCCTTCGGCGAGGCGGTGTCCAAATTCGAGCAGGAGCTGCTTGTCGACTCGCTGAAAAAGACGCGCGGCAACATGCTGCAAAGCGCGCGGGACCTGCGCGTCAGCTACCGCATCATCAATTACAAGGTCAAAAAGTACAATATCGACGTGAAGCGCTTCAGCAGCGTGAAGCCCAAGCGGAAGAAATAGCGCGCGCGGACGATCCCGAATCAGCACATAGAAAGGGGGCCAGACGGCCCCCTTTCTTTTTGCACAGCATCAAACAGCGTTGACGGTGTTGGCGTCTACGCGGCCTGCTGGAGGCCCTTAGTGAAGGCCAGGCCCTCGGCGAAGTCCAGGGTGCCGGCATAGATGGCGCGGCCCGTGATGGCCCCTTGCAGGCCTTTTGCGGCTAGTGGGGCAAGGTGTTTGAGGTCGTCCAGGTTGGTGACGCCGCCCGCCGCCACCACGGGAAGCTTCGTGGCCTCGCACAGGGCGGTGAGCGCCGGGATGTTCACGCCGCTCTGCATGCCGTCGCGCTTGATGTCGGTGTAGATGATGAAGCTTGCACCGGCGGCCTCGATGCGCGGCAAAACGTCGGCCACGGTGAGGCCCGCGTCGGCCACCCAGCCACGGCTTTTCAGCCGGCCGTCCACGGCGTCCAGGCTCACGCCCACCTTGCCCGGCAGCGCGGCGCAGATCTCGGCGAA
This sequence comes from Desulfovibrionaceae bacterium CG1_02_65_16, assembly GCA_001871085.1. Taxonomy (GTDB): domain Bacteria; phylum Desulfobacterota; class Desulfovibrionia; order Desulfovibrionales; family Desulfovibrionaceae; genus Humidesulfovibrio. The sequence continues at coordinate 7,647 of MNUQ01000138.1, forward strand.
AAGCTCCGGCTGCTCAAGGGCGATGGTGCCGATGATGAGCCGGGTCACGCCGGCCTCAATGTAGGCGCGGGCAGTGGCCAGGTCACGCACGCCGCCGCCCAGCTGCACTGGCGCGCCGGCCTCGGCGCAGATGCGCTTGACCAGCTCGAAGTTGCGGGGAAGCCCGCTGAACGCCCCGTCGAGGTCGATGATATGCAGCCACTGCGCGCCGAGCCTGGCCCATTTGAGGGCGCTCTCGGCCGGGTCGTCGCCGAACACCGTCACGGCGTCCGCGCGGCCCTGCTCCAGGCGCACGCAGCGCCCGTCCTTGATGTCGACCGCGGGGAACAGAATCACAAACCCATCTCCCGCAGGCCGGCCTCAATGCCTTCCTTGGCGAGCGCGTCGGCCTTCACCCACTCGCCCTTGCGGCGCATGTACTTGCCGATGTCGAGCAGGTTGTCGGAGAGCGCCTTCTGGGTCTCGTCGTAATGGAAGCGCGAGACAAGCCGCTCGCCCTTCACGTCAATGAGGTAGAGGTCGAGCACGACGGAGGCCGGGTTTCCGCCGCCCTCGAACTCCTTCCAACGCAGCACCTGCGGCACAAGCAGATAGTCCGCCGGAAGGCAGCGGCCCACGCCCAGCCAGTAGGACCAGGCGGACTCGCGCGCCTTGCCCGAGCGCTCGTAGGTGACGATCTCCTCACACTGGCGGATGGCCGAGGGCGTGCCGCTGAGGCTGACGCCATGGGCCCGGGCGGTCTGATTCAGGGTCTCGTCCAGGGCGGCCAGAATCTCGGGCTTCACGGTCTTGCCCTCGTCGGGCAGGTAGCCGGCAAGCAGCTCCCAGTTGTACTGGGGCGCGGTGAAAGGCGCCACGGCGATGCTGCCCACGGGGCGCACCTGCGCGGTTATGGGCTTGGGCGAGCACGCGGCCAGACAGAGCAGGCTCAACACGCCCAAAAGCGAAAACAACTTGCGTAAACGCATCAGTCCACACTCCCCTTGGTGCTGGAAACGCCCGTGCGGCTGACCTGGACAGCCTGGCGCAGCGCCAGTCCCAGTGCCTTGAACGCGGCCTCCAGCAGATGGTGGCCATTTTTACCGTATTCGAACCGGATATGCAGATTCATGCCCGCGCGCTGCGCGAGGGACTTGAAAAATTCGCGCCAGACGTCCTTCTCCTCGCCGGCGATGACAGCGGGCAGGAGATCGTCGGCATAGACGAGGTACGGCCGGCCGGAGAGGTCCACCACCACGTCGGCGAGGGCCTCGTCCATAGGCACGCGGGCGCTGGCCACGCGGGTTATGCCCGCCTTGTCGCCCAGCGCCTCGGCCAGCACATGGCCAAGGCACAGCCCAATGTCCTCCAGGCTGTGGTGGGCGTCCACCTCTAGGTCGCCCTTGCAGGAAAGCATGAGGTCGAACCCGGCCCAAAAGGTCATCAGCGTAAGCATGTGGTCGGCAAAGCCAATTCCCGTGGCCACGCGGCACTCGCCCGCGCCCTCCAGGCACAGCTCCACTTCGATGTCGGTTTCCTTGGTCGTGCGCGTAAGCCGCGCGGTGCGTTTGGCCACCTTGCCGCTCCCTCCCCGTGTTGCAAACCCCTCAAAAGCGGGCGCTCCCGCCACGATCTTTTCTTGACCGGATGGCCCTGGCCTTGTCAAGGACGGGGCCCGCCGACGCTTGCCCGCGCAGGCGCAACGCCGGCGGCGCTTACGCCGCCTCGGCCGGAGCCTCCTCCTTGCGCTTTTTGCCAAAGAAGAAGGCCAGCCAGATGCCCACCTCGTACAGCAGAACCAGCGGCACGGCCATCATGGTCTGGCTGACTGCGTCGGGCGGGGTGAGCGCGGCAGCCAGCACAAAGGCCACCAGCACGGCGTACTTGCGCTTCTTGCGCAGGCCGGTATGCGTCACAATGCCCAGCCGCGCCAGAAAGAACAGGAACAGCGGCAGCTCGAACACGATGCCGAAAGCGAAGAGCAGCTTCAGCACAAAGTCGAGGTATTCGTCCAGCTTGGGCGTAAAGACGAGGATATCGCTGGTGTAGCTGGCGAAAAACTCAAACCCGAAGGGGAAGACCACGAAGTAGCCGAAAAGCGCGCCGGTGGTGAAGCACAGGGCCGAGAAAAAGGCGATGGGGAAAATCCAGCGGCGCTCGTGCGAGTAGAGCCCGGGCGCTATGAACTGGAAAATCTGGTAAAAAATGTACGGGCTGGCCGCAAAGATGCCGGCCACAAAGGCGACCTTCATCTCCGTGAAAAAGGCCTCGGTGGGCAAGGTGTAAATGAAGTGACTCTGCTTGAGCACGTCGAGCATGGGCTTCATCAGCAGCTTGAGCATTTGCCCGGCGAAGGCGTAGCAGACGAGGAAGCCCACGACCATGGCGATGGCGCTGCGGGTGAGGCGCTTGCGCAAGTCCTGCAGGTGGCCGAAAAGGCTCATGCGGCCGGCCGCGCCCTCGCCAACGGCTTCGTCGCCCGTCGGGGGCGGCGGAGGCGGCGTGTCGCCGCCGGCGGCCGGAGGCGGCGCGGGCTCGGAGACTGCGGGAGCCTGCGGCTCCTCGGAGACTGCGG
>MNUQ01000170.1 GCA_001871085.1 Desulfovibrionaceae bacterium CG1_02_65_16
CCGTGCCGCGCGCGCTCCAGCCGCCCTCGGCCGCAACGGCCTTCATGGTGTTCCACTCGCCGCAGGCGGCGCACTGGCCGGTCCAGCGCGGACTTTTGGCCCCACAGGACTCGCAACGGTATTCCTCGCGTATTTTCGCCATGGGCGCGTTATGCCCGTTTTGCCCGCCGCTGACAATGCGGCCGCAGCCGCAGTCCACCGGATGTCCTTCGGCTCCCTGCTGCAAAAAATCACGTTTTCGCAAATACGACGCAAGGCGGTTGACGCGCGCCAAAGAATCGGCGAGAGGTTGAAATTCAGCCCCCCGCTGCGCCCACCACCGGCAAGGAGACGCCCATGATTTTGGACCTCAAGGCAAAAATCGCCGGAAGCTTCGGCATCGTCATCGCAATCTTCAGCATAGCCGGGCTGCTGGCGATTATGAACCTGCGCGAGCAACAGGCCGTGGTGCATGAGGTCGTGACCAACGACATGCCCATGCTCGACGTGTTGAACGAGAGCGCCGAGCTGCTGCAGGTGTACCGCAAGGCCGAAAAGGACGTGCTGCTGAACATTGGCCTGCCGGACAAGCAGCAGGGATATCTCAAGACCATCAAGGAGCTGAGCGCGCAGACGCATGCGCGGCTCGCCGAGCTGGACAAGGCCACCGCCGCCAACGAGGATCTGCCGCCTGAAATCCGCAAGCTCCCAGGCGCGGCCATCGAGGGCTTCGACGCCTACGACAAGGTGGTGCTGCCCCTGGCCGAAAAGCTGACGGCCGACCCGACGGGCAAGTCCATGGGCTACCTGGAGGCCAACGCTCTGCTCACGGAGCAAAAGACGCACATCCACGCGGCGGAGAAGGCCCTGGCCGCGCTGCAGAAGGCCTCGGGCAAGATGTTCACCGACAACCAGTTGGGGCAGGCGGCGCTGGCGGCCAAAACGCAGACCATGCTCACGCTCTCGGTCATAGCCGCCATGCTGCTGGGCGCGGCGCTGGCCGTGCTCACCCTGCTCTCCATCACCCGGCCGCTTGCGCGCATAATGGACCTGGCCGCGGCCGTGGCCGGCGGCGATTTGCACGCCAAGGCCACGGGAGCCTTCACGGCGGAGATGGCCAAGCTCAAGGCCAGCATCGAGGCCATGCTGGAGGCGCTCAAGGGCAAAATCGCCGAGGCCGACCGGCAGACCGCGCTGGCCGGCGAGGAGGCCGGACGGGCCAAGACCGCCACGGAGCAGGCCCTTGCCGCCCAGGCGAAGGCGGAGGCCGCCAAGGCCGAGGGCATGCTGCAGGCCGCGCACACCCTGGAAGGCGTGGTGGGCGTTGTCGGCGGGGCCTCGCAGGAGCTGGCCTCGCAGGTGGAGCTCTCCAGCCGCGGCACCGACGAGCAGTCCGCCCGCGTGGCCGAAACCGCCACCGCCATGGAGGAGATGAACGCCACTGTGCTGGAGGTGGCGAGAAACGCGGGCGAGGCGGCGGAGTCCTCCGACCACGCCCGGGGCAAGGCCGAGGAAGGCCAGCGCATCGTGGAGCAGGTCGTGGCGGGCATCGGCGCCATCAGCACGGTTTCCGCCGCCCTGCGCGACGACATGCGCACGCTCGGCAAGCAGGCCGAGGGCATCGGCCAGATCATGAACGTCATTTCCGACATCGCCGACCAGACCAACCTTCTCGCCCTCAACGCCGCCATTGAGGCCGCGAGAGCCGGGGACGCCGGACGCGGCTTCGCCGTGGTGGCCGACGAGGTGCGCAAGCTGGCCGAAAAGACCATGACCGCCACCCGCGAGGTGGGCGAGGCCATCGGCGGCATTCAAAGCGGCGCCAGGAAGAATCTCGACGGCGTGGAGCGCGCCGTGGACGCCGTCGAGCAGGCCACCGGTCTGGCCCGCAGCTCGGGCGAGGCCCTGCGCGGCATCGTGGAGCTGGTGGAGGCCGCGTCCGACCAGGTGCGGGCCATAGCCACCGCCAGCGAGGAGCAGTCCGCCGCCAGCGAGGAGATCAACCACAGCATCGAGGACATCAACCGCCTCTCGGCCGAGAACGCCGGGGCCATGCGTCAGGCCGCGCAGGCCGTCACCGAGCTCACCACGCAGGCGGGCACCCTGCGCACGCTCATTGAGGAGATGAAGACGGGCAAGTAGGACGACGGCATTCCCAAAACGCAAACGCCCCGGCAGGACAGAACGTCTTGCCGGGGCGTTCGTTTGTGGTTGGAGCTATTTTGCAAGTTTCTTGATGTCGTGGATGTAGGCGACTTCGTAGTTGTCCTTGCGCCGTTCATCAAGATAATCGATGTAAGACTTGCCGAAACTCACGGCTGTGCCGCCAATGGCAAGCGTTGCACTGCTGAGGGCCGCCCACAGTTCCCCCCCCGCCAGTGTTGAAGCGCCAACAACCGCAGCGGCTGAAGCGAGAAATTTGGGATCCATGACGCAGGAGAGGCCCCCAAGCACAGTTTTCATCCCATGCTTCTTGATTCCCCATTCATAGTCGTCGAGCCTTATGGCGATGAGGTCTTGCATTTCCGCAGGACTCTTGGTTTTGAGCTCATTATCTATCCAGCGGACAATGCGGCGGTATTTTGTCCGTGCCTCCGCGTCTTTCCGAAATTCTAATACTTGTTCCCATGTCAAGCTCTCTTCATCGACCATAGCAATATCTTTGAGTGCAGCAGTGAGCACGTGCTGAGGTCCATCTACAAATTCATTTTGATATGCACTTTGTGAATTAAAAATTATCGCTGGCTGCCGACCAATTTTTTCGGCGACGCTCGCACAAATCAGCCTACTTCCAGACTGAATTTTTTGTATTGCCTCTTCTTCAGTATACGGTGGCAGAGGAGGACAAATCTTTTTCTGTCGCGAAAATTTAAACAAGACAAAGAGGCAAAATATAAATTTTTCAATACTTGATGAGCAATAACACCCGATTCCTTTGGGCATCAATCGCGTCAAAGGGAAGAAACTAAGAACCCGATCATAAGCGAGAGCTGACGTTTTGAGTGCATCATACGAAAAGGCAAAAGATTGCTTAGGCTCTGGGAGAGCCGCCCTTGGGTAGCATGACTCTAGCACTTGCGCCATCTTCGGGTAAAGGAGTTCCGGAGGAATCCCAATTTTCCCAAACCCTAGAGACTGCGCCATCTTCGCGAATAGCTCATCGTCAATCGACATGATGACTACCCCCTAACAAATCTTCCATGGTCAGGCCCGGCTCCCTAACTTTATACCTGTTAGTTAATGCCATGGATGTTTTCAAATGCCAAATCGCTACAGCCTGCCCTTCTTCCACAAACTCAGGGCCGCGCTCTTGGGCTCGGTCCAGTCCAGGGGCGTCGTGCGGGCCGGGGTCACGCGCACCTCGGCGGCATCGTTTCCACGCAGCACCAGCACCGTCACGGGGCGGCCGGCGTCGGCCTCGGCCCGGGCGCGCGGCGAATAGGAGGCGGCGAAAGCCGCGGCGTCGGCCACAACGGCCTCGGGCCAGCGGGCCGCGTCGGCATCAACGGGGTTCTTGGGCGCATACTGCCGGCCCACGGCCAGCGGACCGACAAAATCCTTGAGTCGGAAGCGCAGGTCGTCCGGCTTCGTCGCGGCCTCCATGGCCTTGTTGGCGGCCTCGTTGCGGCCGATGGACAGCCAGAACGGCCCGGCCCAGTACTGCCGCCCCAGGTGCGAGAGCTGGAAGTCCTCGGGCCTTGGATCGGCCAGGTGCGAGAGCACGGGCAGGTAGCGCGCGGCGGGCTCAATCTCGGCCAGCCGGCAGCCGCCAGCAGGAGTGGGGATGTCCGTGACGCCGAAATGCTCCGCCAGCTCCAGCTGGCCGCGCCGGCCCCGGCCCCAAATGCCCGGCAGGCGCTCGCGGTCCACCAGGCCGCTCTGCTCCATGGGCGTCGGCCCCAGCTTCTGCGCCGAGAGCGGCCGCAAAAGCACGTCCGTCACGCCCGCGTCCTTGCGGATGAGGTTGAGCGTGTCGGCCCGCTGGCTCATGGGCCGCTGGCCCAACACCTCGCCGGAGACGAGGAATTTGGCGCCGTAGGTCTCCAGCAGGCCGCGCGCGTGCCGCAGCATAAGAATTTTGCAGTCCACGCAGGGATTCAGGTGCTTGCCGTAGCCGTGGGCCGGGGCGGCCAGCATGTCCAGATAGGGCCGGCGCACGTCCACGGGGATGACCTCGATGCCGTACTCCGAGCGCCAGTGGCCCAGCAAGTGCGGCTTGCCGAAGAACGGGCTCACGTAGTGCAGGCCCAGCACGTTGAGCCCCTGCTCCTGCAGCACCTTGACGGCCAGAATGCTGTCGAGTCCGCCGGAGAAAAGCGCCAGGGCGTCCCAGGCGGTATTGGGAATGTTTGCGGAAGTGTTCATGCGCGGGCTCATACGTGAGGCGGGGCGGCAGGGCAAGCCTCCCGAGCGGGTAGGAATTGGGCGGACCGGCGCGCCATGCTGCTCCGCTGCGCCCTAATCCCCACAAAAACCATGTGAATGCGGCGAATCCGTCCTCGAAGTGGCCAGCCCGAAACGAATCGCCCGAATGGATTCGCCCAGATGGGCCCCGGATGGGCTTGCCCGAATGGGACCCAGATGGGCTTACCCAAATGGGCTCGCCTGAATGGGCTTGCCTGAATGGGCTTGCCCGAATAGGCCCTGAATAGGCCCTGACTGGGGCTTGCTTGACGCCGCGCGCGCAGCCCCGGTACAGATGGAGGCCTTTCCATCCCGCCCAGTCCCAGGAGGTTGTCATGGCGTTCACGGTAAAGGATGTTTTGCGCTTGCAGGTGGCCCCGGCGCTGGGCTGCACGGAGCCCGTGGCCGTGGCGCTGGCCTCCGCGGCGGCGGCGGCGCTTTTGCCCGGCGGACGCGAGAGCGCGCGCGAGGTGGAGGTCTGGGTGGACCCCAACGTGTACAAGAACGGCCTGGCCGTCTCCATTCCCGGCACGGCGGGCCTGTGCGGGCTGGACACGGCGGCGGCGCTGGGCGTTTGCGGCGGCGACCCAGCCCTGAAGCTGGAGGTGCTGGACCCCGTGACGCCCGAGGTGGTGGGCGCGGCGCAGGCCATGCTGGCCCAGGGCCGGGCCCGGCTGAACCTTCTGACCGACCGGCGCGGGCTGCATGTGCGCGCGGTGGCGCGCGGCATCGACGACGCGGGCGTGGCCCATGAGGCCCAGGCCGTCATTGAGGGCCAGCACGACCGCATCGTGTCCCTTGCGCTGGATGGCGAGGAGCTTTCCGCGCACCCGCTGCTGGCCGAGGGCGGGGCCGGCGGCGGCGGGCAAATGGCCGAGCTGGAGGACTGGCTGCGCGGCCTGCCCCTGGCCGACCTGCTGCTGCTGGTCGACGACCTGGACGCCGAGGACCTGACCTTTCTGGAGCAGGGCGTGGCCTACAACACGCGCCTGGCCGAGCACGGCCTCAAGTTCGGCTGCGGGCTGGGCGTGGGCAAAACCTTTGAGCGGCTGGCCCGGCAAAAGATCATCGCCAAGGACATGTCGCTGGCGGCGCGCATGCTCACCAGCGCCGCGGCCGATGCGCGCATGGACGGCGTGAAGCTGCCCGCCATGAGCTCCGCCGGCAGTGGCAACCACGGGCTCACGGCCGTGCTGCCCATCTGGGCGGCCAAGGATTTTCTCGACTGCTCGCGCGACGACGTGTTGCGCGCCATCGGGCTCTCGCACATCGTCACCGCCTCAGTGAAGGCGCACACGGGACGGCTCTCGGCCGTATGCGGCTGCTCCGTGGCCGCCGGGGCGGGCGCCGCGGCCGGCATCGCCGCGCTCATGGGCGGCGATTTGCACCACATCGCCGGGGCCATCAAGCTGCTCATCGAGGATTTGGCCGGGGTCATCTGTGACGGGGCCAAGGCCGGCTGCGCGCTCAAGCTGGCCACGGCGGCGGGCACGGCGGTGCAGGCGGCGCTGTTCTCGCTGCACGGCATGCGCGTGCGCGCAACCGACGGCATCATCGCCGAATCGCCGGAGCAGACCATGCGCAACGTGGGCCAGCTGTCCACCGAGGGCATGGTGGAGACGGACAGGACCATCCTCGCCATCATGATCAAGAAGAAGCTGGCCGGGTACGTGTGATGGGCAAAGACGCACCGGCCGTGCTTCCCGCAGGCCCCGGCGACCGGGATGAGCTGCTGGCCGTGTGGGAGGCCTCCGCGCGGGCCACGCACGGCTTTCTCTCCGAGGCCGACATCCAGGCTCTGACTCCGCTTGTGCGCGACGAATGCCTCGGCCAGACGGAGCTGCTCTGCGTGCGCGCCGGCGGAAGCATTCTCGCCTTCATGGGCGTGGCCGGGGAGCGGCTGGAAATGCTTTTCGTCCGGCCGGACTGCTTCCGCCGAGGGGTGGGCGCGCTTCTGTTGCGGCACGCGGTGCGGGAGCTTGGCGTGCGCGAGCTGGACGTGAATGAGCAGAACCCGGACACGCTGGCCTTTTACCTCCACATGGGGTTCGCGGTCGTTGGCCGTTCGCCCGTGGACGGCCAAGGCCGAGCCTTTCCGCTGCTCACGCTGCGCCTGCCGGACCAGCCACGCTGAAAAAAGAACGCCCGGCCGGACCATGACGATCCGGCCGGGCGCATTTTTACTGGGCTTCTAGCGTACCACCAGCACGGAGCACGGAGCCAGGGTCACAATCTTGCCGGCCACGCTGCCCAGCAGCAGCCGGCTCACGCCCTTCTTGCCACGCGTGCCCGTGACCACAAGGTCATAGCCGCCGCGCTCCGCCTCCTCAACAACGAAGTCCTCCGGCGAAACGCCGATCTCCAGCTTCTGCTTAGCCTTCACGCCGGCGGCCTTGGCCACGGCCATGGCTGCGGTCAGCGCCTCGCGGGCGCGCTTTTCCAGCAGGCCGGTGACCTCGCCGCCATAGAGGCTCTCAATATCCTCCATGACCTCGGCCACGGCGAGCAGCGTCAGCTCGGCGCCCTCCTTATTGGCGATGGCGGCGGCCTTCGCCACAGGCCGATAAATGGTGTCCGCAGGATCCACTGCGACGAGAATCTTCATGCGTACCCCCTTGGTTGCGGCGCGAACGCGCCAGTTGGGGCCGTACGGTGATGAGCCCTGCCTCGGCCCCGTGAACAGAGCTCAACAGACGAGGGATGCGAGAAAACGATATGTGAAAAAAGGGGCAAGTCAAGGGGGGGGCGGCATTGCTTTGCGCTATTTTGCCCCCTGGCGCAAAATCCTCGCCACCGGCCGCACGCACAGGGCCGCCAGCAGCATAATGCCCCCGCTGACGCTGAAAAGCACGGCGTGGCTTCCGTCCGCGGCCATTATCGCCCCGCCGAGGAACGGCCCGGCGAAAAAGCCGGCATCCACCGCGAGCATGAGCAGATTGGCGTTGTACATGCGCATGCGCGGCGGCGAGACGGCGATCATGCAGGTGTTGACCAGCGGCATGGTGAGCGCCATGCCCGTGCCGTAGAACACCGCCGCCACAAGCAGCATCCAGGGCAGGCTCACATAGGCGAACAGCGGGATGAGCAGCCCCATGCCCAAAAAGGTGAGCTGCAACGCCCGGCCCATGTTCAGCTTATCCAGCAGGCGGCCGCCGCCCACGCGCAGAATGATGTTGGCGGAATTGGCGAAGGTGAAGAATTCGCCCGGGTTCGCCGCGCCTATGCTCACCGCAAAATCGCGCATAAAGAAAAACACGATGGCGTGCGCGGCCACCAAAAAGAAATTCGCCGCCACAAGCAGCACCACGCCGGCGGAGCGCAGGGCTTGCCGCACCTCGTCCCAACCGGGACGCGCCAGGTTGGCGGCGGGCTGGGTTGCGGCGAACGCCCGCGTGCGCCGGCCCAGCGGGGCCAGCAGCAAAAAGGCCGGCAGCATCAGCGGCGCGGCCAGGGCGTAGGCCCAGCCATGATTGGCCAGATGCGGCAAAAGCGCCTCCACAAAGGGCGGCATAATGGCGTACGGCACAAGGATTGTTACGGAGAACAGGCCAAAGCCCTGGGCCATCTTGTCCTTGGGCAAAAAGGCCATGAGCGTGCCCATGAGCCCGGTGACCACCATGACGAAGCCCAGGCCGTGCAGCACGCGGACGGCGGCCAGCAGCGCAATGTTGTGGGTAAAGGGATAGCTGAGCAGCGCGCAGGTGGCCAGCGCCATGCCCACGCGCATGAAGCGCACGCCGTTGCCGAGCGTAAGGTAGCGCCCCAAAAACGGCCGCGCCACCAGGGCGGTCAGCGGCTCCAGCGAGAGCAGCGGCCCGCGCCAACCGGCGGGAATGCCCATTTCGGTCAGGTAACTGTAAAATCCATAAAAGATGGCGATGTTGCAGAACGCCAGGATGCTGATGGCGCAGACGGCCACGAACTCGAAGCTGACGAGGCGCTGCGGGCCAGGATCCGCCTGGACGGGCGGAATTGCGCCGGAGGGGAGCGGCTGGAGCGCGCCGGACGCCAAGGGAGTTGGAGACATGGGAGGAATCCTCGCGCGCATGGCCAGTGGCCGCGCATGCGCCCGGCGCGGTGTCCGGCCAGGGGACCGGTCTTGCTCGGGCAGGCGCAGGCAATACCAAAGGCCGGACCGCTCGGCAACAGGCGCGCGCAGGCCGCCTCCGGCCAGATCGTGTTTCATAAATGACAATTTCGTGTATTCAAATTCTTTAAACACCCCACGAAGTCGCTTTTTTGCGTGATCAATCTCCAATGTTTTTTGGAAATATTGGCATACTGAAACATTATTGTTATAATTGCATTCAATTTTGTCTTTCCCCGACCGCAATTTCCGGCTAAATACATCGCGCCGCCGTACGGGGCGGGCGGCTCCTCCCTCATCCTCCCGGCCGGCGGACCAGTGCCGGGGCCTTTCACCGCGCCCCACAGACCAAGGGAGAGTCACATGATCCAGGCGGGAGACACCGCGTTCGTCCTCGTCAGCGCGGCGCTGGTGCTGCTGATGACGCCGGGGCTGGCGTTGTTCTACGGCGGCATGGTGCGCGGCAAGAACGTGCTCGGCACCTTCATGCAGAGCTTTTTCCTCATCTCGCTCATCAGCTTCGAGTGGGTGATTCTGGGCTACTCCATGAGCTTTGGCCCGGACGCGGGCGGCCTGACCGGCACCCTCGCCTGGGCCTGGCTCTCCGGCGTGGGCGCGGCCCCAAACCCCGACTACGCCCCCACCATTCCGCACACCGTGTTCATGATCTACCAGTGCATGTTCGCGGTCATCACGCCCGCCCTCATCACCGGCGCCTTCGCCGAACGCGTGCGCTTCGCGCCGTTCCTCGTCTTCAGCCTATTGTGGGCGGTGCTCGTCTACAATCCCGTGTGCCACTGGGTATGGGGCGCGGGCGGCTGGCTCAAGGCGCTCGGCGTGGCGGACTTCGCCGGCGGCATCGTGGTGCACCTCACCTGCGGCGCGGCGGCGCTGGCAGCGGTGTTCGTCATCGGCCCGCGCAAAGACTACGGCCGGCGGCAGTTCTTTCCGCACAATCTGCCCATGACCCTCATGGGCACCGGGCTCTTGTGGTTCGGCTGGTTCGGCTTCAACGGTGGCAACGCGCTGGCCGCCAACGGCGTGGCCGCCACGGCCTTTGTGTCCACGCACATGGGCGGCATGGCCGGCATGGCCATGTGGATCATTGTGGAATGGTGGCACCGGGGCAAGCCCACAACGCTGGGCGCGGCCTCCGGCGCGGTGGCGGGGCTGGCCACAATCACCCCGGCGGCTGGATTCGTCACCGCCCCCTCGGCCATCTGCATCGGGCTCGTGGCCGGCGGGGCCTGCTACCTCGGCGTGCTGGCCAAATCGCGCCTGGGCTACGACGACAGCCTGGACGTGGTGGGCATCCACGGCCTGGGCGGGCTCATCGGCACGCTGCTTGTGGGCGTGTTCGCCACCCGCGCCGTCAACCCGGACGGCGTGAACGGCCTGTTGTACGGCAACGCCGCGCAGCTGGGAACGCAGGCGCTGGCCGTGGCGGCCGTAGGCGCATACGCCCTCATCCTCAGCTGGGGGCTGTTCACCCTGGTGGACAAGACCATGGGCCTGCGCCTCACGGCCGATGCCGAATCCCTGGGTCTTGATCAGTCCGAGCACACGGAGTCGGGCTACAGCGACAGCCTGGACATCGGCGCGCGGTAGCAGCACGCCTGAGCGCAACAGAAAGC
>MNUQ01000154.1 GCA_001871085.1 Desulfovibrionaceae bacterium CG1_02_65_16
CAAGGTATATAATGCCAAACACCGTTCCGCAGCCTTCCGCCGGCGGAGCGATCGGGGCGAACGCCCGTTGTGGTGCAGCATGACTCTCCGCAAGGCCACGCTTCTTCTGATCTGCCTCGGGTCCCTCGCGCTCGTTATCGCCGTGGGCGTTCTTACGCATATCAGCATCGATGCCAGCCTCACCGACCTTGAACGCGAACAGGCCCTGCGCAACCTGGACCGCGCGCGCAACGCCGTGGGCGAACGGCTGCGGAATCTTGACGAAGTCATCATGGACTGGGCCATTTGGGACGACTCGAACCACTTCATGAACGGCAACGCCGGGGATTACGTCGCCGCCAATCTGAACGACCGCACCCTGGCCTCGCTGCACCTTTGGGCCGTGGTCTTCATGGACCGCGCCGGGCATCCCCGCTGGGCGCAGGGATTTGACCCGGAAAACGGCAGAAAAGCCCCTCTGCCGGCCGGATTGATGGACGCGCTGCGGCCGGACTCTCCGATTCTTGCCGCCACCTGCGTCGAGGACCGCGTCAAGGGCCTGCTGCTGTTGCCGCAGGGACCAATGCTGCTGGCCAGTTGTCCCATCTTGGACAGCGAGGGCAAGGGGCCCGCCACGGGCACCCTGGTGATGCTGCGGGCCATTGGCCAGCGCGAGGGCGCGGAGATAGCCCGGCACGCGCGGCTGCCCATCTTTTTCGAACGCGCCGACACCCCGCCCAGCGAAGACATCGCCGGCCTGCTGCGCGGCGGAGCGCTGGGTCCCATCACCGGCGAAAGCTCCGAGAACATCTATGGCGGCGCGCTGATCATGCCCGACATACAGGGCAAACCGGCCCTGCGCATCATCCTGCGCGAAACGCGCGACATCAAGACCAAAGGCGAAAGCGGGCTGTGGCGCTCGCACCTGTGGGCCACCGCGGGCGCGCTGGCGTTCCTGGCCATGATGCTGCTTTTTTTGGAGCGGCGTGTGCTGCGGCGCATTTCGCGGCTCAAGGACCAGGTCGAACATGTCGGGGCGGCCCTGGGCGGGCCGGACACCCCCGGCCCCGCGCACGTGGACATGCCCGGCAACGATGAGCTCTCCGCCCTGGCGGCGCGCATCAACCAAACGCTGGCGGACCTTGACCGTTCGCGCCAGAACCTCGCCACCCAGTGCGGCATAACACAGGAGCAGGAAAGCTACCTCCAGCAGATTCTGGACTCCATTCAGGCCGGCGTTATGCTGGTGGATCCGGAGACGCGGTTCATCCGCGAGGTCAACGCCTTCGCCGCAACCAGCGCAGGCCGCCGGCGCGAGGACATCATCGGCCGGCTCTGCCATGACTTTCTCTGCCCCACCCCCGCCGGCGAATGCCCCATACTCGACCTGATGGACGGGGGCCAGCAGACTCTGGGCGGCATTCTGCGCGCGGACGGCACCACCCTGCCGGTGCTCAAGAGCATTTCGCGCATAGAGCGCGGAGGCCAGCCGCTTCTGCTGGAGACGTTCATCAACGTGGAGGATCTGCAAAAGGCCCAAGAGGCGCTCAAGCGCTCGGAGGAGACCTATCGCGCCGTGTTCATGAACACCGGCATGGCCAGCATCCTTGTGGACGCCGACACCACCATCATTTTGGCCAACCAGGAGTTCGAAAAGCTCTCCGGATTCCCCCTGGAGGAGGTGGAGGGCAAACGCCGCTGGACGGAGTTCTTCGCCCCGGAGGACGTGGAGTGGATGTTGCGACACCACTCCATGCGCCGGCAAGCGCCGGACTTGGCCCCGCGCAACTACGAGGCGCATTTTCTGAACCGCCGGGGCGAGGTGCGCGTGACCCTGCTCACCGTTGGCATGATACCCGACACCAGCATAAGCGTGGCCTCCATTGAGGACATCACCGAACGCAAGGACGCCGAGGAGGAGCTGCGGCACCAGGCCTTCCACGACACGCTCACCGGCCTGCCCAACCGCCAGCTGCTGCTCGACCGCCTGGATCGGAGCCTGGAGTCCGCACGGCGCGAGGGAGTGGAGACGGCCGTGCTGCTCCTGGATCTGGACCACTTCAAGGACGTGAACGATTCCCTTGGCCATTCCGCGGGCGACCGGCTGCTCAAGCTGGTGGCCGCGCGCCTGGAGAACGCCGTGCGCCGCAGCGACACCGTGGCCCGCCTCGGCGGCGACGAGTTCGTCCTCGTGGTGGACGGCCCGGCGGGCGAAAGCTCCGCCGCCATGGTGGCCCGCCACGTGCTCGACGGTTTCGCCGCGCCCTGCGAGCTGGACGGGCAAAGCCTGCATGTGCGGCTGTCCATCGGCATCGCCCTGTTCCCGTCCCACGGCAAGAGCCCGGAGGAACTGCTCCAAAACGCCGATCTGGCCATGTACCGGGCCAAGGAGCGCGGCCGCAACACTTACGAATTCTTCACCAAGGAGCTGAACGATCAGGTGGTGCGCCGGCTGGCCGTGGAGGCGGGCCTGCGCCGCGCCCTCGCCGAAGGTGGCATAGAGGTGTTCTACCAGCCCAAAGTGCACCAACCGGGCAACGTCATCGCCGGGGCGGAGGCGCTTGTGCGCTGGCGGCGCGACGACGGAACCCTGATTCCTCCCGCGGAATTCATCCCCGTGGCCGAGAACACCGGGCTCATCCTGCCCCTTTCCGAGCTGGTGCTGCGGCAGGCCTGCCGGCAGGCCGCCCTGTGGCGGCGGACGGGGCACCCGCGCTTCGTCATGGCCGTGAACCTCTCGCCCCGGCAGTTCGCCCAGCCGGACCTGGCCCGGCGCATTGAGGAGATCATCCGCGAGGAGGGGGCGCAGCCGGAGGCGCTGGAATTCGAAATCACCGAGAACCTGCTGCTGGACATCCGGTCCGAAACCCTGAGCACCCTGCACGCCCTGCGCGACATGGGCGCGGCCATTGTGCTTGACGATTTCGGCAAGGAATATTCGTCCCTGAGCTACATCAAAAAGCTGCCCATTCAGGCCATTAAAATCGACCGCGCCTTTGTGGACGACCTGCCGCACGACGAGGACGACGCGGCCATTGTGCAGACCATTCTCACCATGGCCAAGAGCCTGGAGCTGCGCGTGGTTGCCGAGGGCGTGGAGACCGCCGAGCAGCTCGACTTTTTGATGCGCATGGGCTGCGTGGAGTTCCAGGGCTATTACTTCAGCAGGCCGCTGCCCGCCCTTGACATGACGACCCTTCTGGACCAAGGGAGCCCCTTCGCCCCCGCAACGTAAGCCCACCCCGCAAGGACTCCCCCAATGCCCATATCCCTGTTCAATGAGAAGCGTCCCATCCTCGTCACCTGCCCCAAGGCCCTGCCGCCCCTGCTTGCCGCGGAGATGGCCGCCCTGGGCCTGCCCGGCCGCGAACTGGCCGCCGGCGTGCTGACGCAAGGCGACATGGCCGACTGCATGCGCCTGAACCTGCGCCTGCGCACGGGCCACCGCGTGCTGCTGGAGCTGGCGCGCCTCGCCGCGCCGGACCCAGCCGCCCTGGCCGAGGAGATGGGACGCATCGCCTGGGAGGAGCTCATCCCTGCGGACGGGCACCTCACCGTGGACTGCTCGGTCAAAAACGAGCATGTGCGCGACGCGCGTTTCGTCAACCAAAAGGCCAAAGACGCCATAGTGGACCGCATTCTGGCGCGCATGGGCAAAAGACCGGACTCCGGACCGGACCCCGTGGGCGCGGCGCTGTTTCTGCACTGGCGCGACGACGCCCTCACCGTGTACCTCGACACCACCGGCGCGCCGCTCTCCCGCCGGGGCTACCGCAAAATGCCCCACAAGGCCCCCCTGCAGGAAACGCTGGCCGCGGGCATCGTGCTGGCCATGAAGTTCGACGCGGACGCCGGGCATTTCCTCTCCCCCATGTGCGGCAGCGGCACGCTCGCCATCGAGGCCGCGCTCATCGCGCTGAACCGCGCGCCCGGGCTGCTGCGTTCCGGCTTCGCCTTCCAGCACGTGCTGGGCTTCGACCCCGCGCGCTACGCGGAGCTGAGGCGCGAGGCCAGCCAGGCCGCGAAAAAGCATTACGCCGGGCGTATCATCGCCAGCGACATCGACCCCGAGGCCGTGGCGGCGGCGCGGCAAAACGCCCGTACGGCCGGCGTTGAGGAGCACATCGAATTCCAGGTGGCGGACTTCCGCGAGAGTCTGGTGCCGGAGCCCCTGCCCGACGGCGCGACGGGCGTGTGCGTGCTGAACCCGGAGTATGGCGCGCGCCTGGGCGACAGCCCCAGGCTGGAGCCCGTGTACGCGGCCATCGGCGATTTCTTCAAACAGCGTCTGGCGGGCTGGCGGGGCTTTCTTTTCACCGGCAACCCGGAGCTGGCCAAGCGCGTGGGGCTCAAACCGCGCCGCAAGACCCCGTTCTTCAACGCCAAAATCGAATGCCGGCTGCTGGAATACGAGCTGTATCAAGGCATGCGCCGTCCACAGCCGGAAACGCCGGACGAAACAGGCGGCAAACCCGCAGCCCCCCAAGGCCTGAAGGGCCCGAAGGGACTTAATGAGCTGAAGAATTCCAATGATCACAAAAGCCCGCGGTCTTCGAACGGACCGAGGCCACAGGGCCGGCCCACGGACAGGAATAGCCAGAAAGGCCCGAAGCGTTAACAGGGCGAAAATGCCCCCAAGGCCCCGCATTGACAGCGTGGGCGCGCGGACATAGCGTTCGGCAACGCATCGTCGGCCGTTCCAGCGCCGACGCCAGGGAGAACCCGCCGCATGTCCATACGCGCCCTCATCGTGGATGACGAGGCTCCTGCCAGGGACGAGCTGCGCTACCTGCTGCTGGCTCACCCGGACGTGGAGGCCGAGGAGGCCGCGTCCGCCGAGACGGCGCTTGGCCGCATCGCCCAGGGCGGGGTGGACCTCGTCTTTCAGGACATCCAGCTGCCCGGGCAGGACGGCTTCCAGGTGCTCGCGGGGGCGCAGGCGCTGCCCCACCCGCCCGTTTTCGTCTTCGTCACCGCCTTCGACACCCACGCCATCCGCGCCTTCGAGGAGAACGCGGCGGATTATCTGCTCAAGCCCATTTCCCCGGACCGGCTGGCAAAAAGTCTGGACCGCGTCCGCAAACTGCTTAAAAATCCCGACGACACAGGTCTGGACAGCGCGCTGGCGCGGCTGCTCCACAGCGCGGGCGGCGCGGGAGCGATGAGCCTGGTGACGGGAGGGGCCAAGCCCCTGGCCCGGCTGGCCGTGGAGCAAGGCGGACGCATCGGGCTCATCCCCACCGCGGATATCGTGCTCATTGAGGCCGAGGAGAAGCGCCTGCTCGCCATAACCAACTCCGAGCGCCTGCCCTGCCACGGCCTAGCCACGCTGGCCAAGGCCGTGGAGCGCCTGGCCGGGCTGCCATTCTTCCAGGCCAACCGCGCCCAGCTCGTCAATATGGAGCGCATTGCCGAATTTGCGCCGTGGTTCGGCGGCAAATACTGCGTGGTCATGGCAGACCCGGCGCGCACCGAGGTTACGGTGAGCCGCAACCGGGTGCGCGCGTTCAAGGAGAGCCTCGGCATCCTATGAACGACTTCTTCAACCCACAGGTTCCCGAGCTGTTCCTGAACCTGTCCCAGCGCTTCGGCCTGCTGCTGGCGGGCGGCTTCGCCATCATGACGGTGACGAACATCGACAAGCTGGGGCCCAGGCGCGACCGTCCCCTGTGGGCCACCGTGCTGCTGGTGGTCATGTTCGGGCTGTTCGGCGTGCTGGGCACCTATTCGGGCAACGTGGTGTTCCAGTCCTTCGCCAACCTGCGCGGCATGGTGGTCGTCACCGCCGGGCTCTTTGGCGGGCCGGTGGTGGGCATCGGCGGGGCGCTCATCGCCGGCGGGCACCGCTACCTCATGGACATCGGGGGGTTTTCCGCCCTGCCCTGCGGGCTGGCCACGCTCATCGAGGGCACAGCGGCCGGGCTGGTCTCCTGGCGCTATCATGGCAACAGCCTGGACTGGCGGCTGGCCTTTCTTTTGTGCCTGGGGGGCGAGATTCTGCACCAGGGGCTGGTGCTCTCGCTCTCGCGGCCGTTTCCCATGGCCGTGGCCGTGGTGCAGGTCATCGCCCTGCCCATGATCGTCTTCAACTCCATCGGCGCGGCGCTGTTCGTGCAGGCGCTGAACCTGCAGGTAAGCTACCGCGAGGCCAAGAACCGCGACCTGGCCCGGCAGATTCTCTCCATAGCCAACCAGACGCTGGGGCACCTGCGCGCCGGGCTCACCGCCACTTCCGCCCGGGCCACCGCCGCCATCATCATGCGCGAGGCGCAGATCTCGGCCGTGGCCGTCACCAGCGGGCAGACCATTCTGGCTCATCTGGGCGCCGGCGAGGACCACCATCTGCCCGGCGGCGACGTGCGCACCAAGGCCACGCTTAAAGTCATCGACACCGGCGTACCGCTCTTTGTGCGCGAGAAAAGCGAAATCTGCTGCGACGAACCGAACTGCCCGCTCACCCAGGCCATCATCGTGCCCCTGCGCAAGGGCGACGCCATCCAGGGCTGCCTGAAATTCTACGGCACCCGCCTGCGCCCGCTGGACGAGACGCTTTTCGCCCTGGCCAAGGGGTTGGCCGACCTTTTCGCCACCCAGCTGGAGCTGGAGAACATCGGCATCAAAAACCAGCTGCTGGCCCACGCGGAAATCCGCCGTCTGCAGGCGCAGATCAACCCGCACTTCCTGTTCAATTCGCTGAACACCATAGCCAGCTTTTGCCACACCGCGCCAAATCAGGCGCGCGAGCTGCTCCTCGACCTCTCGCGCTACATGCGCCGCAACCTCGACTCCAGCCGGGGGCTCATCAAGCTCTCCGAGGAGATAGAGCAGACCAGTGCCTACCTCGCCATTGAGCAGGCCCGCTTCGGCGCGCGCATCAAGGCCGAGATCGACCTCGGCCCCCGGGCGGAGGACTGCGTCACCCCGCCGCTGATCATCCAGCCCCTGGTGGAGAACGCCGTACGCCACGGCATACTCCCCAAGCCGGAGGGCGGGCTGGTGCGGCTTACCGCCTGGCGCGAGGACGGCCACCTGCTGGTGGAGGTGCACGACGACGGCGTGGGCATGGAGCCGCAGCAGGTGCGGGCCATCACCTCGGCCGTGGAGCTGGAGTCGCTCACCGAAGGCATTGGCGCGCGCAACTCCAACCAGCGGCTGGTGCAGCTGTATGGCCCGGCCTACAGCATGCTGGTCGCCAGCGCCCCCGGCGAGGGCACAAGCATCACCCTGCGCATTCCCCAATAGCCGCCCGTTCGCCCCGGCGTGCGCCACGTCATCCTCAATATCTGTCGGTTCACTCCACCAATGCGCCTTTTCGCGCCCAGGGCATTGCACACCGCGCCGCAATTCGGCTACGCAGGAGCCATAACCGCGGGTTGTCGGCAGGCCGGGCGCACCAGCCCGGGCTGCAGCTCCCCCCAAGACGGGATGGTCGAATCGGGGGGGGGGAATTGGAACGGGTGGGCCGCTCCGGCACCCCTAAAGGAGGAGGAGGAACATGCTGATCTTTTTCGCCTGCACGGCAATGCTGATCATCGGCTACTTCGTTTACGGCGGCTTGGTGGACAGGCTGTTCGGACCCGACACGTCCAGAGCCACGCCGGCCATGTGCATGGCCGACGGCGTTGATTACGTGCCCATGTCCAAGACCAAGATCTTCCTCATCCAGCTGCTGAACATCGCCGGACTGGGCCCGGTGTTCGGCCCCATTCTGGGCGCGCTGTACGGTCCCTCGGCCTTGCTGTGGATCGTCTTCGGCACGCTGCTCGGAGGCGGCGTGCATGACTACTTCTCGGGCATGCTCTCCATCCGCTACAAAGGCCAAAGCATCCCCGACGTGGTGGGCTACAACCTCGGCCCGGCCTTCAAGCAGTTCATGCGCGTCTTCTCCATCATCCTGCTGCTGCTGGTGGGCGTGGTCTTCGTGCTTGGCCCGGCCAAGCTGCTGGCCAAGCTCTCCGGCGTCGAGGTCGGGATGTGGGTCGCGGGCATCTTCGCCTACTACTTTCTGGCCACCATTCTGCCCATCGACAAGATCATCGGCCGCTTCTACCCGTTCTTCGGGGCCATCCTCGTCTTCATGGCCATCGCCGTGCCCGCGGCCCTCATGTTCCAGGGCTACCACATGTTCCCCAACCTCACCCTGGAAAACCTGCACCCCAAGCACCTGCCCATGTGGCCGCTGATGTTCATAACCATCGCCTGCGGCGCCATCTCCGGCTTCCATTCCACCCAATCGCCGCTCATGTCCCGCTGCGTGTGCAACGAGCGTGAGGGCCGGTTCATCTTCTACGGCGCCATGGTGGCCGAGGGCTTCATCGGCTTGGTATGGGCCACCGTGGGCATGAGCTTCTACCAGAGCCCCGAGGCTCTCAACGCCTCGCTGGCCGCCGGCGGTCCCGCCAACGTGGTCAACGAGGCCTGCATCGCCTTGCTGGGCGGCTTCGGCGGCGTGCTCGCCATCCTTGGCGTCGTGGTGCTGCCCATCACCTCCGGCGACACGGCCTTCCGCGCCGCGCGGCTGATCATCGCCGACTTCGCCAAGTATTCGCAGAAGGAATCCGTCAGGCGGTTGTACATCGCCATGCCGCTGTTCGCGGTGGGCTATGTCATCTCGCTGGCCAACTTCGACGTGATCTGGCGCTACTTCGGCTGGGCCAACCAGACGCTCGCCGCCATCGTGCTCTGGACCGCCGCGGCGTACTGCATCAAGCTCGGCAAGAATCACTGGATCGCCACGGTTCCTGCCGTGTTCATGACGGCTGTGACCAACACCTACCTGTGCAACGCCACCATCGGCTTCAACCTGCCCATGGACGTCGCCACGGGCATCGGCGTCATTTCCGCCATTCTCGCGCTGATCTGGTTCCTGTACACCTTCCGTCCCACCCGCATCGCCCAAATGGCGGCCGGGGACAACGCCTAATCTCCGCGACATCGCAAGAAGCAAGGGGGGACTGGCCACCGGGGCCGGCCCCCTTTTTTTGCGCTCCTCCTCGCCACCACATTTTTTGCTTATGCGCCGCCTTACCCCCCGCGCGGCCTTTGACCCGCGCCGCACAACACGCTATAAAGGACGGAACGGAGGATCGCCATGACCAACGCCATCGTGCTCATGCACGTCCAGCCCACGGCCATCAATGTGGTGGCTCAAAAACTCGTGGCCATCGACGGCATCAGCGAGGTCCACTCCGTGGGCGGCCGCTACGACCTCGTGGCCATCATCCGCGCCCGCGACAACGACGACCTGGCCACCATCGTCACGGAAAAGATGCTGCTTGTGCAGGGCATCACCGGCACGGAGACGCTCATCTCCTATCGCGTCATCTCCAGCTACGACCTGGAGAGCACGTTCTCCCTGGGCGGCGAGCGGCCTTAGGCCAGCCCAACCGCCATGGTCCATTCAGAAGCCTGCCACCCCGCGCCTGGGCGGGCGTTTTTGTGTGTTATCCTGCTGGCCCTGCTGGCCCTGGCGCAGGGCTGCGCAATGCTGCGCCCCGAGCAGCCCACGCCGGAGTTGCGGCGCATGGCCGGACAGATGCTGCTCATCGGCTTCCGGGGCGCGGAGCCATCCGGCGCGGACGACCGGCCCCTGCCCATTCTGCGGCAGATTCCCGAGCTGAACCTCGGCGGCGTCATCCTCTTCGACCGCGACGCCGTTCTCGGCACCAGCCGCAACATCCAGAATCCTGAGCAGCTGGCCCGGCTCATCCGCGCGCTTACCCGCGTGGCGCGGCAGGCGAAAATGCCGCCGCTGTTCATCGCCGTGGACCAGGAGGGCGGGCGCGTGCAGCGCCTAAAGCCCGCGAACGGTTTCCCCTCAACTCCGGCCGCCGCCGACCTGTGCCCGCAAGACGACGACGCCCCGGCTTTTGCGGCCGGGCGGTCCATTGGCCGCACCCTGCGCGAGACAGGCATCAACCTGGACTTCGCGCCCGTGTGCGATGTCAACGTCAATCCGCAGAACCCTGTCATCGGCCGGCTTGGCCGCAGCTTCTCGGCCGATCCGGCGCGCGCGGGCGCCTGCGCCGCCGCCTTCGC
>MNUQ01000182.1 GCA_001871085.1 Desulfovibrionaceae bacterium CG1_02_65_16
GCTTCCCCGGCCGGGAGACGCGGAGTGTTACAGGGTCAGCTCGAACACGGTCTCGGGATCGTCGCGGTCCTTGCGGTCGAGCAAGAGGCCGAGGATCTTCTCGAGCAGGCGCAGGCCGCCCTTGTAGCCGACGGTGGGGAAGTACTGGTGCCCCACGCGGTCCAGAATGGGGAAGCCCCAGCGCAGGAATGGAATGTCCTCGTCGCGGGCGATATACTTGCCGTAGGTGTTGCCGATGAGCAGATCCACCGGCTCGTTCTTGATCCACTGGTGGAGCAGGAACATGTCGCCCCAGGCCTTCACGTTCACCTCATAGGGCAGGTGGGCGGTAAGCTCCTTGATGCGCTTTTCGAACTTGGCGCCGGAGGTGCCGGTGACGATGTGCATGGGGCACATGTCGATGGACACCAGGAACTCCACCATGCTGATGACCTGGTCGGGATCGCCGTAAATGGCGACCTTCTTCTTGTAGTAGTACTGGTGCGTGTCGCTGAGCATGTCGACCAGCTGGCCGCGCTCGCGGGTGATCTCGTCGGGCACGTTCGTGCCGGCGATGGTCCGCAGGGCGTCGATGAAGCGGTCGGTCGCCTTGAGGCCGAAGGGGATGTCCAGCACCTTGCAGGGCACCTTGCACTTGGTGTCCAGGTTGCGCGCGGCGTCGGCGCTGCACCACTCGCCCAGGGCCAGCGTGCCTATGGCGTCGCCCGCCTCGGTCAGCTCCTTCACGGTCACGCCGCCCTCGGGGAACATGTGATACTCGCCCGAGAGGGGGCCGTTGAGCACGCCGGAGGTGTCGGGAAAGAGCGTGATGGGCACGTTCATCAGCGCCGCCAGCCGCTTGATCTCCTCCATGTCGGAGGGCTCGACCCAGCCGGGAATGACGTTGACCTTGCCGTTCTTCTTGCCCGTGCTCACCGAGAGCTCGGTCATGCCCTTGACCATGTTGGAGAAGCCCGTCACGTGGCTGCCCACATAGGAGGGCGTGTTGGCGTAGATGACGTGCTTGCCCTTGGGAATGAGCCCCTGCTTCTCCGCCTTGTCGCGGATCTGCTTGATGTCGTCGCCGATGGTCTCGGACAGGCAGGTGGTGTGCACGGCGATGATTTCCGGCTCGTAAACCGTGAAGATGTTCTCAATGGCCTGCAACAGGTTGGACTGTCCTCCAAAGACGCTGGCGCCCTCGGTGAAGGAGCTGGTGGCCGCGCTGATGGGCTCCTTGTAGTGCTTGGTGAGCGCGCTGCGGTGATAGGCGCAGCAGCCCTGGCTGCCGTGGCTGTGCGGCAGGCAGCCGTGAATGCCGAGGGCCGCGTACATGGCCCCGATGGGCTGGCAGGTCTTGGCCGGATTGATGACCAGGGCGCTGCGCTTGGTGACTTCCTTGGGAGTGTGCCTGAGCAACATAATGTTCTTCCTCGCTATTCCCAGACGTAGGTGGCCGAGAGTTCAGGGTTCTCCTGCCAGGGGGCCTTCATGTAACTCCAGACCTTGCTGTTCACGAGGCGGTCGATCTCCTTGTAGAAGTTCACCGCGCCCTTGAAGCCCGCGTAAGGTCCGCCGTAGTCGTAGCTGTGCAGCTGCTTCATGGGGATGCCGAGCTTCTGGATGGAGTACTTTTCCTTAATGCCCGCGCAGAAGAGGTCGGGCTTGATGATCTCCACGAGCTTCTCGGCCTCGTACTGGTTGAGGTCGTCGATGATGAGAGTGCCCTTCTCCATGTCGGCAATAAGGCCGTCGTACTTCTTGAACTCCAGGCCGGACGCGGTGAGGGCCTGCTTCTCGTCCTCGCTCTTGCGGGCGTGGTAGTTGTTCGGGTCGGCCTCGACCTCGAGCTCCTCGATGTTGCGGGAGTCGGCGTCGACCTTGAGGCCCGGGATGACCTGCCGGCCCTCGTAGTCGTCGCGGTGGCCGAACTCGTAGCCCGTGGACACGGTCTTCATGCCCAGCTCGCCGAAGAGCTCCATGTAGTGGTGGGCGCGGGATCCGCCGACGAAGAGCATGGCGGTCTTGCCCTCGGTGCGCGGCCTGATGTCCGCAATGGCGGCGTCCACGGCGGGCATCTCCTCGGCGATGACGGCCTCGATGCGGTCGATGAGGGTCTTGTCGCCGAAGTACTGGCCAATCTTGCGCAGGGTCTTTGCGGTGGCGTGCGCGCCAATGAAGTTCACCTTGATCCAGGGGATGCCATACTTGGTCTCCAGCATGTCGGCCACGTAGTTGATGGACCGGTGGCACATGACGCAGGAGAGGTCGGCCTTGTGGGCCGTGGCGAACTGGTTGTAGCTGGAGTTGCCCGAGAAGGTGGCGATGTTGGTGATGCCGCACTTCTGGAGCACGCGGTCGATTTCGAAACCGTCGCCGCCGATGTTGTACTCGCCAAGGAGGTTGATCTTGTACTCGCCCTCGCGCTCCTTGTCCTCGGTGCCGACGAGGTGCCGGAACACCTGGTTGTTGGCGATGTGGTGTCCGGCGGACTGGGAGACGCCCTTGTAGCCCTCGCAGGAGAAGGCGAAGACGTTGCAGTCGCCGAACTTGGCCTTCATCTCGCGGGAAACGGCGTGGATGTCGTCGCCGATGAGGCCGACGGGACAGGTGGCGAACACGCAGATGCCCTTGGGGTGGAAGAGGTCGTAGGCCTCCTGAATGGCGGCCCTGAGCTTCTTTTCGCCGCCGAAGATGATGTCGGAGTCCTGCATGTCGGTGCTGAAGGCGTAGGGCATGTAGTTCTCGCCATCCGGGCCGGGGTCGGTCTGGTTGCGGCGGGTGAGCCAGGCGTAAAAGCTGCATCCGATGGGCCCATGCACGATGTTCACGATGTCGCGCGTGGGGCCCATGATCACGCCCTTGCAGCCGGCGTACGTGCATCCGCGCATGGTGATGATGCCGGGGATGGTGCGCACGTTGGCCTGAATCTCGGGCGTGGTGTTCTCCAGGGCCTCGTTGATGAGAATGGACTGGGCGCGCTTGCGGGCCACCTTGGGAGGATACTTCTTGAGCAATTCCTCCTTGACCTCGGTGGGGGTCCACTGCACGAGCTTGTTCTTTGTGGCCATGATTAAAGGCTCCTATGCGTTGGGTGGGCCGTTAGATGATGGACTTTTCGCCGGTCTCGGCGGTGCGCACGCGCACGGCGTCGCCCACGGGAAGAACGAAGATCTTGCCGTCGCCGGGCTTGCCGGTCTGGTTCACTTCGATGAGCGTCTTGACCACGGCCTTAACGTCCTTGTCGGGAACCACGACGGTGATCATGCGCTTGGGGTAGAGCTTGCCCCGCTCGCCAAGAAGCGCCACGGCCTCCTCGTACCCGCTGGCCGCGCCCGCAAGCACGTGGGGGTTGGCCAGGCCGACGCCGCGCCCAAGCACCTCGTGAGCGAAGTAGCCGTCGATACCGGCGTCGGTCAGGGCCTGCTTGGTGCGGTTCATCATGTTCATGCGCACCACTGCAACGACTTCCTTCATGGGGTTACGCCTCCTCGGGAGTGGCCGTTTCGCACACGCCGGAGCTCACGGTGTAGACCTCGTCCACGGGGGAGACGAAGATCTTGCCGTCGCCGAAGGCGCCCTTCTTGCCGCTGCGGGCGGCGGCCATAATGGTCTCAATGACGAAGTCGCGGTCGGTGTCCTTCACCACGCTCAGCAGCATGGTCTTGGGGATCTCGTCGTAGGTGACCTCGCCGATTTTGATGCCGCGCTGCTTGCCGCGGCCGGCGACGGAATACTTGGTCACCGCCGGGAACCCGGCGTCCATGAGGGCCGCCAGAACGTCGTCGGACTTCTCGGGGCGGACGATTGCTCTCACCATGATCATAATGAATCCTCCTCGCTCTCTCTCGTATGGGGTGTGTTAGACGGCTTCCATGAGACCGAAGTCCATGAGCAGCTTTTCCAGGGCGTCCATCTCCAGCGGCTTCGGGATCACGTAGTTCTCGTTGCCGTCGATGGCCTTGGCGAGATTGCGGTAGTGGTCCGCCTGCTCGGCCTTGGGGTCGAACTCGATGACGGTCTTGCGGTTGATCTCCGCGCGCTGCACCATGTTGTCGCGGGGGACGAAGTAGATCATCTGGGTGCCGATCTGACGGGCCAGCTCCTGGATCATCTCCTTCTCGTTGGCCACGTTGCGGCTGTTGCAGATGAGCCCGCCCAGGCGCACGGTGCCGCTCTGCGCGTACTTCATGATGCCTTTGCAGATGTTGTTGGCCGCGTACATGGCCATCATCTCGCCGGAGCAGACGATGTAAATCTCCTCGGCCTTGCCGTCGCGGATGGGCATGGCGAATCCGCCGCACACAACGTCGCCCAGAACGTCGTAGAAGGCGTAGTCCAGTCCCTCGGACTCGTTGTAGGCGCCCAGGTTCTCCAGCATGTTGATGGAGGTGATGATGCCGCGGCCAGCGCAACCGACTCCGGGCTCAGGTCCGCCGGACTCCACGCACCAGGTTCCGCCGAAGCCCAACTTGCGGATGTTTTCAAGCTCCACGTTCTCGCCCTCGTCGCGCAGGCTGTCGAGAACGGACTTCTGAGCCAGGCCGCCCAAAAGCAGACGGGTGGAGTCGGCCTTGGGGTCGCAACCCACCACCATGATTTTGCGCCCCATTTCCACAAGGCCGGCCACGGTGTTCTGCGTGGTGGTGGACTTGCCGATGCCGCCCTTGCCGTAAATGGCAACCTTCCTCATCTTCTTCATGTCACATTCCTCCACTCGGTTTTTGGTTGATGGACAGAGCACTTAAGGCAAGGCCCGTGCCAAGCCTCACGATTCCTAGCAACTGCGTGATATCAGCGGTTTTTTCTCGCCAGAGGCTGCGAAATCGTGTAGGCTTCCGACACTGTTCGACATACCAGTTTTGTAGGAACTACACTTTTGTGTGTAGGAAACGGCTTCAGCCACCAAGGAGTCAATGCGCTGATTTTGCATGTCTTTGCCGATATATGACCACATGGCATCAAGGGTGCAGTCTTCCCGCCAAGAACAAGGAGCGCGGAAATGTTGATCGACAGCACCCTGCGGGAAGGCGCGCAAGCTTACGGCGTCTATTTTGGGGAAGGGGCCAAACGGCGCATGGCGGAGCTTTTATCCGCCGCCGGCGTGGACGAGTTGGAGTGCGGCTGGATGGGCCAGCCCGGACTGGAGGAATTTCTGGCCTGGGCGGCGGGCGCGCTGCCCGCGCTGGCTCCCGGCGGGACGGATGCGCAGGGCCCGGCCCTCTCCGTCTGGTGCCCCTGCCGCGAGGCCGACGCCAAGGCCGCGGCCAAACTGGCGCAGGGCGGGCTCATCTCACGGCTGAACATCGGCGCGCCGTCCTCGGCCCTGCACCGGGAAAAGCGCCTGGGGCTCGGCCTGCCGGAAATGCTGGCGCGCATAGGCAGCGTTGTGGGCGCGGCGCGCTCCGACGGGGCAACGTACATAAGTGTCGGTCTGGAGGACATCTCCCGGGCCGACCCGGATGAGGCGCTGGCCCTGGCGCGGGCGGCGGTGGCCGCCGGAGCCGCGCGGGTTCGCCTGTCCGACACGGTGGGGCTGCTCACCCCGCTATCCACGGCGGCGCTGGTGCGGCGCTTTGTGGCGGAGCTCCCCGTGCCTGTGGCCCTGCACGCCCACAACGACATGGGCATGGCCGCAGCCAACGCGGTGACGGCGCTGCAATGCGGCGCGTCCTTCGTGGATGTCTCGGCCCTGGGCCTGGGCGAGCGCGCGGGCATCGCCCCGCTGGAGCAGGTGGCGGCCTGGTTGGCGCGACAAAATGGTAGCCAGGGCCGGCGGTATGATCTTTCGCACTTGCGGGCCCTGTGCCTGCTGGCGGCGCAGGCGGCCAAGACCACGGTTTCGCGCCACCGCCCGGTTGTGGGCGAGGACATTTTCGCGGCCGAGTCCGGCATCCATGTGCATGGCCTGCTGCGCGACCCCGCGCTGTTCGAGCCCTTCGCCCCGGAGACCGTGGGCGCCACGCGGCGGATGGCGGTGGGGGCCAAGAGCGGCGGCGCTGCGGTGGCGGCGGCGGCGGAGCGGCTGGGCGTGGCCCCCGGCACACCCCCCGGAGCCGACGCGGACCGTCTTGACCGGGTGCGGGCCCAGGCGCAACGTCTTGGCCGGCCGCTTACGGACAAGGAGCTGCTGGCCGTGCTTTAGGAACGCGGCGGGCGGAAGGGCGCATTTCCACGGTTTTCGATAAGATTTGGAATTGCCTTGGGCGGGTGTGAGGACGAAGCGCGACGGCGCTGCCGCGTTCCGAGGACTTCGACCCCGAGCGGGACGCGCCCTGCCCGCGCGAGGACGACTATTTTTGCACGCATGTGGAGGTTCACCCGTGCCGGATTCCCTGCTCCCTCTCCTGTATGCCGCGCTCATTCCGCTGAAGCTGACGTTCAAGGTCTCGTTGACGGCCACAGCCGGGGCGTGCGTGACCGGCGTGGCCGCAGGCTACGCCCTCTCGCGCAGGGGGCTGCCCGGCCGCGAGCTGCTCGACGCCGTATGCACGCTGCCCCTGGTGCTGCCGCCCACGGTCATGGGCTACTATCTGCTGGTGGTGTTCGGCCGGCGGGGCGTTGTGGGCCAGTGGCTGCTGGAGCGCTTCGACATCACCCTCGTCTTCACCTGGCAAGGCGCGGCGCTGGCCGCCTGCGTGGTGGCATTTCCGCTGGTGTGCAAGGCGGCGCGCACGGCCTTCGAGGGCGTGGACCAGGGCCTGGAAAACGCCGCGCGCACCCTGGGTGCCGGAGAACTCCGCGTGTTCATGCGCGTTTCGCTGCCTTTGGCCTGGCGGGGCATCGTCTCCGGCACCATGCTGGCGCTGGCGCGCGCCATGGGCGAATTCGGCGCCACGCTGATGATCGCCGGCAACCTGCCCGGCCGCACGCAGACCCTGTCGCTGGCCGTATACGAGGCCGTGCAGGCCGGCAACGACGATCAGGCCACGTTCCTCGTCATCCTCACCTCGCTGGTGTGCGTGGCGCTGCTGCTGGCGTCGGGCAAGCTGCTGTCCCGCAAATACGCCTAAAGGAGGCCCTGGCATGTTGAACCCGCGTTCCTTTCTCGCCGCGTTGGCCCTGGCTGTGCTTTTCGCCGCGCGCAGCGCGCCGGAGCTGGCCGAGCGGCTGGTGCTCGCAGCCGGAGCCGTTGTCTCCGGAGCGGGGCCGGCCTGCGCGGAGCGTCTGCTGTCCATCCCCCTGTGCACCGTGTTCAAGCTGTAAGGACCGCGCCATGACCCTGGACATCGACATCTCCAAAACCCTGCGCGGCAGCGGCCGCAGCTTCACCCTGGGGGCGCGCCTGCGTTCCGGAGGACGCTCCACCGTGCTCTTCGGCCCCTCGGGCTCGGGCAAAACGCTCACCCTGCGCGCTGTTTCCGGGCTCATCCGGCCGGATGCCGGGCGCATTGAGCTGGACGGCGAAACGCTTTTCGATTCCAACAAAAACGTGGATATCCCCGCGCGCGACCGTGGCGTGGGCTACGTGTTTCAGGACTACGCCCTGTTCCCCCATCTGACCGTTGCTGAAAATGTCGGCTTTGGCCTGTCCTGCGGCTGTTTTGGCCGGCTGGACAAGGCGGGGCACGCGCGCGTGGCCGAGCTGCTGGCCCTGTGCGGGCTGGAGGATCTGGCCCATGCCCGGCCGGGAAGGCTCTCCGGCGGGCAGCGGCAACGCGTGGCGCTCATGCGGGCGCTGGCGCGACGCCCAAAGGTGCTGTTGCTCGACGAGCCCTTCGCCGCGCTGGACCCGCTGTTGCGTCGGCGCATGCGCCGCGAGGTGCGCGGCATTTGCCAGGCGGCGGGCGCTCCCACGGTGCTCATCACCCACGACCCCGACGACGTGCAGGAGTTCGGCGGCACGGTGGCCCTTTACGAAACCGGCGCGGTGCGCGAAATCCGCGTGTTCGAGGACGGGCCGGAGGGCGGCGCCGCGGCGCGCGAGATGCTGCTGGGCGCCCACTTTGGAGCGTATGGCGAGGTCGCAGGGAACGCTGGCGAAAACCGCGGCCTGACGTGATTGGCAATCCTGTGACACGGAGAGGCTCCATATTTGCAATTTTGTCATTATTGTTATTGCCTTGCATTTGCCACGGCTACGGCCTGCCCTAAATTAATTACGCAATTCCCATATGTTGACAATTTTCTCCGCAACAGTTTTCGTGTGCGGCACTGATATTGCTTCCCTGGAGCCATGACGATCATGCTCGGCAATCTGAAGCTTCAGGTGCTCTCCTCCATCTGCCAGATCATCGACACGGCCCTTGACCTTGAAAAGGCCCTGGCCGAAGTCCTGCGCATCCTCTCGGAAACGCTTTCCATGAAGCGGGCCACCATCACCCTGGCCGACCCGGAAAACGAGCGGCTGGCCATCACCGCATCCCATGGATTGAGCGCGGAGGAGCGCCAGCGCGGCGTGTACGAGCTGGACGAGGGCATCACCGGCCTCATCTTTCAAACCGGCAAGCCCTACGTGGTGCCGGACATCCGCCGCGAACCGCTGTTCCTCGACAAGACCGGCTCGCGCCACCTGGAGCGCGGACGCGTCAGCTTCATCGGCGTGCCCATCACCTCCCACGGGCGCTGCCTGGGCGTGCTCAACGTCGACCGGCTCTTCGGCGACGAGGTGGCCTTTGAGGAGGATCTGAGCTTCCTCACCGTGGTGGCCACGCTCATCGGCCAGTTCCTCTCCCTCAACGAAAAGATCAAGGCCCGCGAGCAGGCCCTTGTGCGCGAGAACCTGTCCCTGCGCTCGCAAATCACCCGCGAGCAGCGCGGACCATACATCGTGGGCAAAAGCCAGGCCATGCAGGATGTGGAGCATCAGGTGAGCAAGGTGGCCCCCACCAAGGCGACCGTGCTGCTGCTGGGCGAATCCGGCACGGGCAAAACGCTCATCGCGCGGATCATCCATGAGCTTTCCGGCCGCAAGGGCCACCCGTTCATGAAGGTGAACTGCGCCTCCATCCCCGAGAATCTGCTGGAGAGCGAGCTCTTCGGCTACGAGCGCGGGGCCTTCACCGGCGCGGTGGGCTCCAAGCCCGGCCGCTTCGAGGACGCCCACGAGGGCACCATCTTTCTTGACGAAATCGGCGAATTGCCGCTGGGCATTCAGGCCAAGCTGCTGCGCGTGCTGCAGGACCGCGAGTTCGAGCGCCTGGGCTCCAACACCACCCGCAAGGTGGACGTGCGCGTGGTGGCCGCCACCAACCGCGACCTCGGCGAGCTGGCCGAGCGCGGGGCCTTCCGCCCCGACCTGTACTACCGCCTCTCCGTGTTCCCCATCCAGGTGCCGCCCCTGCGCCAGCGCAAGGAGGACATCCCGGTGCTGCTCAATCACTTCATCGACAAGGTGGCGCGCGAGTACGCCCGCACGGTTTCCTTCACGCCGCGCGCCCTCTCCGACCTGACGCTTTACGACTGGCCGGGCAATGTGCGCGAAATGGAGAACCTCATCGAGCGGCTGGTCATTATGAGCGACGGCGAGCGGGTGGACGCCACGTTCCTCAAGCCCTACATGAACCAGAATCCGTCGCAGACGTCCCTGCATCAGCCCGATGCCGGCGGCCTGCCCCGCTCCCAGGGCATCAGCTCGCTGAAGGCCATGGAGCGCAGCGAGGTGCTGGCGGCGCTGCGGCGCAACGGCTGGGTGCAATACAAGGCGGCGGAGGATCTGGGCATCACCCCCCGGCAGATTGGCTACCGCATTAAAAAGTATGGTCTTTCCGCCGTCATCGACCACGAGGCCCCCACCACGCCCCACCGCAGATAGCTTTCGCTGAGATTGACGTGCTCCTTTTTCGTGTTATGATGGAAACAATCGGTCCCGCCCCGCGGGACCCCCTCCGAAAACAGCAAACACGAAGGAGCACGCCATGAAGGTCAGCGCCCGCAATCTCATCCCCGGCAAAATCAAGGAGATCACCATGGGCCCCGTCAACGCCGAGGTCGTGGTCGAAGTGGCCCCCGGCATCGAGGTCGTGTCCATGATCACCGCCCATTCCGTGAAGGCCATGGAGCTCAAGAA
>MNUQ01000015.1:0-345 GCA_001871085.1 Desulfovibrionaceae bacterium CG1_02_65_16
CCGAGGCTGCTGTTGCCGGCGGCCATCGGCCTGGGACTGGCCTATCTGGCCACGGGCTTTCTGCCCCGGCCGGAGCCCTCATTGCGGCCGCCGGAGGAACTGCTCGCCCACGGCCAGGGGCTGGACCTGGACTCGCCCGTGCGCGCCGTGCTGGAGCGTAACGTGCTGCGCCTCAAATCGCCGCCGTTCACTCCGCCGGGCAGCCCGCCCGCATCGCCGGACGCCCCGGACGCGGCCGAGGCCGCCATGGACCGGGCGCTTTCCGCGCTGAACGCCACAACCGCCACAACCGCTTCGGCCGCTCCGGCCGCCGCGTCCATTTTGTCCGGCGGGGCGGGGACGGCC
>MNUQ01000015.1:367-37116 GCA_001871085.1 Desulfovibrionaceae bacterium CG1_02_65_16
ATTCCGCAGGGGGCGCCGGCTGCACAGACGCCATCTGCACAGATGCCGGCTGGCCGGACAGGGGCCGCGTCCACAGGGGGCGAACCCACAGGGGCGAAGCCTCCCAAGGCCACGCCGCCGCTTTCCGGGGGGCCCAGCGTGGTCGGGCGGGTTGCTGCTCCCTAAATATAGTCGACAACCTGCCGATAACATGCTCAGCGACCAGCCCCGCGCTACTCCGGCGGCGGCCGATACCCAGGAGTACCACCATGCATCTGCGTAAACGCGTCATCGTCACCGGCGGAGCCGGCTTTCTCGGATCCCATCTTTGCGAGCGTCTGCTGGCCGATGGGCACGAAGTGCTCTGCGTGGACAACTTTTTCACCGGCGCGCGGTTCCATGTGGAGCCGTTGCTGGGCAATCCCCGCTTCGAGCTCCTGCGCCACGACATCACCTTTCCGCTTTATGTGGAGGCCGACGAGATCTATAACCTCGCCTGCCCGGCCTCGCCCATCCACTATCAGCACGACCCGGTGCAGACCACCAAGACCTGCGTGCATGGGTCCATCAACATGCTGGGGCTGGCCAAACGGTTGCGCGCGCGCATTTTTCAGGCCTCCACCAGCGAGGTGTACGGCGACCCCAGCGTGCATCCGCAGCCGGAGGACTACTGGGGCCATGTGAACCCCATCGGCCTGCGCTCCTGCTACGACGAGGGCAAGCGCTGCGCCGAGAGCCTGTTCTTCTCCTACCATCGGCAGCATGGCATCCCCATCAAGGTGGGGCGGTTGTTCAACACCTACGGCCCGCGCATGCATCCCAACGACGGCCGCGTGGTCTCCAATTTCATTGTGCAGGCTTTGCAGAACAAGCCCATCACCGTGTACGGCAAGGGCGACCAGACCCGCTCCTTCTGCTATGTCTCGGACCTGGTGGAGCTCATGGTGCGTTTCATGGGCTCCGAGGACGAGTTCATCGGCCCCATGAACATGGGCAACCCCGGCGAGTTCACCATCCTGGAGCTGGCCGAGCTGGTCATCGACATCACCGGCAGCGCCTCCAAGATCATCCGCGAACCCTTGCCGCTTGATGACCCGCGCCAGCGTCGTCCGGACATCAGCGTGGCGCGCGGAAAATTCGGCTGGGAGCCCAAGGTGCCCTTGCGCGAGGGGCTCGCCAAAACCGTGGCCTATTTCGACGCCCTGCTGAAGGGAGACCTCGCCGGGCTGGCGCGCGCGTAAGGACCCGGAAGCAAAACGAGCAAGGAGAGCGCCGATGCGCAAGGCCACCATTGTCGTGCCCGCGTACAATCAGGCCCGGTACCTCGCAGCCTGCCTCGATTCCGTGTGGTTTCAGGACTACCCGGACCTTGAGGTCATTGTGGTGAACGACGGCTCCAAGGACGGCACGGACGAGGTGCTGGCGGACTTCGCCCGCGCCTTGGCCGAGGACACGGTGTCATACGCGTCTTATTACGACGCGGAGAAGAACGTCATCGAGCGCGTGTTCGAGCCGCGGTACCCGCAAGCCGGGCGCGAGCTCAAAGTCATCCGCCACGAGACGAACCGGGGCCTGGCCTGCGCGCTGAACACCGGCTTCGCCGCCGCCACGGGCGCCTACTGCACCTATGTCCCCTCCGACGACACGCTTGTGCCCTCCATGATTTCGGAAATGGCGGCGGAGCTGGATCGCGGGGCGGATTTCGCCTATGCCGACATGGCCATTGTGGACGACGCCGGGCATTGGGTGCGGCGCTTCGCCCTGCCGGAGTATTCCTTCCGCCGCAGCTTTGCCGACTGGTACTTGTGCGGGGTGGCCAAGCTGTACAAAACGGAGCTGCACGGGCGCTTTGGCTTTTACGACGAGGCCCTGCTGGCCCACGACCACGACCTGTTCCAGCGCTTCGCCGAGGGCGGGGCGAAATTCGTGCATATTCCGCGCGTGCTCATGTACGTGCGCGACCACGCCCGGCGCGAGGTGGACATCCACGCGCCCACGAGCTGGAACCGCCTGCTGGAGGAGTCCAAGGCGCTGGTGGCCCGCGCCCGGGCGCGGGAGCTCCCGGCGGAGAAGCGCGGTTAGGCCGCGGCCGCCGGGTTCCGGCCGGGGCGCGGAAAGCGGGCGGAGAACAGAAGGAGGATCAATGGAGCCCAAGGTCGCATTCATCACCGGCATCACCGGCCAGGACGGGGCCTATCTGGCGGAATTTCTGCTGGGCAGGGGCTATATTGTGCACGGGCTCAAGCGCCGCAGCTCCCTGTTCAACACCGGCCGCATCGACCACCTCTACCAGGATCCGCACCAGAAGGACCGCCGGTTCATTCTGCACCATGGCGACATGACCGACTCGCTCAGCCTGTTGCGCGTCATCCAGCGCATTCAGCCCGACGAAATCTACAATCTCGCCGCCCAGAGCCATGTGGCCGTGAGCTTCGAGGAGCCCGAGTACACCGCCAACTCCGACGGGCTGGGCGCGTTGCGGGTGCTGGAGGCCATCCGCGTTCTTGGCCTGGAGGGCAAAACGCGCTTCTACCAGGCCTCCACCAGCGAGCTGTACGGTTTGGTGTGTGAAACGCCGCAGAGCGAGACCACGCCTTTCCACCCCCGCAGCCCCTACGCCGTGGCCAAGCTGTATGCCTACTGGATCACCGTGAACTACCGCGAGGCCTACGGCATTCACGCCAGCAACGGCATTCTCTTCAACCACGAGTCGCCCGTGCGCGGCGAAACCTTCGTCACCCGCAAGATCACCCGGGCCCTGGCGCGCATCAAGCTTGGCCTGCAGGACCGTTTGTACCTGGGCAACCTGGAGGCGAAGCGCGACTGGGGCCACGCGCGCGATTACGTGGAGGCCATGTGGCTTATGCTCCAGCAGGACAAGCCGGATGATTACGTCATCGCCACGGGCCGGCAGCACAGCGTGCGCGAGTTTGTGGACGCCGCCGCGCGGGAGCTGGACATACCGTTGGCCTGGGAGGGCGAGGGGACCGACGCCCGCGCCCTGGACGCCGGGGGCGTGTGCCGCGTGTCCGTGGACCCGCGGTACTACCGCCCCACCGAGGTGGAGACGCTGCTGGGGCAGGGGGCCAAGGCGCGCGAGCGCCTGGGCTGGAGCGCGCGCACCAGCTTTGAGGATCTGGTGGCCGAAATGGCGCGCGAGGACCTGCGCGAGGCCCAGCGCGACGCACTGGTGAAGAAGCACGGCTACACCGCCTGCGACTACAACGAATAGGACCCCGGGAATGCGCAAGGACAGCAGGATATTTCTCGCCGGGCATCGCGGCCTGGCCGGGTCGGCCCTGGCGCGAGCGCTGGCCGGCGCTGGCTACGCCAATATCGTCACCCGCTCCCACGCGGAGCTCGACCTTACGGACCAGGCGGCCGTGCGCGCGTTCTTCGCCGCCGAGAAGCCGGACCACGTCGTTCTCGCCGCGGCCAGGGTGGGCGGCATTCTCGCCAACAGCACCTACCCGGCGGATTTTCTCCGCGAGAATCTGGCCATTGAGACCAATGTCATCCACGAGGCCTGGGCCGCCGGGGTGAAACGCCTGCTGTTCCTTGGCTCCAGCTGCATCTACCCGCGCCTGTGCCCCCAGCCCATGCGCGAGGAGCACCTGCTCACCGGTCCGCTGGAGCCGACGAACCGCCCTTACGCCCTGGCCAAGATCGCCGGCATCGAAATGTGCGCGGCCTACAACCGCCAGCACGGCGCGCGCTTTCTGGCCGTCATGCCCACCAACCTATATGGCCCGGGCGACAGTTACGACCTCTCCAATTCCCACGTCATCCCGGCGCTCATCCGCAAGATGCACGAGGCCAAGGTTTGCGGCGCGGCCAGGGTTGTGGTGTGGGGCTCGGGGGCGCCCCGGCGCGAATTTTTACACAGCGACGACATGGCCGAGGCCAGCGTGCTCCTGATGTCCTTGCCGGACGACGAATATGGCCGCGTGCTTGCCCAGGGCGACTGGCCGCTGGTGAACGTGGGCTGCGGCGAGGACATGACCATTGCCGAGGCCGCGCTTCTTGTGGCGGAGGTGGTGGGTTTTCCCGGCGCGCTGGTTTTTGACGCCTCGCGTCCGGACGGCACGCCGGTGAAGCGGCTGGATGTCTCCCGCCTGTTCGCCACGGGCTGGCGGCCGCGCGTGCCCCTGCGTCAGGGTTTGGCCGGTGCCTATGCCGATTTTCTGGCGCGCGTGGCGTCGGGGGAGGCGCCGACGCATGGCTGAGGGCAACCTGCCGCCGCCGCGCGGCCCGGAGGCGGACAACGCCTGGCGGTTGGTGTCCTACTCCCAGGAGGGCGAGGACATCCTGCTGCGCTACATGTTTCCGCAGGATGAGGGCGTGTATGTGGATGTGGGCGCGCACCATCCCGTGCGCTTCTCCAACACGCTGTACTTCTATAATCTTGGCTGGCGGGGCATCAACATCGATCCCGTGCCAGGGGTCATGGCCCTGTTTGAGGAACGCCGCCCCGGCGACGTGAACCTGGAGCTTGGCGTGGCGCGCCAACCGGGGGTGCTTGAGTACCACGCCTTTACCGACCCGGCCTTCAATTCCTTCAACGCCGGGTATGCCGATTCGATAGCGCGGCAGTCCGAAATGCGCCGGGAAGTTCTCCGAGTGCCCGTGGACACCCTGGTCAATATTCTTGATGCGCATTTGGGCGGCCACCGCATCGACTTCATGACCATCGACACCGAGGAGTATGAGCTGGAGGTGCTGGCCTCCAATGATTGGGAACGGTATCGGCCATCCTGCCTTGTGGTGGAGAGCCTGTGCTCCACGCTGGCGCGCATTGACGAATGCCCCATCTACCGTTTCCTGTCCCCCCTCGGGTACGAACCCGTGGCCAAGACCATCAAGTCCACATTCTACCGCAACGTCCGCTCCGTCTGAATGGGGAGAATCATGCAGTACGACACGTCTGATCCGCTTATCCGCGTGAAACTTGAACGCAACGCGGAAATTTTGGCCGAGGGCCTGGGCCAGCGCCTGAGCATGGAGCAGGCCCTGCCCGTGGACGCCAAGGGCGAACCGTTGCCCTGGTATACGTATCCGGCCATAGAATATCTTGGCGGCTTCGACTTCACCGGCCTGCGCGTGTTCGAGTTCGGCGGCGGCAACTCCACGCGCTACTGGCTGAACCGCGGGGCCGAGGTGCGCACCGTGGATCATGATCCGCAGTGGGTGGCCCATGCTGGGGCGCAGGCGCACCCCCGGCAGCGGGTGGAGCTGCGCACGGAGCGCGCGGGCTACGTGCGCGCGCTGGCGGAGGCCGGGGGCGAGTGGGATGTCATCGTCATCGACGGGCGCTGGCGGCTGGCCTGCGCCGCCGAGGCGCCGAAGCACTTGGCGCAGGGCGGCATGATTCTCCTCGACAACTCCGACTGGTACCCCAAGACGACCGCCCTGCTGCGCTCGGCCGGCTTTTTCCAGTGCGACATGAGCGGCTTCGGACCCATCAACAACTACACGTGGAGCACTTCGTTTTTTGTGCGGGCCTCTGGGCGGCTCCAGCAACGCTATGCCAATCCGCAGCCTGTCGGCTCGGAGCACAGCTGCGGGGACGACAATGATTAACCCGGCGCGGCGGGTCGCCGAACCAAAGCTTTCCATCGTTTTCGCCACCCGAAACCGCCTGCGCCTGTTGGAGGAGACCATTGCCGCCGTGCGCGGCGAGTGCGCCGGCATATCGTATGAAATCGTCGTGGTGGACGGGCTTTCCTCGGACGGGAGCAGCGAGTTTTTGGCCGCCCAGCCGGATGTGGCGCATATTCTGGAGGAACGTCTGGAAGGCTGTTGCCGCGCTTTTGACAAGGGTTTCCGCGCCGCGCGCGGCGAGCTGGTGTGCTGGATCAACGACGACGTGGCCTTGAGCCCCGGCTGTCTGGCCCGGGCTGTGGCCTACATGGACGATCCCGCCAACGCCGGCGTGGGCATCGGCGCGCTGCCGCTGTCCACCTCGGCCGAGCGGCAGGATGTCTATGTCATCAATTGCACCGGCCAGCCGCCCGTGCCCTACGCGGACATGGGCGTCATCCGCGGGGAGGCGCTGCGGAGCGTTGGGTATTTGACAACGGCATTCCGCCGGTTCGGCTGGGACCCGGACCTCTCCCTCAAGGTGTGGGCCGGCGGCTGGCGGGTTGGCATCGTTCCTGGAGCGCGCGTCACGCATTTTTTCTTTGATGACGACATGCGCCGCACCCATGAGCACCTGCGCGATGACGACACGCATCTGCTGGACGCGCGCTGGGAGGCGCGCATGGCCGACCTTGCCCGCCAGGCTTGGTCCCCGGAGCTGGTGGCCGGAGCCTTGCCCCTGCTGCCGCCTTGGAACAAGGCGCAGGTGTTGGCCTGGCTGGACCGACCAGGCCGCGCCGCCGCCGCGCTGAACGCCTTGGACGACCCCGCCCGCGCGCTGGAGACGCTGTACAACGACGCCTTGCGCTTGCACCGCGAGGGCGACCCGGCCACGGCCCGCAAGCTTTACCGCGTGGTGGAGCGCCGGGCGGACCTTTCGCCTGGGCTGTGCGGCTGGGCACACTTCAAGCACGGGGAAAGTCTTTCCGGTGCGGCGGCCCGGCGCGAGTTCGCGCGGGCTCTGGCGCATAATCCCGGCATCGCCAAGGCCCGGCTGCGTCTGGCGCCGGATCCCTTGCGGGTTGTGTTCGGCGGGGCGGAACTGCCCGGTTATACGCCGCTGGATTTCGATCTGGGCGATGACGAACTGTGGGGCTATTACTTCGACGGGCGCAAGGCCGAGGCCATAGCCATTGTGGGCGCTCCCGCGCTGCTGGACCTCCCGGTGCAGAGCGTGTTGGCGAATGCGCTTCGTTTCCTGACTCCTGGCAGCCGCCTGCTGGTGGGGCCTTCCGGCGCGGGCGAGGGCGAACTGCACGCCGCCGCACCGCAGGATATACTCCGCCACGCCCGCAATTATCGCGGAGAGTTCGCCCACTGGCGCGACGCGTTGCTGGTGGGCTGGCTGTTGGCCAAGGCTCCGGCGGGCCTTAATGAGCGCGAGATCGAATGGCCGTGGGTGCTGGAGCGCGCGGCGGCGCTGCCGGGCCGCGGCCGTCTGCTCGACGTGGGCTCCTACGCCACGCCGCTGCCGGGCGACCTCTCGGCCCTGGGCTTCTCCACCACCGCGCTGGACATCAACCCGCCGGCGCTGCCGGACCCCTCCGGCGTGGAGGTGGTGGTGGGCGACATTCGCGGAACCCTTTTCGACGCGGACAGCTTCGACGTCATCACCTGCGTCTCCACCCTGGAGCACATCGGCGTGGGCTTGCGCTACGGCGAAACCGCGTCCGATCCAGATGGGGACGCGCGCGCCATGGACGAGATTTTCCGCTTGCTGCGGCCCGGCGGCGTGGCCTTCGTCACAGTGCCCTGCGGCGCGGGCGATGTGCTGCCTGTGAACAAGTGCTATGATTCAGCGAGGCTTGGCGCGCTCTTTGCAAAGTTTGAGACGGCCTCTGCGGAGTTCCGCATGGCTGAGCCCGACGGCGGATGGCGCGCGGCCACCGCCGAGGAGGCCGGCGCGGCGCACTGGTGGCTGAGCCCTTGGTACGCCTTGGGCCTGTTTGTACTGAAAAAGGCCCCCTAGCCCAGAGAGATGCATCAATGTGCGGGATTGCAGGGCAGTGCGCCTTTGGCGGCAAAGACGCGGATGAAAACTTGGTGAAGCGGCTGGTGGAGGGCATGCGCTATCGCGGCCCGGACCACGCCGGCCACTTCGCCGCGCCCGGCGTGGCGTTGGGAATGGCCCGTCTGAGCATCGTCGACGTGAAGAGCGGCTTTCAACCCCTGTTCAACGAGCAGGGCACGGTGGCGCTGGTTTGCAACGGCGAGATATACAATCACCAGGAACTGCGGCGCGGCCTTGAAACGCGCGGACACCGGTTTAAAACCGGCAGCGACTGCGAAACCATCGTCCACCTGTATGAGGAGCGCGGCGCGGATTGCCTGCGGGATCTGCACGGCATGTTCGCTTTTTTGCTGTGGGACGCGCGCCGGCAAACGCTGTTTGCGGCGCGCGACCGTGTTGGCATCAAACCGCTGTATTATCACGAGGAAGGCGGCGTGTGGACCTTCTCTTCGGAGTTTGGTCCCCTTGTGCGCGGCCTCGGGTTCTCGCCGCAAATCGACGAGCGGGCCCTGTGGTCGTTTCTGACCATCGGCTATTCCACCAGCGATACCGCCACGCTGGACCCGCGCGTCAAGCGGCTGGCTCCGGGCGAGCTGCTGGAGATCGACGAGAGCGGCCTGCGAAGCCAGCGCTACTGGCGGCCGGCCTATCTGGACCGTGCCGGCGTTTCCTCCCCCCCGGCGGACGTGGAGGCCCTGCGGGACATTTTGCTGCGCACGCTGGACGAGCACCTCGTCTGCGAAGTGCCTTCGGCCATCATGCTCAGCGGCGGGCTGGACTCCACGAGCGTCGTGGTCCACGCCAAGCGGCTCGGCCACGAGATGCGCGTCGTCACAGCCGGCTACGCCGGCGAGCATGATTGCGACGAGCGCGCCGTGGCCCTGGAGACGGCGGGGCGTCTCGGCCTGCCCGTGGAGGAGATTGTGCTCAACGCCGCGGACTATGCCCGTTCCTTCGCCGCGATGATGCGCCGCATGGACGAGCCCGTGGCCGACATCGCCGCCGTGCCGCAGTGGGAAATTTACCGGCGCGTTGGCGAAATGGGCGTCAAGGTGCTGCATTCCGGCCTTGGGGGCGACGAGCTGTTCTTCGGCTACGGCCTGTGGAACGACCTCGCGGCGCTCCTGGAGCGGGGGGAGCGTCCGCGCGCCTTCGCGACGGACGATGCCAGCGGGTTCTATTTCCATCCGTCCCATAAGGCCGGCCGGGAGTTTCTGGAAGCCGCCGCCCTGCGGCCGCAACCGGGCCTGGACGAGGAGACGGCCGCGGCTCACGGCCTGGACCGCCTGCGCGGCGCGGAGCGCGTGTACCATCTTTTGTTCGAGACCTGGCTGCCCGGTAATTGCCTGCACCTGGGCGACCGGCTCTCCATGGCCCACTCCGTGGAGCTGCGCGTGCCCTTCCTCGACGACAGGCTGGTGACACATGTGCAGGGCCTGCCCCTGGGCGAGCGTTTCGCGCCGGGCCAGTGCAAGCCCCTGCTGAAGCGGCTGCTGTTGCCGGAGTTGGGGGAGGCGTTTCTCAATCGGCCCAAGCGCGGCTTCACCCCCCCCCGCGGTTTTGTGCGGGGGCTGGTGGAGGAGAACGCCGAACTGCTGCTCGAGGGCAATCTTGCGCGTGTTTTTTTTGACAGGGCAGCCTTGCGCCGTCTGCGCGCGGAGCAGCCGGACAACGACATCTGGTACCGAATGCTGGTGTTTGAAAAATGGCGGGAGGCAGCCTACTCCCGCGCAGAGGTGGCATGAATCTCGCGCCCATCGTCCTGTTCGTCTATAACCGGCCGGAGCACACGCGCCGCACGTTGCAAAGCCTGCGGCGAAACGCCCTGGCGCGGCACAGCCGGCTTTTTGTCTTCGCCGACGGCCCCAAAAATGA
This sequence comes from Desulfovibrionaceae bacterium CG1_02_65_16, assembly GCA_001871085.1. GTDB lineage: Bacteria > Desulfobacterota > Desulfovibrionia > Desulfovibrionales > Desulfovibrionaceae > Humidesulfovibrio. Next base: position 9,873 of record MNUQ01000015.1, read on the forward strand.
GGCCGACGCGGTGCGCGTGGGGCAGGTGCGCGCCCAGTTCAAGGATTTCTCCGGATTCGCCGACGTACGCATGACTTTCCGTAATGAGAACCGGGGGCTTGCGCGCTCGGTCATCGCTGGCGTGTCCGAGGTTGTGGCGGAGCATGGGCGGGTCATCGTCATGGAGGACGACCTCGTCAGCGGGCACTATTTTTTGACCTTCATGAACCAGGTGCTGGATCGCTACGCGGACCGGCCGGATATCTTTTCCGCCAGCGGCTACGTGTACCCCTATACGCCCCGGCCGGACTATCCCCACGACGTGCTGCTGCTGTCGCGCAGCTCCACCTGGGGCTGGGGCACCTGGCGCGACCGCTGGGAACAGGCCGACTGGAAGATGACCGGCGCGCGCCAGCGGCTGAACGATCCGGCCTACCGCGAGGCCTTGCGCGTGGGCGGAAACGACGTGCCCGCCATGCTGGAGCAATGGCTGGATGGCCGCATCGACTCCTGGGGGCTGCCCTGGTTCTGCACCCATGTGGCGCACCAGGCCGGGGCGCTTTTCCCAGTGCGCAATCAGATCATCAACATCGGGCTCGATGGGTCCGGTGTGCATTGCTCCGCGGGCTGCCGGGGCAATGGCGGTTTGTGCGCCCAGGCGCGGTTTGATATGCCCGCGACGCTGCTGCCGGACGCGGACATGACTCGGCGGGTGCTCTCCTTTTTCGACTAAGATCGGCGCGTTTGCGCGCCGTGCATTTTGGAGCGAAACCATGCACATGCGGATGTACGAGCGCTACCTTGCGCGTCATTTTGAACTCATTGTCACCGAACGGCAGGGCGACCATGTCGTAGCCGGTGAGCTGCGCGCGCGGGACGGCTCCATGACCGCGCCCGTGCGCAACCATATTCCGCGATTTGGCGACAACGCCTACTGCGAATCCTTCGCCTTCCAGTGGGAGCGTTTCACCAACCTCCAACATGACAGCGTGCTCAAAGACAACTCATGTCGGCAGCGCATTCAGGACTGCACCCATTGGCCCCTTGACGAGATCGCCGGGCGTTCGCTCATTGAGTGCGGCTGCGGCCCTGGACGTTTCACGGAGACCTTCCTCTCCCTTGGGCTTGATGTAGTCGCCGTGGACATGAGCGACGCGGTGGATGTGAACCTGCGCAACTCCGGCCTGCGCGACAATCTGCTGCTCATCCAGGCCGACGCCACGTCGCTGGCGTTTCTGCACGGCATGTTCGACCTCGTGTTCTGCTACGGCGTGTTGCAGCACACCCCGGACCCGCGCGCAACATTTCATAAGCTCGTGCGCTACCTGCGTCCGGGCGGGTGCATCAGCATTGACGTGTACCGCAAGTTCTACACGCCGAACCCGTGGGCCTTGCCCAAGTATATTTGGCGGCCCTTAGCCAAACGCCTGCGGCATGAAACGCTGCTCAAAATTTTACGCTGGTACATCCCGCGCTACATAGATTTCGACACGCGTCTTCGGGCCAACAAAAAGCATGGCGACCTCATGGTGGCCCTCATCCCCATTCCCTGCTGGAACTACCTCGATCCCTCGCGTCCGCGCGAGGAGCGCATTGAGCACGCGATACTCGCCACTTTCGACGCCCTCTCCCCGGCGCACGATCATCCCCTGACGCTGAATGAGACGCGGGCCATGTTCCGCGCCTCGTCCCTGCTCACGGACATCCGGGTGGAGTATGGCGCCAATGGCGTGGTGGGCAACGCCAGGCGTGCGGAGGAGCAGCGGCCGGCCGCTGGAGCCGCTGGAGTGTGAAATGGACGGCCCATGTGATATTCTGGCCCTGATTCCGGCTCGCGGGGGGTCCAAGGGCATTCCCCGTAAGAACATCGCCCTGCTGGGCGGCAGGCCGCTGCTGGAATATACCGTGCGGGCGGCGCTGGCCTGTCCGTCCATCACGCGCGTGGTGGTTTCCACGGACGATGCGGAAATCGCCGAGGTGGCCCGCGCCTGCGGGGCCGAGGTGCCTTTCCTGCGCCCGGCCACCATCGCCGGCGACCGCAGCGACATTGGCCTGTGCGTACGCCATGCCCTTGAATTCCTGGCGCATCAGGGCTGCTGCCTGGACCATGTGGTGGAGCTGTACCCCACCTCGCCTTTCCGCACCCCGGCCTTTCTGGAGGAATGCATAGCCCCGCTGCTGGAAGGCTGCCAGAAATCACTGGTGGCGCGGCGTTTTCCCTCCACGCAGCGTTTTTACGCCCCGGCTGGGCGGGGGGCCGTGGCCCGTTTGGGGTTGAACGTTCCTGCGGGCAGCTATTTTCTGCGGCCTTATGGGCTGTTTCTCGGCCGTTCGCTGCGGGCCGCGCCCTGGGGCTGCGCCGTGCGCTATTTGGAAAACCCGATCATGGAAATCGATATTGACACCCCGGAAGACTTGCTGCTTGCGGAAAGCGTCATCGCAAACGGCTTGTTCGATTTTGGCCTGCCATGAACGCACTGCTCGTCATCGCTTCTGTCGCGGAACAGCAAGCCGCGCTGCTCACCCAGCCTCTTGAGCCGGGGGGCGTCCCCTTGGCTTTCCTTGTGGCTGACCGCGCCGCACGGGTTTTTGGGCGCGTATTCGTCTGCACCGATTCGCCTTGCGTGCGCGAGCTTTTTGCCGCCAACGGGCGCGCGGCGTTGCTGCTGCCTAGCCGGGAGGAAGCCCATGCCGGGGGAACGGACCTGACGCCGGAACAGGCGTGCGCGTTGTGCATGCTGACGGAGCGGGGTTTGCTGCCGCTGGAGGAGCCTGTCGTTCTTGCGGACTGGCGCGCGCCGTTGCTTTCAGAGACGAGTCTGGCCCTGGCGGCGTCCGTCAGCGTGGAGCGGGGCGGAGGCTTGGCCGCCAGCCTCCAGCCTGCGCACGACCACCCCGCGCAGGGGCACGTGCCATATGTTTTTCTTGGCCTGGAGACCGTGGCCTTTCCCGACGCCGCAGGCGTGCCGGGCCTGCCCGCCGGATTCGGCGTTACGCGGGCTTTTGCCCTGGAGTGGCCTGAGCCGTGGGAGGATGCGCGCGCGCATGAGGCGGCGCGCTTCGCCGTGGCGCGATTTGGCGGGCGGTATGCGCTTTCGTCCATTTCCGTGCGGGAGGCCGCGAGACTGGCCGCCGGCGGTGAGCGGGTGTACCTGCGCGCCGGACCGGGAACAGCGCGGCGATTGTTGCCTCCCGGTCGACCGGCCCCGGATGCGCGGGCTGTGCCGGTGCTGCCAGCGCTGCCGGGACCGGCGGACAAGGGCCTGCCGTTGATGTTTTTCCGCACGCGCGGCGGACGCATAGGGTGCCGCGCAAGGCGCGGGGCGTTTCCGCCGGGGCTGTTGCTGCAACTTTGGCCCGTGCGGGGCTTGTCGATTGGGGCGGCGGCCATTTTTGCGCCAGGCCGGGCGGACGAGAACGGCTCCGGCGGCTGGACGATGGTGCTGCCCTCCAAGGAGTTCGGCGCGCAGACCGAGGGCATTGAGGTGCTGGCGCTGGCGTTGGCCGGGGATGCGCGTTACGACATCGGCTTGCCGCTGATGCCAGAGGACGGAAGTTGGCGCTGGGAGCCCGGCACAGGGGCCCGCGTCAACGCGCAAAGCGGCCAGCGCATTACTGGCAGGCAGCAGCTACCGCCGCTTTTTTGCGCCGATGGCCTGCTGTTGGCTGGCCGCCCGGACCGGCTGCTGGACTCCGCCGCCTGGGCCGGGCCCGTGGCGGAGATTGTGGTTGAAGAACGCGAACGGATACTGGTGCGCAATGCCATCGACATCCTCAAAATCGGCCTTGTCCTTCGGCGGGGCTAGTCCGGCGGGCCGGCAGGGCTTTCTCCATGCCGCGCTGTTGCGGGGGGTGGACGATCTGGCCCTGGGACTGCGCCGTCTGCGCCAGGGCGACCAGCCGCGCGCGGTCGCGCGGAACCTGCACGCGCGACTGGAGCGCCTGCGCGAGGGCTTGGTCCGCGTCCAAGCGGCGGAGCGTCATCAGCAGGAGCGGCTTGCAGCGCAGGTTGCGCAAGGCCCCGGCCGGGCCCGGTGCGAGGGGCTGCTGACCTCGGCGGTGGATTTTCTAGAACCTCGGCTCAATGCCTGCGCCGCGTTGCTCAACCAGGGCTGGGTGGAGTTGCTGGCTTGGGACGCCGCCGACCGCGCGGCCAACGCCCGACGCGACATGCTGGCCGCCGGCCGCTTGGCCAGGGCCGGGCGGCTCGCGGCTGCGCGGCGAAAAATTGAGGGGCTGCTGCGCACCGCGCCGGACCACCCCGCAGCGCGGGCGTTGCTCAAGGACCTGCGCGACATGGGCGGCGAGGCCCGTAGGCTGGCCCTGGCCCTTGCGCGCGGGCGGTCGCTTGGGCTGCGGCGCGGACCAATCCCCCTGCCGCTGCCGCCGCGCACCCTCGCCTCCGACGATGCGAACATGGTCTTTGTCTCCGCCTTTGACGACCGTTTGAACGCCGGGCTGTACGCTTGCGACGTGGCGACCGGCGCGGTGCGCCTGCTGCGCGGGCCGGACACCGTTTACTCCGGCACGTGGTTCGACAGCGCAAGCGAGACGCTATACGCGCTTATCTACAGGGTGGAGGGCAAGCCGGTGTACGGCGTGGACAGCTACGCCCGCGACGGGCGGCACGTGCGGCGGCGGTTGTTCGGCGCGCACACGCCGCGTCTGGCGTTGCCATGTCTGCTGCAGGGCGGGGGCGGGCTGCTGTATCTTTTCGAGTACCCCTGTGGGCTGGTGCTGGGTGTGGATCCGGAGAGCCTGCGTCTGGTGGAGGTTGTGGAGCATGCGATTCTGCCGCCGCCCTCGAACTACCTGATCTGCGACGGGGCGATATTCACGGTCCGGTGCACCCTTGGGATCATTGACAGTTTCGATCTGTCCAGCGGCGAGCCCGGGCCTTTTGCCGGGGCGAATCTGCCCAACCCGCATCTCCTCAGCGCCGATATGACGCGCGGCGCTGTCTTCGCCACTTCCTCGGAACGGCCCCTTGCAGGCTACGAGCCGCAGCCAAACTGGCTGCACCGATACGGCCGGGATGGCCGCCGGCTGTATTCGCGTCGCATTGGGGACATGAGCCTCATGGACATGCTCCTCATGCGCGAGAGCGGCGTGCTGGTGCTTGGCGAGCGCACGACAGGACTCATCTTCCTCGACACACGCGGCGGGCGCGGCGACCTTCGCCCCCTGCCGGAGAACGGCCTCGCCGCGCAATGCGGGGCACCCGGAGCCACGGCATGAAAGTGACACACGTGAACACCTTTGACATCACAGGCGGGGCCTCTCGCGCCACCTACCGCCTGCACCAGGCCTTGTGCCGCCTCGGAGTGGATTCAAAACTCGTGACCTTGGACCGGCAGTCCGCGGACCCGACCGTGGTGCAGGCACCCTCCACCAGGGCCGAGTCCTCCCTGCGGCGGGCTGTTTTTGAGTATCTGCAGGCGCGCCGCACCAATGTCTCCGACTGCATCTTCACCGTGGCGCACCCCGGCGTGGACATCTCCGCCCTGCCCGAAGTAGCCGACGCGGACATCGTGAACCTGCACTGGGTGGGGCAGTTTTTGGGACCGCAGAGCGTTGGGGCGCTGCTTGACCAGGGCAAGCGGCTGGTGTGGCGGCTTTCGGACCAGTGGTCCTTCACCGGCGGTTGCCACTACGCCACCGGCTGTACCGGCTATGAGCGCGATTGCTCGGACTGCCCGCAGCTCGCCGCCTCGGAGCGGGCGCTGCCCAAGGCCGTTTTTGCGGACCGCCGCCGCAATTATGCGGACCGCTCCATGCACATTGTCTCGCCAAGCCGTTGGTTGGCTGGGTGCGCGCGCCGCAGCGCGCTCTACCACGACAAGGATATCCGGGTCATTCCCAACGGCATAGACGCAGATTCCTTCTCCCGCGTGCCTGGGGCGCGGAAGATGCTGGGCCTGCGCGAGGATTCCTTCGTGCTGCTGTTTGTGGCCGTACAGTTCGACCGGCGCAAGGGGTTTGTGGAAATGGCTGAGAGCGCGGCCCGCTGCCTGCTCGATCCCGCCATGGCCGCGCTGGCCGGGGAGGGCCGCCTGGAGCTGCTGTGCATCGGATCAGAGCGGTACAGCCCGCCGGATTCATCGCTGCCGTTCCGCTTTTTGGGCGCCACCTCGGACAATCTGGTGCTGCGCGCGGCATACAGCGCGGCGGATGTGTTCATCATCCCCTCGCTGGAGGAAAACTTTCCCAGCACTGTGCTGGAGGCCATGTGCTGCGCCACGCCGGTCATCGGCTTCGACTCCGGCGGCATACCGGACATCATCGCGCATGGCGCGACAGGGCTTGTGACGCCAACGGGGGACGTTGAGGCGCTGGCCCAGGCTATCTTGACCCTGCAGCGCGACCCCGCGCGCCGTCGCGCAATGGGCGAGACCGGGCTTGCGCGCGTGCGCAGCGAATTTTCCAGCGAAAATCAAACCCGGCGCTATCTGGACCTCTACGCCGAGATACTGGAGCAGCCCGCGTTGGCGACCCAAGGCGCGCGGCCCAGCGCGCGGCCCCCAGCCGCCTATGCGGCTTTGCTTTCCGGCGCGCGCCCCCTGGTGCGGGAGGAGTCGGCCCAGTCGCTTGCGGGGACGTTGGAGCGTGTGTTCCGGCACCGTGCGCGCGGCGAATTCGCTCCGGCCCATGGCATTCTGGACGACATGCTCGCGCGCGGATTTGAGGTCGTGGAGGCGTTGCGCACCAAGGGCGGACTTTACGCCGCGCAGGGCCGCTTCGACGACGCGCTGGCGTGCTTCAACATGTGTCTGGCCAAACGCCCCGGCAGTCCGGACCTGCTGGCCAACGTGAGCGACGCGTTGCGCATGGCCGGCCGGTTCGACGAGGCCCTGGCCGTGCTCGATGACATCGAGCGCGCGGAACCGGGATTCTCCGGCTTGGCGCTCAAGCGCGCGCGCATCCGGGCCGCCGTCGTGGCGGCGGGGTAGAGCCGCATGGGGCGCGGCGCAAAAGCCGCAACCCGCGGCCGTACGGACCCGCACGGAACGCTGCTGCTCGTCAACGCCGATTGTTGCGGACATTTTCTGGTCTACTGCAATGTGCTGGCCGAGTGGGCGCTTTCGCGCGGGTTGCGCGTGGACTATCTGGGCCCCCTGGCCGAGGGCCGCACCTTTGCGCGTCTGCACGAGGCGGATTCCCGCGTGCGCTTCCTCGACGCCGCGGGTGTCGCGGATGGCGCGGACTGGGGCGAGCCCTTCTCCTGCGGCTGGATCCGCCGCGCGCAGGAGCGCCTGCGGCCGGAACTTTGCGTGCTGCTGAACGGAGACGCCCTGCTTTTTGAGTCCATGGAGTTGCTGGAGCCGGGCGTGCGCTTCCCCGCGCCCACCTGGGCCGTGGCCACCTTTGCCCACCGCGAGCGCGACGCCTGTTTCGGCGAGCCGTACACGGCGCGGCTGAACGAGCTGCTGAACGCTGCCGGCCCCGGCGTGGGGCCTTTCGCCGGGCTGTTCACCCTGGACGAGCGCCACGCACGCGCCTGTCCCGGCGGCGGCGCGCGCTTTTTGCCTGACATGTACCGCGATTTCGTGCAGCCCGCGCGCGCGCTTCGCAGCAGGGAGGATATTGCCGTGGAGCGCGCCCTGCTGGCGTTCTTGGATGGGGGGAGCGGTCCGGTGCTCCCGCTGCTGGGCAAGTTCGACCGGCGCAAGAATCCGCTGTGGGCATTGCGCCTGGCGGCTGGCCGGTCGGATATGCGCGTGGTGGTTTTGGGTGAGCGGGTGTCCGGTCCTGGCGAGGCCGAAGACGATGCGGAGATTGACGCGCTGTTGGACCGGCTGCACGGCCTGGGCCGGGCCTTCGTTCGCTTCAGCTATGTATCGGAGGCGTTGTTCGACGCGGTGTTGCGCCATCCGTGCACGGGCATGGTCCCCTTGCCCTACCAGTGCCATTTTGGGTCCTCGGGCATCCAGCTCATGGCCCACCGGCGGGGACGCCCGGTGCTTGTCTCGGACCAAGGGCTCATGGCGGCGCGCGTGCGCGCCTGGAACCTGGGCCGTGTCTTCCGCGTGGGCGATGAGGAGGACTTCCACCGTCAGTATGCGGAGCTGGAGCGGCTTGATCCGGCGTCTTTCGCCCCGGCGTCACGCGCCTTTATGCGGTATTTTTCCCGCGCCCGCTTGTGGCGCGCGCTTGATGTCATGCTCGAAACCGGGCCCTTGGGGCCATTGGGGCTCTCTGGCCGGGGGGGCCAGGGCGGCGCGCGTCCGCCGCGCATCGCGCCGTGCCCGGCTCAGGGACAGGAGGATGCGGCCGCCGCGTTGTTCCGGCGCGGGCTGGACGCTGCCGCCGGAGGGGATTTGCCCGCCGCGCTGGCCCTGCTGGAGGCTTCCCTCGCGCGTGAGCCGAAAGCCCTGCACCGGCTGTTGCGCATGGGCGTTGTGCTGTGGCGCATGGGGAGGCTTGCGGAGGCGCGCCAGGCCTTTGCCGCCGCCCGCTCGGGCGGGCTGGCCGAGGAGCAGGGATTTTTTGCGCGGCTGACGCTGGACCTCTGCGTGTTTTTGCAGCGCCGGGGCGAGCATTCCGCCGGGCTGTCGCTGCTGGCCACGCTGTTCGCCGTGTTGCCGGGGTTTCCCGCTGGAGCAGCGATGGTTGAGGCCGGGACATCCACGCCGGAGAGCGTGGTGAACGCGGCGCTTGAAAATTGTGATTTGCCCTGGAGCGTTTGGCGCACCGCAGGGGATGCGCTGGTGCACACCAAAGCGTGGGACTCCGCCGCGCGGTGCTACGCGCGGGCCTGGGAGCTTGCGCCGGAGGAAGGCGGCCTTGCCTTGAGCATCAGCGACGTGCAGCGTTATGCTGGGAGCTTCGCCGAGGCGTTGCAGACGCTTGACCTTCTGGAGGCGCGCGCGCCGGATCAGCCTGGGCTGTGGTGCAAGCGCGGTCAGACGCTGGCGGCGGCGGGCCGTGCGGAGGACGCGTTGGCGGCTTTCGCCCGCGAGTTGGCGGGCTCGCCCTTCGCCGAGGCCGCGGCCGGGCACGCGCACCGCGTGCGGGAGGCCGAGGCGGCGCGCCGGGCCGGAGCGGACGGTTAGACCGGCTTTTCAGCCAGGGCCACCACGGCGGAAGGGAAAACCTTGTCCCAGCGTGGCCGGGCGACATACGTGGCCGTGCAGAAGGTGGCGAAAAGCCGGTACAGCAGGCGCAGTGGGGGCGGGCTGTTCTGCTCGGTGAATGGTTTTTCGTGGAACATTTCCGCCACGAGCAGGGCGCGCGTGCCCAGTCCGAAGAGCCGGCGCACCCGCATGCCCGCCAGCAGTTCACGCATGTACGAGGTGGTGAAGCGCACGTAGTCGTCCGGCGCGCCGTGATAATAGTACAGGAACGGAACCACCGCGAGCATGCGCCCGCCGGGCTTCAGCGCGCGGTGCATTTCGGAGAAGGCCTTGCGGTGGTCCAGAATGTGCTCCAGGGCGAAGGCGGAGAAGAACGCGTCCGCCGAGCCGTCCGGCAGGTCCAGGGCCGTCATGTCCAGGCGCAGCTCCGCGCCGGGCGAGATGTTCGTCAACACGTAGCGTTGCCCCGCCGGGGCCATGCGCCGGTAGTAGTCCGATCCGGCTCCGAGTTCGTAGAGCGTGCCAGGGCCGCAGAGATACGGCAGCAGATCGCGTATGGCCACGTCGGAGATTGCCCGGATGGGCGTCACGCCGTCGCGCAGCAGTTCGCCCAGGTAGCTCGGGGGAAGGCGGTAGGGTTCGCGCGGACGGGTTTCCCCGGCGAGCAGCTCCGGCGGATCGGCGTCGAAGACCGCGCGCGCTTCCACTTTCACTGGTTGCGTTTCCTCCGGTTGCGCTGGCGCCGGGAACAGGGACCGCGTCGGCTCGCCGCAGTTCAGCCGGCAATCGTTCACGGGACCGAAACCAGAGGCGAGCAGGGCGCGCATGCGCAGCCTGTCTGGCAGGCGGACCAGTTCCTCGACGGGCGTTTCCAGGATGTTGCCGAGGTCGAACTTTTCCGGCTTGTTGGGGAACAGGCAGCATGGCACGACGTTGCCGTCGGAATGGACGGAGAGCACGTCGCGCAGGCTGGCGCACTCCTGGTAGCTGCGGCGCTGCACTTCCACCCCCGGGGCCACGAACCGCTCGGCCTCCTCGGGAAAGCTCGTCACATACAGCGATTTGAAGGAAAAGCTGACGCCCGGCAGCGCCGCCAGGGCGGCGATCTCGTTCCGTTTGTGGATGGTGTGGGCCATTTGCAGGCACTGGGCCACCAGGTTGATGGGCGAGCCCATGGCGGCCTTGGCCTCCGCGCAGTGGCGCAGGAAGTCGAGGACCCGCTGGAAATTTCCGCCCACGCGGTAGCGGGCGTAGGACTCCTGATCGTGGCCGTCGAGGGAGATGAGCAGATTGGTGAGCCCGGAGCGGCAGATGGCCCAGGCGTCCTCCCGGGTGAGCGCGCTGGCGTTGGTGGCCACGGTGGTCAGACAGGCGGGCTCGCGCTCGGCCACAAGGCGGATCATGCCCAAAAGGTCCGGGTTCAGCGTGGGTTCGCCCCACATGGTGAGGACGATACTTTTGGCGTAGGGGCGGATGTTGTCGTGGATGCGCGTGAAATCCGCGAGGGACAGGACGTTGGAGGTCCGGCGCAACTGCCGCCGCCCCGCGTAGCAAAGAGGGCAGCGCAGGTTGCACCCGGCGAAGACCTCAATGTAGTATTCCGTGGGGATCGGGTGGTCCATGCCGCCCAGTCCCCCGTCGGCGTGGTTCCGTGTGCCCGTGCTTGCGGCCATCATTGTCTCCTTTCGCCCGCGTCTCACGCGTAACATTCGTACCATTTCTGGAACATGAACAAGGTCCACACCTGATAGGTGCGATCCGCCTTGCCCGCCAGGTGCGGGGCCACCAGCTCGTCCCACAGGGCGGGCGCGAACAGCCCCTGCCGGCGCAACGCCTCCGGCCGCAGCAGCCGGGCTATGGGCTCGGCCAGCCGCCCGCGCGTCCACTGCTCCAGCGGCAGGATGAAGCCGCGCTTGGGCGCACGCAGGAGCTCCTCGGGGAGCAATCCGCGTGCCGCCTCGCGCAGCAGGCTCTTGGGATCCTGCGGGCTGGTCCGCAGGCTTGCCGGGACACGGAAGGCCAGCTCGACCAGGGTGTGGTCGAGGAAGGGCACCCGCGCCTCCACCCCGTGGGCCATGGAGAAGCGGTCCGTCACCAGCAGGAACTCCTCGGGCAATTGCAGCCGAAAATCGATCCAGGCCACGGCGTCGCGCGGGGAGGCGCAGCCGGACTCCCGCCAAAGGGACTCCAGCAGGGCTTCCGTGTCGTGCGCCGCGTTCGTCCCGGACCCGGCCGCCAGCTCCGGCGACAGGAAACGCGCCTTGGCCGCGTCGGTCATGTAGCGGTGGTAGAAGAATCCGCGCGGGTTCGCCAGCGCGGCCCGGTCCAGCTCGGGGCGGGCGGTCTCCCGCGTTTGCCCGAGGATGGCCGCCAGACGCGAGGGGTCGTCCTGCTCGTAGCGCAGCCATTTGCCGTAGTTGCCAAAAAGTTCGTCGCCGCCGGTGCCGGTGAGGGCCACCTTGTGCTCCCGGCCGATGGCCTTGTACACGTACCAGGAGGGCAGTCCGCCGCCGTAGGGCTCGTCCAGATGGCGCACCATGGCGTCAAGATCCGTCAGCAGGTCCTCCGGCGCCAGCACGATCTCGTGGTGTTCCGTGCCATAGCGTTTGGCCATCAGCGCGGCCAGATTCAGCTCACTGTACTCTTCTTCGCCCTCGCCGGTGAAGCCCAGCGAATAGGTGCGCACCTTAGCGCCGGACTCCGCCAGCACGGCCGTGATGAGCGAGGAGTCCAGCCCGCCGGAAAGCGAGCAGGTGATGGGCACGTCGCTCATGGTCCAGGCGAGAATGGACTCGCGGATCTTTGCGCGCAGGGCCTGGACCCACTCCTCGCGCGAGGGGATGGGGTCCGGGTTGACGGGCAGGCTCCAGTAGCGCCGGATCTCGGCGCGTCCGCTGGCGATGTCGTAACACAGGAGGCAGCCGGCGGGCAGCTTGCGCACGTCGGAAAAGATGGTGGCGGGCGCGGGCACGAACTGCATGGCCAAACAGTGGCGCAGGCTTTGCGTGTCCAGGTCGCGGCGCACGCGGTCCAGGGTGAGCAGGGCCTTGAGCTCCGAGGCGAAGGCCAGTCCGCCGCCGCGCGTGGTGTAGTAAAGGGGTTTGATGCCCGTGTGGTCCCGCGCGAGGATGATCCGCCCCCGTGTGCGGTCGTGGATGGCGAATGAGAAGAGTCCGCGCAAACCGGCGATTATCTCCTCGCCGCGTCGTTCGTACAGGCGCAGAATGGCTTCGGTATCAGAATTGCGGGTGGCGAAGCGCACGCCTTCGGCCATGAGTTCACGGCGGATTTGGGGCGCGTTGAACACCTCGCCATTGTAGACAATGGCCAGCGCGCCGTCCTCGGTCCGCATGGGTTGCGCGCCGCCTGCCAGGTCCACAATGGAAAGCCTGCGGTGCCCTAGGCAGACGGGACCTTCGCGGTAAATGCCCGCGCCGTCGGGTCCGCGGTGGGCCAGTGCGTCTGTCATGCGCGTTATGTCCGCCGGGTCCTGCGGGCCGACGATGCCGGCGATGCCGCACACGGGCCTACCCTTCCGCCTCCGTGCGGCGGCGCACGGCGTAAATTTCGCATTGCAGGTCTTTTTCGCGGTCGACCCCGGTGTCCACAAAGGGCGTGGGGCGGTTGCATATGGTCTCCATGTAGTAGCGGAAGCCTCGCGCCTCCAGCAGTCCCAAGATGTCCTGCATGGTTTGCCGCTGGCCGTTCCACGAGTGGTACTCGACGAAGATGTTCGCCACGCGGTCCAGGGTCTCGGCGCAGTCCAGCAGCACCTCGGTCTCCGCACCCTCGATGTCGAGCTTGAGAAAATCCACGCGCGGCTCCGCGGCCAGACGGTCGCGCAAGCGCACGCCCGGCACGGTGACGCTGTCCCATGGCCCGTCGATGCAGCCGCCGTCCGCGCCCTCGCAGGCGAAGCGGATGGGCTCGTTGCGCACCCACACAGCCTCTTGGCGCAGGGTTATGCAGGCGCAGCCGTTGTTGGCCATGTTTCGCGCAAGGTAGGCAAAGATTACCGGATCGGCCTCGTAGGCAACGATGCGCGCGCCAGGGTGGCGGCGCTGAAAATACAGACAGCTTGCCCCAACGTTTGCGCCGCAATCGTAAATCACCGGGGCGGCGTCCACGGGGTGAAAGCGATACGAATCCGCCCCGAAAATGGATTTGTATTGGTAGAGAAAGCTCGCCACGTCGGGCAGTTCGAACGCCCCTTCCAGAAATCGCACCGTGTGCGGTGTGAAGCGCGGTATGTTGCCATACTCCGCAAACAGCCGCCTGCTCTCCCGCATCTGTTCTTCAGCCATGCGCCTCCCCCGCTGTTGTGTCGCGCCGCGCAGCCGGGCCGGCTGTTGCGCGCTGGCGAATATTGCAAAATACGTGCAAACATGCGTCACGCGCCGCCCGTTATTATTCAAGTATGGACGTGGCGGCGTCAAGCGGTATAAGAAGCTGCCCAGGTTTGCGGTTTCCCGCCTGCGCGGACTGCGGCATGCCTGCTGCATTTTAGGCGTACCTACCCGGGCCGCGCATGGGCCGCGCAAGAGAGGATGATGAACAACCAGACCGGCTTTTCCCTCCACACCCCTGGCGCGCTTTCGCGCAGCGGCGTCCTCGACGTGGGCCTCAAGTGCGCCCATTCCTGCATTTTTTGCTACTACAGCTTCATGGCCGGCCGCGCGGGCGGCCACCAGCACGACGCCCTGCGCCACGCGGACTTCCGTTCCACGGAGGACTGCCTGGCCATCATTGATCGCCTGGCGGACAACGGACTGGCGAATTTCGACGTCACCGGCGGCGAGCCCTGCATGCATCCCGGCCTGCCGGAAATGGTCCGCCGGGCGCGGGCGCGCGGCCTCACCGTGCGCGTCATCACCCTGGGGCAGTTTCTCATGCGGCCGCCCTTGGCGCCCGAGGAGAACGCCGCGCCCACGCTGCTCGACGCGCTGTTACACGCCGGCGTGACCGACTTTCTCTTTTCCCTGCACTCGTCGACGGAAACCGGCTTCCAGGCGGCCACGCGCGGCTCGCTGACCAGGGTTTTGGCGGCCATGGACGCCCTGGACGCGCGCGGCTTTCAGTACACGGCCAACACCGTGGTCCACGCGGGCAACGTGGCCGAGCTGCCGGACATCGCCAAACTTTCCGCCGCGCATGGCGTGTACCACCACAATTTCATCATCTTCAACGCCTACTACGGCTGGGACTCGCCCGAGCACATCGCCGGGCTGCAGGCCGCCTATCCGGACATCGCCGGGCCGCTTGCGCGCGCGGTGGGGATTCTGGAGGCCGCCGGGGCCGCCGTCACTGTGCGCTACCTGCCCCTGTGCGCCGCGCCGGAGCTGGTGGGACGCATTGTCGGCGTGGTGGGCGTGCACCACGACCCCCACGAGTGGATGAACCGCGCCGGCAACCCGGAGCGCGATCCAGACTACTGCGCCGAGGTGCTGCCCGTGCCCGTGGACGGCCCGCGCGAGGTCTACGCCCTCAAGCCGGGGGCGCGGCGGCTGGATTTTGGCCCCGCCGGCGCGGTGGACGCCGTGGCCGTGCGCGGCGAGGACTTCAAGGTCTTCCCCCCCCTGTGCGCGGACTGCGCCGCCATGCCCTATTGCGACGGGCTGGATCCCAAATACGTGCTGCTGCACGGCGTGGCGGGCTTGTCGCCCTTTGCGCGCATGCCGGGCCGCCCGCCCCTGGTCGCGGAGCGCTTGGCGTATCTGCCCGCCTTTGTCCTTAAAAACGAGCCCCTGGCGGACATGCGCGCGGCCATTGCGCACGTGCGGCACGGCGGCTGACCGACACGGCGGAGAACCGACGTAGCGGCGAATCGGCGCAGCGGGCCGGCACGATGGCCGGGGCATCTCTGGCGCGGCCTTTGCAATATGCCCAGCGGAACCGGAATCCCCTGCCGCTTTTTTGGCGCCGGGCCCGGTCCGTCGGATTTTCCCCTGGCGGGCAGCCGTCCAGGGAGGGAGGAGTTGAAATGATCCCCTTGGCCGAAATGCAGATCATCCAGATCGACGTGACCAACGCCTGTATGCACCGCTGCTCCAACTGCACGCGCTTCACCGGGCACCATCGCAAACCGTTTTTCATGGACATGGAGACCTTCAAGCGCGCGGTGGACTCGTTGGCGGACTTCCCCGGCATGGTGGGCATGATCGGCGGCGAACCGCTGCTGCACCCGCACTTCGCCGAAATGGCGGAATATCTGGCCGCCACCATACCCGGCAAGAAACGCCGGGGCCTGTGGTCCACCGTGCCCAAGGCCCAGGGGGAAAAGTACGGGGCGCTCATCCGCGAGGTTTTCGGCAATTTTTATTTCAACGACCACAGCGTGGACCAGATTCTCCACCAGCCCCTGCTGGTGGCGGCGCAAGAGGTTGTGGCCGACAAGACCGAGATGTGGCGGCTCATCGACGATTGCTGGATCCAGAAATACTGGTCCGCGAGCATTACGCCCAAGGGCGCGTTTTTCTGCGAGGTGGCCGCCAGCTTCGACATGCTCTTCGACGGCCCCGGCGGCTGGCCGGTGGAGCCGGGCTGGTGGAAGCGCCGCCCCGGCGACTACGACGAGCAGATGAAGCGCTCGTGCCCGCGCTGCGGCTGCGCCATTCCCCTCAAGCGCCGGCCCAGCAGCCAGGAGATCGACGACGTGAGCCCCGGCAACCTGGAGGCGCTGCTCGCCATCCGCTCGCCCAAGGCCCTGCGCGGCCATGTGGAGATTTACGGCGGCGGCCTGGCCGAGGACTGGAACCCCGGTCCCAACTGGTACATGAACGAGCTGGACCGCTCGGTGGAGCTGGAATACCGCGACCACATCGCCCAGCGCCTGGGCGGCGACGCCGCCGACAACGCGGGTGACGCCAAATGAGCGCGTCCAAGGCGGAGACCATCGCCAAAACCGCGCATCGCGTGCTCACCCGGCGCGGCGTCGTCTGGCTGGGGCAAACCTGCAACCTGCGCTGCCGCTTCTGCTATTTCCAGTCGCGCATAGAGGCCAAGGACCACCCGGAACATCCGTTCATGTCGCTTTCCAAGGCCAAGAGCATCATGGACACCCTGCGCCACCACTACGGCAACTCCGCCATAGACATTCAGGGCGGCGAACCCACCATCTTCCCCGGCATCGAGGACCTGTGCCGCCACTGCGCGGACATCGGGCTTCTGCCCACGCTCATCACCAACGCCCTGGTTTTGGCAAAACGCGATGCCTGCCAGCGCCTCAAGGACGCCGGCGTGCGCGATTTGCTGGTGAGCGTGCACGGGCTGGGGCAGAACTACGACGACGTTGTGGGGGTTCCCGGCGCGCACAAAAAGCAAATGGCCGCGCTGGACAACTGCGTGGCCGTGGGCATGCCCGTGCGCTTCAACTGCGTGCTCACCAACTCCTCGCTGCCGCATCTGGCCAACGTGGCCCGTCTGGCGGAGCGCGTGGGGGCACGCGCGGTGAACTTCATCGCCTTCAACCCCTTTGAGGATCAGCAGAAGGGAGAACGCTCCCGCGAGGACGTGGCCGCCTATTCCGAGGTGACGCCGCCGCTCATCGCCGCGCTGGACATTCTGAACGCCGCGGACATTGAGGCCAACGTGCGCTACTTCCCGCTGTGCCAGGTGCCCGATGCCTACCGCAAGCACCTTTACAACTTCCAACAGCTCCCCTACGACCTGCACGAATGGGACTACGCCTCCTGGTCGTGGACGGACATGAAGCCCCAGCGCATGCGCGACGGCGGGCTCTCGCCGCTCATCTCCCTGCGGCAGGCCAACTTCCGCTCGCCCATGTACAAGGGCGATCCCGGCTACCTCGCCGACGCGTCCATCAGCGCGGAGGACGAGTACCGCCACAGCGCCTTCATCCGCGCGCGCGAGCATTGCGGCTACAAGTTCGCTCCCGCCTGCGACGCCTGCGGGGCCAAGGCCATTTGCGACGGCTTTCACGGCGATTACGCGGCCTTCTTCGGCTTTGGCGAGGCCGCGCCCATCCAGACGGACACGCCCCTGGACGACCCCCGCCACTACATCAGCCGGCAGATGAAGGTCGTTGAGCCCGAGGACGCGGGCTGGGCGCTGTGAGGATGACGGCATGAGCATCCACGATCTTATCGCCAAGCGGGCCAAGGCCGCGCCAGACCATCTCCCCGTGGCGTTGCCCCAGGCCCTGCGCGACCCGCGCCTGGAGACGGCGCGCATGCAAAAGCCGCGCGTCAGCTTCATCGTCACCAGCTACAACTACGAGTCCTACATTGTGGAGTGCCTGCGCTCCGTCACCCGGCAAACCTACGACAACTGGGAGTGCATTGTGGTGGACGACGTGTCCACCGACGGCACCGTGGCCGCCGTGCGCGCCTTTGTGGAAAGCCCGGAGGCTCGCGGACGCTTCACGCTCATTGAGCGCGCGGAGAACGGCGGGCAGATGGAGGCCTTCCGCGACGGCCTCAAAATCGCCACCGGCAGCTTCGTGTGCATGCTCGACGCCGACGACGTGCTGCTGGAGGATTTTCTTGAGGCGCACATGCGCGCGCACCTCTCGGTCGCCACAGTGGCCTTCACCAGCTCCAACCAGTACCAGATCAACGGCAAGGGCGAGATCATCGGCGGCCAGCACATGGACCACCAATCCAAGGGCTACTACCGGCATGTGCGCAAGACGAGCTTCCAGACCGGCTTCTGGGTCTGGGCCACCTCCAGCTCCATGGTCTTCCGCCGCAGCACCGTTGAGCTCGTCATGCCCACCGACGGCACCACCTTCCGCATCTGCGCGGACTACTACATCGCGCACTTTTGCCATCTCATCGGCGACTCGCTTCTGATGCCCACCATCCACGGCTGCTACCGCCGCCACGGGGGCAATAACTTCGGCTCCAACCCGGTGCTGGGCAACATCAACAGCGTGGGCAACCTGGACAAGCATCCGCCCCACGACCTGTTCCGCTGGACCATGATCAACCACGTGTTGCGCAACTACGATGTCTTCTATCCCATCTTCATGGGCAAGGGGCTGGTGCAGTTTCTGCTGCGGCTGGTCAAAATGTCCGAGCTGCCCCGGCTGGCGGCCCAATATCCCAAGGTGTTCCCCGGGCCGCTGTGGCGCTACCTGTGGCTTTCGGTCAAACAGTGCTGGGCCAGGCGGTCCACGCCGGTGAGCGAGAAATTCAAGATCCTGCCGCCGCCGGAAGGCATCGCGCCGGTCCGGGAGGGCTGATGCCCGCCCGCCGGTTGGCGAACGGGACCACGGACCGTCCTCCCGCGTTCGGTCCAGGCGGAGCCCGCGCATCATGAACGCCGGGGTGCTTCTCCCCGTCCTGCGCGAGCTGGGGGTGCTTTTTGCGGCCCCCGGCGTGGTCGAGGCGTTGTCCCTGGAGAATCTAGCCTCCGGCGCGCCGCCCGTGGACATTCAGGCCGCCGACCACGTCTTTTTCGCCCACACGCCCCTGTGGAGCTTTGAGCCCCCGCACTATGCCTATCCCTTCGCCGTGCCGGGGCTCAAAAAGCTGTTTGAGGTGTTCGAAACCGACCCCGGTCTGGACGCCGTGCTGGACAAGACGGGCCTGGCGGTGTTTTTCGGTGCGGCGGACACGCCGGCGCTGCGCCGCTGGCTGGCCCGGCCAGACGCGCGGCTCATCATCTTTGAAACCGATCCGGCGCGGCTGGCGCGTTTCGCCGCCAGCGTGACCCCGGCGCGGCTGGCCCGGCGCGTCACCATCCTGCTGGGCCCCCCCGATGCCTTCAAGCCCAGCGTGGCCGAGCTGCTGCCCCCGGAGCTTTTCGCCCACGGCTTCCCCGTGTGCTACGCCCTGCCGGGCTGCGCCGGCCCGGGAGCGGCGCAGCGCCAAGCCGAGCTGGCCGAATTGGCTGAATTGGCGGAGGTGCTGTTCTACCGGCACCGCATGTACGGGCTGAGCGGGCAGGCCAACGCGCGCGGCCTGCCTGTGCGGCCGCTGGCCCGCGGCATGTTCTACGACCAGCAGCTGCACTTTTACGACAACGCCCCGGACTACCTGCGCCACCCGGACCTGCGGCCCCTGCGGCAGGCCTTCGCCGGGGAGACCGCCGTGCTGGTGGCCGCCGGGCCGGATCTGCCCAACCGGCTGGAGTACCTGCGCGCCGTGCGCGAGCACGCGGTGCTCATCGCCGTGAACAACGCCCTCAAACCGCTGGCGGCGGCGGGCATCCACCCGCACTTCGTGGTGGCCAACGACACCTCGGTGGCCACGGGCCAGTCCTGGGAGGGCCTGCCCCCCCTGCGCGACGTGTCCCTTGTGGCGCACTGCCTGGCCGATTTGGGCCGAGGGATCTTTGGTCAGGCGTATCTTTTCGGCAACTGCCAGCCGGAGCTTTTCGGCCAGCGGCCGGGGCTCAGGCTGCACGGTTCGGTCATCACCACGGCGTTTTCGCTGGCGCGCCACATGGGCTGTGCGCGCTGCGTGCTGGCCGGGGCGCAGCTCTGCTCGCCCGATCCCTGGACGCTTTCCTATTCGCGCGGGAGCATTCACGGGAGTTCCGGCGCATCCCCGCAGGGCGCATCCCCGCAGGGCGCGTGCCCGCTGGGCGAGTCCCAGGCGCGCCCGTTGACCAATGCCTGGCCGCAGCTGGTGCCCGTGCGCGACATGACCGGCGCCACGCGCTACACCACGCTGAATTTTCTCGACGCCGCCCACTGGCTGCGCGACGAGATCCGCACCACCGGCCTCCCGTGCGTCAGCCTGACGCGCGAGACCATTCTGCACGGCCCGGGGCTGACCTATGCGGAGGATTGCCCCGTGTCCCCCACCGGGCGGCTGCCCCGGCGGCTGGCCGCGCTGGCTCGGATTTCGGTCCAGCCCCCGGCGTTCAAAACCGATCCCGCCCAGGTGACGGCCATGCTGCGCGCCGAGCTGCGCAACTGGGAGGCCATAGCCCAGGCCGCGCCGCTGGTGCTGGCGCGGGAGGACGGGACGTTTCTGCTTGCCGCCTCGCAGTTGTTCAAGCGTTTCGAGCAGAACAACGTGAGTTATCTGGTGCAGCGCTACGCGGATTTTGACAACCAGCGCTTCCACGCCGCCGCCCTCGCCGAGGGGGCCGGCCCAGAGAGCCGCGCCGCCGGCCTGCGCTATTACCTGGAATATGTGGGGCGCATGGCCGAGGGCTTTGTCGCGCTGCTTCGGCGGCGTCTGCCCGCGGTAGGCCGTTCCTAAGACCATCCGGGGCCATTCGGCCGGGCTATTCGGAGCCATTCGGCCGGAGCCATTCGGCCGACCACCATCCGATTGATTATTGGGCTGGGTATTCGACCCGGCATCCGCCTTGGCGGATCCCCGTGGACGGTCTGGCGTTTTGTGAAAAGAGGGATTGCCGGGCGTGGCGGGAGGGATTGGCCCGCGCGGGGCCGGTTGCGCCGGCTTCATGTTCAGGCCAGCGGCAGCTCCACCAAAAAGACGCTGCCGTGCGGGCTGGCCGCCTCCACGCGAACCTGCCCCTTGTGGTCGGTGATGACGGAGCGGACGATGGTGAGCCCCAAGCCGGTGCCGGTTTTCTTGCGCGAGAAATAGGGCTCGAACATGCGCGCGCGCTCTTCCTGGCTGAAGCCCGGGCCGTTGTCGGCCACGCTGACGCGGGCCACGCCCCGCGCGGGGTCGGCCACGGCCCGCACGGTCACGCGGCCGTCTTCGCGGCCATCCAGGGCCTCGGCCGCGTTGGTCAGCAGGTTGATGAACACCCGGCGCAGGCCCTCGGCGTCAAACGGCACTTGCGGCAGGTCCGGCGCGGCGTCGAACTCCCAGGCAAACTCGCGGTGGGCGGTGGCGAAGGTGCCCACCACCTCGGCCAGCAGGGCGGTCAGGTCTCCGGGCACGGGCTTGAGCTCGGGCAGCTTGGCGTAGTTGGAAAACTCGCTCACCATTTGCTGCAAGCGCTCCACCTCGCGCACAATGAGCTCCGCGCAGTCGTCGAAGCTCTGGTCCTGGGCCACGCTGGAGAACTTGCGTTGCAGCCGTTGGGCGGAAAGCTTGATGGGCGTGAGCGGGTTCTTGATCTCGTGCGCGATGCGCTGCGCCACCTCGCGCCAGGCGGCCAGCCGCTGCATTTTCTCCAGCTCGGTGATGTCCTCGAACACGGCCACAAGCCCCGTGCCCTCCGCCGCGCCGCCGCCCTCGCCATCGCTTGCGCCGTTGGCCAAACCGACGAGGTTCACCAGAAAACGGGCGCTGCGCTCGCGCAATTGCAGGTCTATCTGCCGGGTCCAGCGCGCCTCGGGCACCTTGGCCAGGTGGCGCAACGCCTCGGAGAGCAGCTCCGAAAATTCGCCATGCACCAGATGCTGCGCCTTCAGCCCCACCAGCTGCTCGGCGCGCACGCCCAGCATGGCCTCCGCCGCCTTGTTCACGGTGCCGATGCGCCCGCTGGCGTCGGTGGAGATGACGCCGCTGGTGATGTTGTCGAGCACTGCCTCGATGTACCGGCCGCGCCGCTCCAGCTCCTCGTACTGCTGGCCCATGCGCTCGTTGGCGTTCATTAGTCGTTTTTGCCCGGCCTCCAGGTCCTCGGCCATGCGGTTGAAGGAGCGCACCAGCGACCCCAGCTCGTCGTTGCCGGCGTCGGCCAGCCGCACGGAAAGATCGCCTTTGGCGATGCTCTCGGTGCCGGCGGCCATGGCCTGCACGGGCGCGCTGATCTCCTTGGCCAGACGGAAGCCGAACCACGACGCCCCCAGCACAATGA
Source organism: Desulfovibrionaceae bacterium CG1_02_65_16 (assembly GCA_001871085.1). GTDB lineage: Bacteria > Desulfobacterota > Desulfovibrionia > Desulfovibrionales > Desulfovibrionaceae > Humidesulfovibrio. The sequence goes on from MNUQ01000015.1 coordinate 31,622, forward strand.
GCAGGCTCATGACGCCGAGGGTCAGGTAGAGGTTCATTTTCCAGGGATATTTGAGCTTGCGCAGCTTTTTGTACTCGTCCAGCCCGCGCACGACCTCGTCCAGCTTGTGCAGCAGGCCGCCGCCTATGCTTTCGCCCAGCACCAGAAAGCCGGTCTTGCCCTCGTCCACGGGCAAAATGCCCACAATGAGGTCGTTGCCCGCGCTGGAAAGCATGACCGAGACGGGGCGCGGATTCTTGCGCAGGTCGGCCAGATCGACCTTGGTGCGGGCCTCGGCCCACACGCGCTCGAACACCTTGGCCGGGTGCGTGTTCTGTTCGCGGCCGTCGGGCGTCAGCACGCCGATGACCGTAAGCCCGTATTCGCGCTTGGAATCCACCAAGTGGGCGTCCATGTTCCTGCCGCCCCAGGTGAAGTGGTTGGCCGCCACCTGGGAGAGCACCTCGCCGCCGCGCTGCTCCACGCGGGCCTGCGCGGACTGGTAGAAGGCCCGGCCGATCTCCAGGGATTGCTCCATGGAGTCCTCCACCTGGGTCTTAAACCAGTAATCCACGCTGGTTTGCACGAACTTGGCCGAAACGTAGAACATAAGCGCCACCGGCACCAGCGAGAGCAGGATGAACGCAAGCACCAGCCGTGAGCGCAGCCGCGAGCCCAGCACGTTGCGCCGGCGCTCCAGCATCAGCTTCACGCCGTTTCTGCCCACCACAAAAAGCACCACGAGCAGCAAAATGAAATTGAGATTGACCAGACCGAGGAAGAGGTACGACGTGACGCCGAGCAGCTTGAGCTCCACCCACACCAGCACCACAATGGACAGCACGCCGGCCACGGCGATGCCCGCCTCGCGGCGGCGGCGCAAATGCTCGCGGGCCTCCACTATTGAGGACGCGGAAGGCGTGGTGGGCGCCGGGGTCTGCGAATCGTCGTTCACAGTGGCCTGCTACGGCTTGAAGTGCAGCTGGTAGGAGGCCTGGGGAGTCAGGTCCCACGACCAGAAGAAGAGCGTGCGCCGGAACCAGTTGGGAATCTCCACCTGGTGCAGGCGGATGTCGAGGGTGAGGGTGTATTCCTGCCCGTGCTCCAGCGTTTTCCACGCGCCCATCTCCAGCGAGAGCGTGCCCCAGCCCACGCGCAGCAGCTCGTCCAGACGCGTGTTTTTGAGCGGGGCCTCGCGACCCGGCAGGGTGAGGCTGAATTCCTTGGTCAAAGAGTCGTATTTGAGGCGGCTGTCCATGTCTGCGGCGGCCACCTGGGTATTGGAGAATACCCCGCCCCGCCGGGTGAGCCGGGTCTTGCACGTCAGCGAAAGGGTCATGCCGCTGGTCAGCGCGTCGGAAACCTCGGCCAGCGATTCAACCGAGATGCCGAACCGCGCGGCCAGCATGCCGGACTGGTTGTCCACCACGAGATTTTGCAGCGAGAGCGTGGCCGCGGATGCGGCCTGGGCGCACAAGCAAAGCCCGAGGGCGAGGGCCAAGGCGGCCAGACAGGTGCGTTTGCGGAGCTGCATGGGCGTTTCCGTGTGAGCGGTCCGAATGTGGGCGGCTGGCGCGCGCTCGCGCCTGACCGCAGATGGCGACGGTAGCACCCGCCCCGTGGTTTATCAAGAAGGGCCGGGGGCGCGCTGTCCGGCTCCGGCTGTCCGCTCCGTTTAGCGGGCGGGCCGCGGCCCGAAAAGAGACGTGCCCACGCGGATGATGGTGGCGCCCTCCTCGATTGCCGCCTCGAAGTCGCCGGTCATGCCCATGGAGAGCTCCGGCAGGGGCGCGCCAAGCCGCGCCGCGAGGTCGTCGCGCAGCTCCCGCAGGTAGGCGAAGGCCGGCCGCGCCTCCTCCGGCGAGTCAAAAACCGGCGGCAGGCACATGAGCCCCCGCAAATCCAGCCCGCAGCCGCGCTCCTTGAGGGAGGCCGTCAGCTCCGCCAGGGAGATGAGGTCGCTCTCGTCCACGCCGGCCTTCTGCTCCTCGCCCATGTTCACCTCAATGAGCACCGGCTGGAGGATGAGCGCCTCCTTGGCGCGTTTGAACAGCTCGCGCGCCAGTTTCTCGGAGTCCAGGCTGTGGATGAGGGCGAAACGGCCGGCCACGGCCTTGGCCTTCTTGGTCTGCAAGCCGCCGATGAAGTGCCACAGGATGTCCTGGTCCACCAGCTCGGCCTGCTTGGCCAGCGCCTCTTGCGCGTAGGACTCGCCGAAATGCCGCTGCCCGGCCTGGGCCAGGGCGGCCACATCGCCCGCCGGGTGGAATTTGGAAACCGCCAGCAGCAGCACGTCGTCCTCGCGCCGGCCGGCGCGTCCGCAGGCCTTGGCCATGCGCGCGCGCACCGAATTCAGATTGCGGCGCAGCTCCTCGGCTCGTTTGGTCGTGGTCGTTGTGTTCATGCGCGTGCAATAGGACAAATCACGCCGGGAGGGAAGGGCGGTCCCGCGCGGACGCCGGGGAGGGCTTGCGCCCTTGCGAGCCCGGGGAGCCCCGGGAGGTAGCCGAAAGGGGCGCGGCTGCCGGAGGCCTTTTGCGCCATGGCTGGGAGCGGCGCATGCTCCCCCTTTTGCGCGCCCTCTTGTGGAACGGGCCTCGCGCTGGTACATGCTCAGGCGATGACCGCCGCCGCCCCCATGACCAACCTGCTCAACCTCACGCGCTCCGAACTTGAGGCGTTTGTGGTTGATGCGCTCAAACAGCCGCGCTTCCGCGCGGACCAGCTATGGCATTGGCTGTGGCGCCGGGGCGCGCGCGACATTTCCGAGATGACCAACCTCTCCAAGGACCTGAAGGGCAAGCTCGCCGAGTGCGCCGTGATCGGCCTGCCGGCCGTGGACGTTGTGCGCACCAGCCGCGACGGCACCATAAAGCTGTTGTTGCGCCTGGCGGATGGCGAGCGCGTGGAAACCGTGCTCATCCCCATGGGCGAGCACTACACCCAGTGCCTTTCCACCCAGGTGGGCTGCGCCATGGCGTGCACCTTCTGCTCCACGGGGGAGCTGGGCTTCACGCGCAACATGACCATGGGCGAGATTCTGGGCCAGGTGCTGGTGGGCCGCGCGCACCTGGCGCAGGTCGGCCTGGGCGCGCTCAAAAACGTGGTGTTCATGGGCATGGGCGAGCCGCTGATGAATCTGACCGAGCTGCTGCGCGCCCTGGCCACCCTGGGCAATGTCGAGGGGCTTTCCATCGCCTCGCGCCGCAGCACGGTCTCCAGCGTGGGCATTCCGCACAGCCTTAAAATTTTGGGCGATTCGGGCCTCGCCGTGCCGGCCATATCCCTGCACGCGCCCACGCAGGAGCTGCGCGAGAAGCTTATGCCCAAGGCCGCGCGCGTGCCGCTGGACGAGCTGCTGGCCTGCCTGGACGCCTATCCGCTGAAGCAGCGCGAGCGCGTGACCTACGAGTACATCATGCTCGGCGGGGTGAACGACAGCATCCAGCACGCCAAGCAGCTGGTGCGTCTGTTGGGCCAGCGGCGCTGCAAGGTCAATCTCATCGGCTACAATCCGCCCCCGCCGGAGATTGCTCCCAACCCACCCTACCGCGCGCCGGACCCGGCCGCCGTGCTGGCCTTTCAGGAATATCTGCGCTCCAAGCGCATCACCACCTTCCTGCGCCGCAGCATGGGCCAGGACATCGCCGCCGCCTGCGGTCAGCTGAAGCTTTTGGAAGGATAACCGCAAGGTTGCGGCGTATCCATGGCAGGGGCCGCGGATTGTGCTTGCCAGGACTGGCCCAATTTAATAGTAGCCAGCCCTTCCAAAAAAATATATGGCGTCATTCGTCGGGGCACCCCGGCGTTATCCCAAGCCCAGGAGGGTCACTACATGGCCAACTACCCCATGGTTCCCACCCGCGCCTTCTTCACCAAAGGCGTGGGCGCCCACAAAAACAAGCTGCAATCCTTCGAGCTGGCCCTGCGCGACGCCGGCATCGAGAAACAGAACCTGGTGTACGTGTCGAGCATTTATCCGCCCAATTGCGAACTGGTGACGCTGGAGGAGGGTGTGAAAAACCTGCATCCCGGACAGGTCACCTTCTGCGTCATGGCCCGCAACCAGACCAACGAGAAGGGCCGTCTGGTCGGCTCCGCCGTCGGCATGGCCATTCCCTTGGACAAGGAGCACTACGGCTACATCTCCGAGCACCACAGCTTTGGTGAGGAGGAGAAGGAGCTGGGCGACTTCGCCGAGGACCTGGCCTCCACCATGCTCGCCACCACCCTTGGCGTCGATTTCGACCCCGAGATCGGCTACGACGAACGGCGCGAGGTCTACCTCATGAGCGGCAAGATCATCGATTCCCTCTCCGCCCCCATTTCCGCCATGGGCGCCAACAATATGTGGACCACCACGGTGTCCGCCGTGGTCTTCATTTTGTAAACGGCGCACCGCACTGAAGCAACCACGGGCCTCCCGCCTCCGGTCACGGGAGCGGGAGGCCTTGTCATATAAAAGGAATTTACGATGTCCACCATCAAGCGCACATTGCACGACGGCGCCGCCGACAAGCTGACCCCCCTCACCACCCTCGACCCGGACGCCATTGGCGATTTCGACGAGCTGCTCACGGCCATGGGCCGCACGGCTTTTGCCGGCCGCAGCCTGGGCGAGGCGCTGGACGTGCTGGAGGCCATGGTCGCCGATCCCGACTGCGTCGTGGTGGGCACCTTTTCCGGCGCCATGACCGTGGCCAAGCAAAGCAAGCTGCTCATCAAGATGATCGACGAGGGCTGGCTCGACGTGGTGGTCTCCACCGGCGCGCTCATGGCCCACGGCTTCATCGAGTCCCTTGGGCTGAAGCACTTCAAGTACAACGCCGCCATGAACGACAAGGCGCTGTTCGACGCCGGCTACAACCGCGTGTACGACACCCTTGAGCCCGAGGCCAATTTCACCCAGGCCGAGCTGGTGATGCGCGAGGTGATGCGCCAGCTCATGGACGAACAGAAGGTCTCGCACCTCTCCAGCGAGCTCATCTGCCGGGCCATCGGCAAGCACCTTGCCGAGAAGTACGAGGGCCCCGGCATTCTCAAAAGCGCGTATGTGAAGAATGTGCCGGTGTACATTCCGGCCTTTACGGACTCGGAGTTGGCGCTGGACGTCGCCTGCGCCATCCTTGCGCGGGACTTCGGCCACCTGCTGGGTGAAAAAGGCCCGGGGGAATTGCCCTTCCAGTTCAATCCATTTCTGGATCTCTTCAGCTATTCCAAGAAGATGTACGGCGCGAAGAAAATGGCCATCTTCACCATCGGCGGCGGCGTGCCCCGCAACTGGGCGCAGCAGGTTGGGCCATTTTTTGATGTGATGAGCGACCGCCTGGAGCGCGACCTGCCCGCCCGGCGCTTTTCCTACGCCATCCGCATCTGCCCGGAGCCGGTGCATTGGGGCGGCCTTTCCGGCTGCACCTACCAGGAGGGCATCAGCTGGGGCAAGTTCGTGCCCCCCGCCGAGGGCGGCCGCTTCGCCGAGGTTCACGCCGACGCCACTCTGGCCTGGCCCATTCTCA